>JADCEX010000232.1 GCA_020249825.1 Roseomonas sp.
AACTTTGCCGGACTCGATGGCGGAGACACGCACGGGCGGGAGGCTTGGGGCGCAGCCACCAACGCGAACTTTGCCGGACTCGATGGCGGAGACACGCACGGGCGGGAGGCTTGGGGCGCAGCCACCAATGCGGACCTTGCCGGACTCGATGGCGGAGACACGCACGGGCGGGAGGCTTGGGGCGCAGCCACCAACGCGGACCTTGCCGGACTCGATGGCGGAGACACGCACGGGCGGGAGGCTTGGGGCGCAGCCACCAATGCGGACCTTCCCGGACTCGATGGCGGAGACACGCACGGGCGGGAGGCTTGGGGCGCAGCCACCAACGCGAACTTTGCCGGCATCGGCGATCGCGGCCCCACCAAGGGAGACCGGCTTCATGGAAGGGAGTTGTTGCATGTGCATCTCGTTCATTTTACCATCTCCTGTGTTTGGGGTCCGACCTCAGTGCTACCAGAAGTTGAACCGACGCGGTTGCGAAGCGTTGATAGGGTGTAGCTTCGTGGCTCGGCGTGAAAGGGCTGTGAAGCCAGCATGAGGGTAGCGTTAAAAAAACGCATTTTCGCGTGAAATAATGCTTGCATGACACAACCATAGGTTATAGTTTGGTTGTATAACGTCCATTGAGGACAATCACTGGGGGTGGCATTGGCGCAACAAAATGCCAATCAGAACAACCTTGTGGCGCTGGATGTCGGCGCCCGGCAGGCGGTTGTTCGCATCCACCTTCTCGGTGCGCTTCGGGCCATCAGCTATCTGGGTGAGGATCTGGTGCCCCGCGGCCGCAAGGCCCGCGCCATTTTGGGTTATCTTTGTCTGCATGCCGGCCAGCGGGTGCCCCGGGCCAAGATAGCCGCACTCCTCTGGGATCGTGTGCCGGACCAGCAGGCCCGCGCCAGCCTGCGGCAATCCCTGCGGGAATTGCTGTTGGCCTTCGGCCCTTTGGCGGATGAAGTGCTTGAAACCGATGCCGAAATGGTCCGCCTGAACCAGCGGGCCTGCTGGGTGGATAGCGCCGCCATCCTGGCCGGCCCGCACCCCGCCAATCTGCTCAGGACCGATCTCGCGGCGCTCTGTGAAGGTGAATTGCTGGAAGATTTGAACGGCATCTCGGAAGCCTTTGACGAATGGCTTTTGTTGGAACGCGCCCGCTTCGCGACCGAAATCACCGCGGTTTTTGATGAGGAATTGCACCAGATCGCGCGGGCCGATGTTCCAGCCGAAAGGCGCGCGGGCCTCGCGCGCCGCATCATTGCCTGTGAGCCGACCCATGAGGGCGCGAGCCGTATTCTGATGGCCGCCCTGGCCGAACTGGGTGAAAAGGCGCAGGCGCTTCGCGAGTTTGAACGCTGCCGCATGGCGATGCGGAGCCGCTTGGAGGTTGAGCCCGCGGCCGAAACCAGGGCGCTTTACGAAAAGCTGCGTTCCGCGCCGACGCGCCCGAAGATTGAGACTGGGCTTGGCCCCCCGGCGCATCATGAATCGCGCGCAAGCATTGCCGTTTCGGCGCCAACGGCGTCTCGGCTGCGGATCGGTGTCATTCCCTTCCAATCAACCACTGAGGATAATGCGCAACTGGCCTTTTCGCTCAGCCAGGAAATCGCCTCAGCCCTTGCAAGGTTCCGTTGGTTTGATGTGGTCGCCGCACTGACGCCGCAGCCGCAGACGGCGCAATGGGATGAAGCCACGCTTCGGTCAAAGGGTTGGCATTACGCGGTGGAAGGCAATCTGATCAGCGGGGCGGAGAAGATCAGCATCAGCATCCGGCTTTTGGATATCGGCCAGGATATTCGGCCGGTTTGGAGTGATCGGTTTGAATTTGCTATTTCGATGATGGATCAGCTTCATGACCGGGTTGTGGCGCCGGTGGTTGCGCGTATTGATCCGGCAATCCTGTTCATTGAAGGACAGCAAACAAGGCCACGATGGTCTGATGCTACGAGCCTGGTGCTGCAAGCCATTCCGATGCTGTCAACGATGCAGCGTGCGCCGTTTGAAAAGGCAGGAGGCCTTTTGACCGAAGCGCTTGTAAAAGAACCGCATAATGCGAAAGCCAATGCCTGGGGAGCGTATTGGCACATATTCCATATTGGCCAAGGCTGGTCACCCAATCCGCAGCAGAGTCTCGAAAAGGCGCAACAACTGGCTTTCGAGGCGATCAAGCAGGACCCTGATAATGCTGAAGCTCATGCGATTTGCGGGCATGTTTGTTCCTTTCTGGAGAAGGATTTCGATTCAGCCCGCCACTATCTGGATGTTGCCTTAAGGCTCAATCCCAATGTCGCCTTCATATGGGCAATGAGCGCAGCAACCTATTGCTATATGGGGCAGCCCGCTATGGCGTTGCAGCACCTGGAGCGCTACACAACGCTTACAAGTTTTGCGCCCAATGCTTACTTTGGCGATACCATCTACACCCTGGCGCATTTGATAAAAACAGATTTTGATGCGGCGTCCAAATTCGGTCGCCGGGCCGTGCGTGCTTATCCCGATTTCTCCAATGGCTACAAACCCCTCATCGCCGCGCTCGGCCATCTTGGCCGGCGCGAGGAAGCGGCTCCCTATGTCCAAAAACTCCTGCAACTGGAACCGCATTTCACCATCGCGCAATTCACGCGCACCTACCCCCTCGCACGGCAGGAAGACCGCGATAACTACGCGCGCGGTCTGGAATTGGCCGGCGTGCCGAAGGGCTGAAGACTTGCGCCTTCTGCTCCTCAGGCGTGATTGAAGCATCGCATGTCGGCCCATGTCCAAGGCGCTACAGCCGCAACCATGACAAACACCAAGCTACATGGCGCCTTATGGGCCGCGCTCACGGTCATTGTCTGGTCAGCCTGGCCGGCCTTTACGCGGCTGGCGGTTACTGAATCCGTGACACCTGCCGATATTGTCCTGCTGCGCTATGGCATCGGGGGCTTGATCCTGCTGCCGGTGCTGCTCCGGCTTGCGGGTTCCATGCCGCGCCATGCATGGCTTGAGGGGCTTTGGTTCGCACTGCTGCAAGGTGCGCCCTTGGCCATGTTGACAGCGCAGGGGCTCGCCCTCGCACCGGCGGGACATCTCACGCTTTCCACTGGCCTCATGCCGCTATTCACCAGCCTGCTCTGCTTTTATTTCCTGGGTGAAGCGATTTCACGCCTGCGCAAATACGGGCTGGCGCTGATCACGGTTGGCGCGCTCGCCATTGGTGGGGTTAGCGTTGCCAGCATCCATCTTGATTACTGGAAGGGCGATATTCTGTTTGTCTGCGCGGGCATGTTGGGCTCGGTCTATCTGCTCCGCATGCGCCGTTCCGGGCTTTCCGCCATGCAGGGGGCGGCCTTGCTCAGCGTCTATTCCATACTGATCTATCTGCCGTTTTTCGTGCTTTTCTTCTGGGAATCATCCAAGCTCACGCAAATCCCTACTTCCGACCTGCTGTTCCAGGGCTTCTATCAGGGTGTGCTGATGGGTGCCTTGACCATTTTCTCGCTTGGGCGTTCGACCATGCTGCTTGGCGCGCCGGCGGCGGCGATGAGCCTTGCCTTGCTGCCGGTTGCAAGCTTCCTGCTGGCCTTTTTCATCCTGGGTGAAGTGCCGACCATCTTCGAAATGCTTGGCGCGGTTGCGATCAGCCTCGGCGCGTTTCTTGCCGCCCTATCGGGGCGCGCCGCTGCGAAGCTCAGTTAAGGCCGAGTGCCGGCAAATCCAAAACCCAAGGCAAATCCGTATCGCCCGTCGCCGCCCCCGCGCGCGTCAGCAGCGCATGCGCCTGGCCGCGATGATGCGTCTGGTGATTGAAGAAATGCCCGACGGCAATCCAAAGCGGCATGCTAACTTCGCGTTCCGCAATGCCGGAATACCAAGTCAGCGGCGCCGCCAGACGTTCCGCGCTTAGCCCCGCCGCCCAGGCTTCGATCTTGACATCCGCAGCCGCGCGGCGGGATTTCAGCTCCGCCCAATCCGTGATCATGACAGGGCTTTGCTTCATGTCCACGCTTGGTTTTTCCCACCCATCAAAGCGGCTCATCCAGGTGGTATCGCCCCAGACCAAATGGCAGAGCGTGCCTTGGATACTGCCCCAAAAGGCGCCGCCATCGGCTTGCCGTGCGCTTGCATCCAGCCCATCTGCAGCGGCGTAAAGCCGGCGGTTCATTTCGCTGTTGTAAGCTGCCATCATGCGGCACCAATCGGGCGAGATCATGCGCCACCTATCTGCTTGTAGAAGAATACGGTCGCCGAGGCGCTGCCATCCGCATTCAGCGCAAAGCCCGGAATGCGCCCGGCTTCCTGCCAGCCAAGACCGCGATAAAGCGCCTCACCAGCATCATCCGCGCGGGTGTCCAGTGTCAGCAAGCGCCGCCCGCGCCGCAACGCTTCCGCTTCCAAAGCCGCCATCAGCGCCTGACCCACGCCGCGCCGCCGCGCTGCCGGATGCACCAAAAGCTTCGCCACTTCTGCGCGGTGTGGCTGGTTGGGTGGTGTGGCCAGATCAAGCGTGACGGTACCCACCAGCGCGCCATCCGCCCAGGCAACCCAGATGGCTTTCTTGCCAAGCGCGATATCGGCAACGCTGCCCCGCCAGAACCCGCGCGCAACCTCAGCGCTTAATGGCGGCAGGAAGGAAACCGAAGCGCCGGCGGCAACGCAGGCAATCAGGATATCCGCCAAGGGCCTTTCCGCATGTTCGGCGGCCGAGGCATCCAGCGCTTGCACAACCACGCCGCGCGCCGGCTTGATGAAGGGAAATTCCAGCGAATTGGAAAGATCATTCAAAACGCGGATCGGCCCCTGCCGCACATAGCCAAGCTTGGCGTAGAAGCTATGCGCGCGGGTGAAGCGTGTGTCCGACCAAAGCCGGATCATTTCGGCCCCCGCTTCCCGCGCATGGGATTCCGCCGCTTCCATCAGCGCCAAGGCCAGGCCCGTGCCGCGCTGGCTGGCCGCAACATAGACGCGGCAAACCTCCCAATCCGGCGTGCCAGGCAAAGGATGCGCGGCGGCCATGCCGACCACCGCGCCCGCTTCTTCGGCCACCCACAGCGCGCCATCCTGTGCGGCGAAATGGCTGGCGAGCGCGCGGAGTTCCGGCAATTCCCCATCCAGATCAAAGACGCAGCCCGGATATTCCGCCCAGCAATCGCGGATCAGCGCAATGAAGCCCGCCGCATCCGAATCGCGCCCCGCGCGCAGCATCGCAGGTTCAGCTCAAGTCGCGGCAGAATTCCTGGATGCGGCCGCATGCCTCACGCAGGTTTTCCGTATTGGTCGCATAGGAAATCCGCAAATAGGGGGACATGCCATAAGCCGTGCCCTGCACGGTCGCGACATATTTTTCTTCCAGCAGCGCCATGGCGAAATCCGTATCGGTTTCAATCTTACGCCCGCCCTTGCTGGTTTTCCCGATGCAGCCGGCAATATTCGGGAAGACGTAAAACGCCCCTTCCGGCTTGTGGCAGGAAATACCCGGCGCAGCATTCAGCATCTCCACCACCAGATCGCGGCGCTGGCGATATTCCTCGGCCCTTTCGCGCACCAATTCCTGCGGCCCATCCAAGGCAGCGGCCACAGCAGCTTGGGAAATGGTGGAAACCCCCGCCGTCGCCTGGCCTTGCATGTTCATCATGCCCTTGATCAGCGCCTTGGGTCCGCCACAAAAGCCCACGCGCCAGCCGGTCATGGCATAGGTTTTGGACGCGCCATTGACCGTGAGGGTACGGTCCTTCAGGCGCGGTTCCACATCGGCAATGGTGCAGAATTCAAACCCGTCATAGATCAGGTGTTCATACATATCATCGGTCATGATCCAGACATGCGGGTGCTTCATCAGCACTGCCGCAATTGCCTGCATTTCCGCGCGTGAGCAGGCGGCACCTGTCGGGTTGTTCGGGAAATTCAGCATCACCCATTTTGTTTTCGGCGTGATGGCGGCATCCAGATCCTCGGGCCGCAGCTTGAAGCCATTATTCTGCGGGCAATTGATGGTCACCGGCACACCGCCCGCAACCTTCGCCATTTCCGCATAGGAGACCCAATAGGGGGCCGGGATCAGAACCTCATCACCCGGATCAACCGTCGCCATGAAGGCGTTGAAGATGCTCTGCTTGCCACCATTGGTGACCATGATCTCATCCAAAGCGTAATCGAGGTTATTGTCGCGCTTGAACTTCCGCTGCACCGCTTCCTTGAGGCGCTTGGTGCCATCCTGGGGCGGGTATTTGGTATCGCCCGCAAGCGCGGCCTGATGCGCCGCTTCAATCGCATGCGGCGGAGAGGGAAAGTCGGGCTCGCCAGAGGCCAGGCTGATCACCTTGATGCCCTGCGCTGCCAATTCCCGCGCCTTGATCGTCATGATCACGGAAGCAGAGATGGAAACGCGGTTCAGACGTTCGGCAAGGGCGGGCATGGAGCAAATTTCCTGTTAGAGACAGTTGCAGATTACGGCGCTCCCGAGGCTTCGCCAAGCGGCGCTGGCCGTTCGAGCAAAAGATCGAATTCCTCTTCGCCCCTCTTGCCAAAACCCTGCCGCTGCCAAAAGCCCAAAGCCGCGCTTCCCTTCAGCACCTCGATCCTGACGGGCAGGGCGGGATATTGCCCTGTTACCTGCGCCAGCACTGCCGCCCCCAGCCCGCGTCCCTGAAATTCAGGCTGCACGTAAAAGCCATGAATATGGAGATGATCAGCGCGCAGTTCAGCACCAATGCAGCCGGCGCATTCCCCAGCGACCTCAATCGCCGAAAGCGTGGCTGGATGAAAAACTGCACGAAACCTCTCGCGCCGCAATTCCGGCCTGAAGCGGCCAAGGCTTTCAAGATCCGCGCGCAAAACGCGGATACTCAGGGTCAGCAAGGGTTCGAAATCCGCCTCCGCAACGGGACGCAGGCGGAAATCAGGCGTCACTTCATTCCCGCGCAGAATTTCTGAATGCGCGTGCAGGCTTCCTTGAGCGCGGCATCGGATGTCGCGTAGGAAATCCGGAAATGCCCCGGGCTCAGGAAGGCCGCGCCATGCACGGTGGCAACACCGGTTTCTTCCAAAAGCGCGATGGTGAAATCCTCATCGGTCTCAATCTTCTTGCCGCCCGCGGTGGTCTTGCCGATGCAGCCGCGCATATCCGGGAAAACATAGAAGGCGCCTTCCGGCTTGTGGCAGCGCAAGCCCGGCGCCGCATTCAGCATATCTACCACCATATTGCGCCGGCGTTCATAGACCTTGCGCATATCCTCAATGCTGTCCTGCTGCCCAGTCAGCGCTTCCACCGCCGCCGCCTGAGACACGGAAGACGTGTTGGAGGTTGACTGGCTTTGCAGCTTATCCATCGCCTTGATCAATGAGATCGGCGCGCCGGCAAAACCAATGCGCCAGCCTGTCATGGCATAGGCCTTGGAACAGCCATTCATGGTCACTGTGCGGTCTTTTAACCGCGGTTCCACTTCCAAAATGGTCGCCGGCTTGAAGCCATCATAGGCGAGCTTTTCGTAGATATCATCGGTAAAGACCCACACATGCGGATGGCGCATCAGCACATCGGTCAGCGCCTTGATCTCGGCCGCGTTATAGGCAGCACCGGTTGGGTTGCAGGGGTTGTTCAGGATCAGCCATTTGGTGCGCGGCGTGATCGCGGCTTCCAATTGCTCGCCAGTCATCTTGAAACCGGAATTCTGGCCGCATTGCACGATCACCGGCGTGCCTTCCGCCAGCGCCACGATATCGGGGTAGGAAACCCAGCAGGGGGCGGGGATGATCGCCTCATCACCCGGATTGATCGTCGCCACCAACGCATCAAAAATCACCTGCTTGCCGCCGGTCGCGACCAGGATTTCCTCGGGCGTATATTCAATCCCCGAGTCGCGCTTGAACTTGGTGCAGATCGCGCGGCGGAGTTCCACCGTGCCGGCGACATCGGTGTATTTCGTCTCCCCACGCTCAATCGCCGCAATCGCCGCGTCCTTCACGTTGCGCGGCGTGTCGAAATCCGGCTCCCCTGACGACAGGCCAATGATGTCCTTGCCCGCGGCCTTCAGCGCGCGCGCCTTGGCGGTCATGGCAATGGTGAGAGAGGGCGAAATGCGATCAAGACGATCGGCGATGAGCTTCATGTGGGAC
>JADCEX010000233.1 GCA_020249825.1 Roseomonas sp.
CAGTCCATCATCAGCACCGGCACGCCGCTGATTGGGCAGGCGCGGGATTATCCGGCGCTCGGGCTGTTCCAGCTTGGTGCCGCGCCGGATGGTGATGTCACCGCCGATCTGCGCGGCGATAGCGTGCCGATTTATGTGAACAGCATCGCGGCCATTCTGCGGCGCATGCTGGAAAGCCTGGGGTTGTCCTATGACCCCGCAGATTTCGATAGCACCGCCTGGGCGTTTGCCGAGGCCGACCTGCCCGGCATTGTCGGCTTTCACCAGGGCGCCGCTGCCACCACCACGCTGGCAGCAGCCGAGCAGATCCTGGCGGGCTCGGGCGCCATCCTCGCTGCCGGGCGGGGCGGTAAGCTGCGCCTGGCGGATCCTCTGGCGAGCGATGCGCCGCAATTCGACCTGCCTGCGGAATGCGTGCTGGCCTGTGAGCCATTGCCCCTGCCGGCGAGCCTGCGCCCCCTGCCGCGCGCCATTGCGGTGCGCTGGGGGTTGAACCATGCGCCGCTGTCCAACATGGCCGGCAGTGTCGCGGCGGTCGATCGGCAGCGGCTTTCACAGGCGGGCAGTTTCGCCCGGGCCGAGAGCAGCCTGATCACCTCCCGCATCGCGCAGCAGCGCGAAATGACCTTCCCCGCTGCCTATTGGACCGAGGCTGAGGCGCTGGCGCGAGCCGAGAAATGGCGCGCCTTGCTGGAAGCCGGGCCGCGCGTGCTGCGGGTGGTGACGGATCGGTATCTTGGGCAGATCGAGATCGGGCAGATCGGGCGCGTCACCTATCCGGCCTTTGGGTTTCAGAACGGCTTTGTCGGTGTGGTCGTCGGCTGGCGGGAAAGGCTGTCGGCACGGCGGGTGGAAATTACACTCTGGGGGGCGGGCTGATGCCGGGGGCGTTTTTGTACGACAATGTCGCCAAGGGCGCTGTGCTGACCAGCACGCAAGCCAATGTGCCCAGCATGCCGCTTGCCAACCTGCAGGATGCGCAGCCACGGCGGCGGGCGCGCTTGAATGCCGCGAGTGCGACACTCGATGTGGATTTGCTGGCAGCCCTGCCGGTGGATTGCGTGGCACTGCTTTCCACGACGCTCAGCGCCAATGCCACCATCCGAGTGAGACTGGCCAATGTGAGCAGTTTTGCGACGGTGCTTGCTGACACCGGCACCATCAATGCCGAGGCGCAGGATGAGGCACAGGGCAATGTCGTGCTCGTGCTGCCGGCGCCTGTCACGGCGCGGTATCTCCGGCTTGATCTGACCGATGGTGCGGCGGCGTTCATGGATATCGGTCTGCTTGTCGCTGGGCAGCTTTGGCGGCTGCAGCGCGGCACGGCGTATGGCATTCGCGAGGGGCGGGTGATGCTGGATAGGCGGGATCGGAATCCCTTCACCGGGGCGGAATTTCCTGTGCCGGCGATCATCAATCCACGCTTTGCGGCTTTCACCTTGCCGGCGTTGTCGGTTGCCGAAGCTCGCAACCAGCACCGCGATATGCTGCGGCGCCTTGGTGCGGCGCGGGATACGCTTTGGATTGCGGAACTCACCGACAGCATGGCGGAACGGAACCGCCGCGCCATCTGGGGTGCTATGAACGCGCCAGGGGAAGAAGCCAACGCTAGCCGGGATAGCTTTCCATTCACGGCACGGGCGGTAAGGATGGTCGAGAGAGTATGAGCCTTCACCCCACCGCCATCCCCTCATCAAGCGAGGTACTGGCCACGATGGTTTGGAATTCCTCCGCCAAATCCGCATGGTGCCGGCGCAGATAACTTGCCACCGCCTTATTGCCCATCAGCTTGGCCACATAGCCACGCGCCACGACCAGGGTCAGCACATCCGTATTGTAAGTGGCCTCAATCGCCCTGAAACGGCCTTGCACCTGCGACATTTCCTGTTCCATCCGCGCCATCTGCTCTGCTGAGAGGCCGCTGATTTTCTTGGGGCGCTCGGCTTCGACCAATTGCGCCTGCGGTGTTGCCGCCAAGAGGGCCTGCGCATAGCTGATGGAGAAATTACGCAGGCTGCACATGAGCTCCGCACATTCTATCTGTCGCGCCGGCTTCATTTTCCGCAATAGCTGCGCCACCTTGGTGGAAAATTGCTGTTCCTTCAGCAATTCCACCACCTCTGGGCAGATACCATCCAACAAATTGCGCTTGTGCCGAATGGTTCCGATATTCACATCCAAGGCGCGCGCCAGATGCGCTTCCTGAACACCGCGTTCCAGGGCGCGCAGGATCATGAAATGTTCCTGGATGGTCGCCAACCGATTGACGCGGCGATTATAGGTAAAGCCCTCGTCATCGCGCGCCACAATGCAGGCGATCCTTTCCCACCCAAGATCACGCGCTATTCTCAGCCGTACATGCCCATCCAGTATCATATGCATGCCCGTCTTGGGATCACCGGGCATGATGGAAAGCGGTTCAATCAACCCCACCTCCTTCATGGAGGCCATGATCTGCGTATATTTGCGCAAGCGGATGATTTCTTTGGGCAGGCTGCGCGTTGGCAATAAGCGCTCCAGGGCCAAATCCAAGACCCTGCCATCAAAAGCCGCCGGTAGGTTCATGCGCGCCCCATGCCGCGAATGCGGTCCTCAAGCTGTCGCGGCTGACTGGAAAGCCCCTCTGCCCGCAGCAGGTTCACAAAATTCTCATCCCCCAGCAGGTTCGTCATGGCCGCCACAATGAAAGCCATACGCTGCTGCACCAGATCGGATTTTCGGATCAGCATTTTCTGTCGCTGCACCTCCTGGTTATAGGCGCGCACCAGCGCCGAGGAGGAAAGCCGCGTGCCTGGGCGTGCAGTTTTCCGCGCGTTGTTTTTCCCCAAAAGCTGGCGCTTTTCGATAATGCGTCGTGCCGTCAGCAGCTTCTGGCCGCGCAACTGACCGCTTTCATAGCTGGCCTGCAGTACCTCCTGCATCTGGCCATCGACCGCGCCGGCGATCTTGATCGCCACATTCAGTGGCACCCGCCCGGCTTCGACCGCGGCAATCAACCTTCCTTCACCCTGATCCAGCAAGGTCAGGATACCCCGAACCCACACCAATTCCTGCGCAGTCTTGCGCGCGATGGTCGCCACATCATAGCCGCGCTGCCTCAAATTGCGGATCGTTTCGATTTGCTCCAGCGCGGGCGTCTGACGCCGAGCGACATTTTCAACCAGGCTCATCACAAATGCCTCCTCATCAGAGGCGGCGATCACCTGGGCGGGGATCGCGGTTTCACCAAGCGCCTGGAAGGCTTCCACGCGTCCCTGGCCGCAGACCAATATGAAGCGTTCCTTATCCCCCTCGCCACGCCGCGTGACAGTGATCGGCTTTTTGAGGCCGAGCGCCTTGATCGAGGCAACAATCTCCCGAAAGGTTTTCTGGTTGCGTTCGCGCGGGTTGAGGATTTCGATCCGGTCAATCGGGATCAGCCTGATATCCTCGCCCTCGCGCTTGATGCGGCTCATGCGGCCCTCCTTATGCTAGCGCGTTGTGACATGCTGTAGAGCATCGAGAGGTCGTCGAAGCGGTAGCCATCCAGAAGCGATGTATTCACCTCACCAAGCGTCAGCCGGCCTGGGCCGAGATCAATCCAGGGCAGCAGATAGTAATCGAGCGGTGCCGTATTATCCTGGTTCAGCCGAACGGCGATGGTGATATCAGGGCGCAAGCTGGTATCCAGCCGGAGTTTCCAGCGCTGCTTGCCTGCATCGGTGGTATTGCAGCGCGCGAGGATCAGAGAGGCAGAGAATTCGTCATTGATTCGGAGCAGATCGGTGGCGCTGTCGCGTTCAATTTCGGCGCCAAGCGCCATGATTTCGGATTCCACCCGCTGCACCAATTCCGGATGCATGCGGCGCAGCAGCTTGTTGACTTCAAGATAGGCGTAATCCCGCCCAGTCGAAAAGCCGATCAGCGCATAGGCACGCACCAGCCCGCCAAAGCGATTGGCATAAACACTTGAAGAGGCCATGCCCTCGGTCTCGTCAATCAATATGCCTGAGAGATACCCGCGTTCCTCGTAAAGCTGCTTGAGCCTATCCAGCAGCTCCGCATCGCTTTGCCGGCGAGAGCGCGCCTGGATGATGCCCTGCGCTGTAAAGAACCACTCCACCGGCACCACCGGCGTAAAGGCGCCCTGCTTGCGCACCCAGGCTTCGGGCGGATTGGCCACGCGCCGCTGCTTGAGCTTGAAGGACTTCCGGTTATAGACGTTATTGCCGATGTATTTTTCATTGGTGAGGATCTGGTGCACCGTCCCGCTGGTCCAAAGCCGGCCAAGATCCGTGCGCAGCCCATCGGCATTGAGTTGGCGCGCAATCTCTCCCTCATTCAGGCTTTCCTCAAGAAAGCCCCGGTAGATCCTTTGGACTATCTCAATTTCATCTTCGGGGCCGGGGCGCAGCACCACGCGATCCGTCTGAAGGCTTTTATGCTCGCCGCGTTTCAGTTCCGCCTTGAGCGTGCCGGATTGATCAAGCAACACACGGCGCAAGCCAAAGCCTGCGGGGCCGCCCTGGCGAAAGCCAAGTTCGATCAAGCGGCACTGGCCAGCGAAAACCTTGGCGGATAACTCGCGACTATATTCCCCGGCCATGGCGCGTTTGACGCCCTTGACGATGGTGGAAACAGGCGAGCCGTCATTGTCGAATTGCTCGGCGCAATACACCACGCGAATGCCGGCCTGCTTGCAGATGAATTCGTAATGGGCGCTTTCATCGGCGTCCTGGAAGCGGCCCCATCGGCTGACGTCATAAACAAGGATCAGCCCGAAATCGGTCTTGCCGGCGCGCACATCGGCGAGAAGCTTTTGCAGCCCTTCGCGGCCACCGATGTTCAATCCGCTTTTGCCTTCGTCAGCGTAGGTGCGGACAATTTCGATATCATTGCGCGCGGCGTATTCCAGGATCTTGTCGCTTTGGTTCTCGGTCGAATACTGCTGATGTTCTGTCGACATGCGCACATATTGCGCAGCACGGCGAGCAAGCGGCAATCGGGGCGTTTCTGTCTGCATCTATGGATTGAGCCAAATCGTTTTTCGTATCTGTCACGCATAAGGAGAGGTGCGCGGCATGGCAAGTCTTATCTTTGAAAGTCTTCAGGTATGAACTGAGAAAAAAGGATTATGCTTATGGAACTTCGAAGTGCATCAGAATTATAGATTCATACTTTTCTGCAAAGCGAAGATTGCGGGCATCAGTACCGCCATCACAAAACAAACATCGCCAGCGCCGCCTCAGCCATCACCGCCGTGGCCAGCTGAGCCACGTCACAATCCAAATGCCTCGCGGAAGCGCTCAATTCGATG
>JADCEX010000234.1 GCA_020249825.1 Roseomonas sp.
TCCCTCAGCGCCAAAGACGGCACCAACACCGCCTCCGCCTCATCCCGCGCGCTGCGCTCCATCGGGCGCGGCGCGCCCGGGCGCGGCGGCGGCAAGCCACCCGCCATATCCGGCGGCATGGACAAGGGCGCCCTGGTGGTCACGCGGAATTCATCCGGCGCATCACGAATAAAGCCAAGCGTGCGCGCCGTATTCTCCCCACAGCCGACCAGCAGCAGCAGCGAAAAAGCAGGCAGAAAGGTCTTGAGACGCCGATTCATGCGCTATCTTTAGGCGTTCGGCGTGGCGGCAACAAGGCATCCAACAAAAGCGCCCCAACCCCACAAACAATCGCGGCATCCGCCACATTGAACACATACCAATGCCAGCCCCAGGCATGGGTATCCACGAAATCCACCACCGCCCCAAAACGCAAGCGATCCACGACATTGCCAAAGGCGCCGCCGATCACCGCCCCCAGCGCCAAAGCCACCATCCGCCCCTCGGCCCGCTTCAGCCAGCGCAGCAGAAAAATGGCAATCGCCACCGCAAGCCCGGCCAAAATCAGGTAATTCCAACGGCCATCACCGGAAAACAAGCCAAAAGTGACACCGCGATTCCAGACCATGGTCAGATCAAGGCCAAATGGGCCAAACGCCAATAAGGGGATGTGCTGGACCTCGGCCAACAGCAACACATCCAAGATCAGCCACTTGGAAAGCTGGTCAAAGACGAAAATAAACCCCGCAAAGAGCAAACCAAGGCGGAACAGGCCGGGGGCGCTGCCCCCAGACCCCCGCCGGGGAGACAGTGTCTCCCCGGACCCCGCCGACATTAAAGCGCCTCGACCACCGCGTCGCAGCGGCGGCAAAGCGTGGGATGGGCGGAACATTCGCCGACTTCGGGCAGGACGCGCCAGCACCGGTCACACTTGGCCCCAGGGGCGGGGCGGAACACCGCAGCGGCGTCCGCGACGCCATCGGCGACGAAAGCACCCGAAGGCGCGGGCTCAGTCGAAAGCGCGAAGCCGGAAGTGATGCAAAGCTCGGCCCATAACTCAGGCGATAACAGCGCTGCATCCTCAGCGCTCACATACAACACCGGGGCGGCCTGCAAGGAAGACCCGATCTCCTGCGCCACACGCGCACGCTCAAGCGCACCGGTTACGGCACGACGCACATCACGCAAGCGCGCCCACTTCGCGGCCAGCGCCTGATCCTTCCACCCCTCCGGCACAAAGGGGAAGTCGAGCAAATGCACACTGCCATCGCCGCCCGGGAAGCGCGCCAGCCAGGCTTCCTCCGCCGTGAACACCAATACCGGCGCGAACCAGGCACACAGGCAACGATGCAAGACATCAAGCACCGTCCGCGCCGCCCGCCGGCGCAGCGCGTCAGAGGCATCGCAATAAAGCGCGTCCTTCCGGATATCGAAGTAAAAGGCCGAAAGATCAGTCGCACAGAATTGATGGATTTCCGGATAAACCCCAGTCCAATCATGGGTTTCAACCGCCCGCCTGATCTTCGCATCCAATTCCGTCAGGCGATGCAATAACCACCGCTCAAGCTCCGGCAATTCGGCATAGGGCACGGTTTCATCTTCCGTGAAACCATCGAGATTACCGAGCAGCCAACGCAAGGTATTCCGAATGCGCCGATACAATTCCGCCTGCTGCTTCAGGATTTCAGGCCCGATGCGCAAATCAAGTGATGTGTCTGAATTCATCACCCAAAGGCGCAGAATATCCGCGCCATATTGCTTCATCACATCCTGCGGCGCGGTGACATTGCCCATGGATTTGGACATTTTCCGCCCCTGCTCATCCAGCACAAAACCATGCGTCAGCACGGCCTTGAAGGGCGCAACACCATTGGTGCCAACAGATTCCAGCAGCGATGAATGGAACCAGCCACGATGCTGGTCTGAGCCTTCCAGGTAAAGATCAGCCGGGAAGGGCAATCCGCGCGGCGGCAACACAAAGGCGTGGGTGGAGCCTGATTCAAACCAGACATCCACAATATCCATCACCTGCTCATAGGCTGCCGGGTCACGCCCTTCACCGAGGAAGCGCGCAGCCGCCCCCGGCTTGTACCAGTCATCCGCCCCCTCAGCCGTAAAGGCGGCAATGATACGGTCCATGATGGCGGGATCACGCAAGGGTTCACCGGTGCGGCGATCCACGAATACCGGGATCGGCACGCCCCAGGCACGCTGGCGGCTGATGCACCAATCAGGGCGCGCAGCCACCATGGAACCGATGCGGTTGCGGCCGGCATCTGGCACGAAATGCGTCTTGGCGATGGCATCAAGCGATTTCGCGCGAATGGCATTGGCGTCATCCATGGCGATGAACCATTGCGGCGTCGCGCGGAAAATCACTGGCTTCTTGGACCGCCAGCTATGCGGATAGCTATGCGTCAGCTTACCCGTCGCGGCCAGCGTCCCCGCCGCCTCCATCGCCGCATAAACGGCTGTATGCGCCTTGAAGACATGCAAGCCTTCAAACCCCGGCGCGTGATGGGTGAAGGTGCCGTCATCATTGACGGTTTCAGGAATGGGTAGGTTGTGCGCGCGGCCCAGATTGAAGTCATCCTCACCATGGCCGGGCGCGATATGCACAAAGCCCGTGCCGGCTTCGATGGTGACGAAATCGCCGGGCAGCAAAGGCACATCGAATTCATAGCCATGACCGCGCAGCGGATGCGCGGCAAGCGCGCCTTCAAGCTCCGCCCCCTTGATCACGCGCTTGATGCTATGCGCGCCAATCCCGGCATCCTTTTCAAACTGCGGCAGCAAGGGCAGCGCGACCAACAGCCGATCCCCGATTTTCAGATGGGATTTTTCGGCCAAGCCTTCAACATGCAAAAGCGCGTAATCAATCTCAGCGCCATAGGCGACCGCGCGATTGCCCGGCATGGTCCAGGGCGTGGTGGTCCAGATCACCACATCCGCACCCGCCAAATCCGCAGCACCGGCTTTCAGGATGCGGAATTTCGCATGCAGCGTCGGGCTGACATGGTCGTGGTATTCAATCTCCGCTTCCGCCAGCGCGGTTTTCTCAACCGGGCTCCACATCACGGGGCGCAGGCCGCGATAGAGCGACCCATTCATCAGAAACTTGCCGATCTCAGCGGCAATTGCGGCTTCCGAGGCGAAATCCATCGTTGCATAGCGATCCGCCCAATCACCGGCGATACCAAGGCGGATGAATTCTTCCCGCTGCACTTGCAGCCAATGTTCGGCATAGGCGCGGCATTCGGCGCGGAAATCCA
>JADCEX010000235.1 GCA_020249825.1 Roseomonas sp.
ACCTCATTTTCGACGCGCCCCTGCTTGTCGATTTTTCCGATACTTTAAGGCAGATCCAAGCGGTGCTCATGCGGCTGGCGGATGGCGCCATCGATTCAGATCAGCGCAACGCCTACGAAGAAGAATACATGCTTCTTGCCAATCAGAAGAGCGACTTCGTTCTCGATGCTATTCGTTACTATGACCGGATTCCCCTCATTCTCCACGCGGCGGACGAATCGTATGTCAACCAAACACTGCTTTACGGGGGTTGCGATACTGCCGGGCCGATACGTGCCCTTCTCACGCGGCTGGCGGATGGCGCGATCGATTCAAGTCAACGCAACACCTACATAGAAGAATACAGTCTTCTTGCAAATCAGGCGAGCGACTTCGTTCTCGATGCTATTCACAATCGCCAGTTTGACCTCATTTTCGACGCACCTGAAGCGCCGCCCGCTCCGATTCCGAAAACCTTGCTCGGCGGCGATGGCGCGGACAGGCTGATTGGTGACGATGGTGATGACACGCTCGCAGGCGGCGCCGGTGATGACCTGCTGGAAGCCAGGGGCGGCCAGAATCAGGCTTCAGGCGGCGATGGGAATGACACGATCTCCGCCTGGGGTGGGGGTGATCGTCTGTTCGGTGATGCCGGTGATGATCTGCTTGAAGTGATCGGTGGTGCTTTCAGCCTTTCCGGGGGCGCGGGTGCCGATACGCTTTCCGTCTGGGAAGACTGGATCGCCAATGATGTCCTGAATGGTGGCGACGGCGCCGAGAGCCTGAATGCCGGCGCCGGCGATGACACGCTACTGGGTGGCGATGACACGGTTTTCGGCGGCGCGGGGGCTGATGTTATCCTGGCCGGCTCAACCAGCCTTCAGGATATCATGAGCCTTTTCGCGCTATAAACTGCCTTTCCCTGCCTCAGCGCTGCCGCCAGGGCAGGCCGGATGCCTTCCACCCGGCCGCACTCCCCCGATGCCCGGCGCCATCCACCGGTCCTTCAAAGCCATCCGCCACATTGAAGGCATGCGCAAAGCCCGCCGCCTGCGCCGCCTGCCCCGCCGATTGCGACCGCGCGCCAGACCGGCAGATGAAGTAAAGCTTCTGCCCCGGCGTCAGCCCCGCCGCCTGCAAATCCTCGGCAAAGGCGCCATTCACCTGCATGGAGGGATACATTTGCCAGGGAATCAGCACCACCTGTTTCCCAAGCGCCCCCAAATCCGGCAGGCCGACGAAATTCCATTCCGCATCAGTGCGCACATCAATCAGCACGGCATCCTTATCGGCGGCCAGAGCCGCCCAGGTGTCCTCGGGGCTGATATCGGGCACTGGGGGCATGGCGTGGTCTCCTGTTCCTGGTTCGCCCGCCATCTTGCCACAGCCTGGGGCTTTGCGTGTAGGGTTTCCTTGCAAGCCGGGGGGAGCATGCCCGGACCAGGGGGGAAGCCATGTTGGGATTGATGCAGGATTGGCCCTTGCTGATGCATAAGGTGCTGGACCACGCCGCCATCCAGCATCCGGGGCGGGAAATCATCAGCCGTTCCATCGAAGGCCCTTTCCATCGCACGAATTACCGTGATGTGCGGCTGCGCGCGCTGCGTGTTGCCCAGCGTTTGCAGCGCGATGGCATCAGCTTGGGTGATCGGGTCGCCACCCTTGCCTGGAATACCTGGCGGCACGTGGAAGCCTGGTATGGCATCACCGGCATCGGCGCCATTTACCACACCGTCAATCCGCGGCTTTTTCCGGATCAGATCGCCTGGATCCTGAACCATGCAGGTTCGCGCGTGCTGATGCTGGACCTGACCTTCATTCCTTTGATCCAGCAATTGGCGCCGAAGCTTGAGCATATTGAACGCTTCATCATCCTGACCGATGGCGCGCATCTGCCTGAGACGGGGCTGCGCAATGCCGTGGCTTATGAGGATTGGCTGGCCGAAGCCGATGGTGATTTCGCCTGGGCAAGCTTTGATGAAAGAACCGCCGCCGGGCTTTGCTATACATCGGGCACCACGGGCGATCCCAAGGGCGTGCTCTATTCGCATCGGTCCAATATCTTGCATGCGCTGGCGGCCAATCAGGTAGATTGCCTGGGGCTTGGCGTGGCGGACCGCGTCATGCCTGTGGTGCCGATGTTCCATGCCAATGGCTGGTCCTTGCCAATCTCCGCCCCCATGGCGGGCGCCACGCTGATCCTGCCCGGCGCCAAGCTGGATGGCGCTTCGGTGCATGAAATCATCACGGAAACGCAGGTGAATTTCTCCGCCGCCGTGCCCACGGTTTGGATGATGCTGCTCCAGCACATGGAAGCGACGGGCACGCGCATCAATACACTGAAGCGCGTGGTGATTGGCGGTTCCGCCTGCCCTGCCGCCATCACGAAAACCTATCAGGAAAAATACGGCGTGCGCGTGATCCATGCCTGGGGCATGACGGAAATGTCGCCGGTGGGCACCACCTATCAGCGCAAGCCCGAAATCAGCGGGCTCGATCCCGAAGCGGCACTGGCACTGCAAGCCAAGCAAGGCGGCCCGCCCTTCACGGTGGAGATGAAAATCACCGATGATGCCGGGCAGGAATTGCCCTGGAATGGCGAGGTTTTCGGTCGCCTCAAGGTGCGCGGCCCGGCCATCACGCGCAATTACTTCCGGCGGGAAGATGAAGCCGTGCTGGACGCCGATGGCTTTTTTGACACAGGCGATGTCGCGACCATTGACACCCATGGCTTCATGGAAGTGACCGACCGATCAAAAGATGTCATCAAATCCGGCGGTGAGTGGATTTCTTCCATCGCGCTTGAAAACGCCGCGGTCGGTTATCCCGGTGTCGCGGAAGCGGCCGTTGTCGCCATGCATGATCCGAAATGGGATGAACGCCCACTCATGATCCTGGTGATGAAGCCGGGTGCCGCCGCGCCTGATCTGGCGGCCATGAATGCCTTTCTGGCCGATAAGGTCGCGAAATGGTGGCTACCGGATGATCTGGTGGTGGTGGATGAAATTCCCCATACTGCGACAGGGAAAATATTGAAGACGAAGCTCCGTGAAACCTTCAAGGATCACCGCCCGAAGGGCTGAGTCTTACAGCGCCTCACCTTCCGCTGCGCGTCGCAAACGCCTGAGCGCCTCAGCCCCGCCCGGCAGCGCGGGATAAAGCGCCAAGGCGGCTTCCATGCTGCGCAAGGCGCCCGGCGCATCGCCGGCCTCGGCCTGCAAACGCGACAGGCTTTGCAAGGCGATGAAATGGCGGGGTTCAAGCCTGAGCGCCTCAGCCAGATCCCGCGCGGCTTCGCGTACTTGCCCCAGCGCGGCCAAGGCTTCCGCGCGCAAATGCCAAGCACTTGCCGCATTGGGGGCCAGCGTTACCGCCGCGTCAAAATCCTCAATCGCTTCTTCGGGCAGGCGCGCATTCAGATTGCGGGTGCCACGCTGCAACAACAGCCTTGCCGCAGGGGATGCCGCTTCCACCCATAATTGCCTGATCCGCGCTTCCGCCAAGGCAAGCTGCGCCGCATCCTGGC
>JADCEX010000236.1 GCA_020249825.1 Roseomonas sp.
AATGCGAGGACAGTGAATCATAAATACGGAAATCAGGCTACGAATTTCAGCAGCCTGCTAGACCAAGGCTGGGGAAAAGCGTGAAACGCATGTTTTCTTCCTCCCAATCTTGGACCGAAACGATATCGGCTGAGGAAGAGCCTGCGCGATTTTGGCCAAGGATGGAAGCGTGAAGTGAGCGGGTGAATGCCTCGCCCCAGGCCGGCCTGGCTTTGGCCAGGTGTATGCGGAACCGACCCGGGGCGCCTGAAAAGGAGGGATTGCCGTCGCCTCGTAACTTCACCGGCAAATGGGCAACAAAACCAATCGCCTTGTTAGCCGTTAGTGTAGGCTGCCAGCAGCCCAGAGTGATCCCGCATCCCTGCATCAATCCGGAAACATTCCCTCTTGAGGTATTGGCCACGCGGGCAAAGCGGGCAGAATCCTGCGCTGGCAGCGTACGTATCAGGCCGGCCGAAAAGGCGGCCATGTCTATCGTGCCGCAACTTGCTGCCGCCTGCGCGACGCGGCCGCAAAAGGCGCCCATTTTCGGTGGGGTCTATTTCTTCATGCATCGGAATGATAAAGTGTGGGGATTCGCTGTAACTTTGAAACTATAAGAATTTTCGGTGGTCAACCAAACCGCGGCGGCGCCAAGCTCGGGCCAGCCAATCGCGCGGCCTGCCCTGGCTGCGGCTTCCGCACCTGTAAGGCTGCAGTGCCAACGTGCCGCGATGATGCGCTAGCCCGTGAAATTCCCCGCTTTGTCGGAGACAAGCCAGGCCAAGGGTGAGCCCATGATGCTGGGCCTCAGCATCGCATCCCTGGCCCAGCCAGACTCAGCGCCAATGAAGGGCGTAACTGTGGGGCCACCTGGGATCAGAACATTCACTGTGATGCCAGAGCCAGCCAACTCAGCGGCCCAGACAGCAGAGCTCGCCTCCAGCGCCGCTTTGGTGGCGCCATAGGGCAATACGCGCAGCATGGTGCGGAAGGATGTGGTGTTATTGATGATCCGTCCCCAGCCAGCCTCACGCATCATGGGCACGGCAGCACGCGTCAGCAGCATCGGGGCCGTGACATTAAGCGATTCCAGACTGGTCCGCTGAACTCTTCAAGGCTTGGCAGTCGGGTTTCCGCATCGGGGCGCAGGCTGGATACGCCAATGCCCGTATTGCTCACGAGCACTTCTAAGCGGCCGAAATGGGAGATGGCGGCGGCCATAACTGCTTCGCATCCCCGCGCCGTCGAAAGATCCGCTGCAATGGCCCGTAGATTCGGGGGCAACCATGCGCCGCCAGCAACGCCTCCAAGCCCTTGGCATCATGATCAAGCGCAGCAATGCGGTGCCCGGCGGCAATTGGCGGGCCATTCTGCTGGTTTGGCAGCGCCTGTCAGGCCTGGGCTTTGATCAACCAGATCGGAGAGTGTGGTGATGGTTCCAGCATAAGCTCCTCCGCCGCCCCCCTACCTCCGCGCTAAAATAAACAACCGCCGAAACGGCAGCAGCACCGCCCCATCCGGCCCGGGCGGATAGGCCCCGCACATCGCCGCCGCATAGGCCGCCAAAAAATCCTTGCTGCCCTCTGGCCCCAAAGCATCCAGAAAAGGCCGAAGGCTTGTGCCCATGGCCCAGCGCACCACCGGGTCTTCGCCGCGCAGCACATGGATGTATTCGGTCACCCACATCTCAAGTTTTGCGACACGCGGGCCGAGCAGCGCGTAATAGGCTTCAGGCGTCAGAATAGCGGGCGCAGTTTTCACGCGCTGCAAGACCTTAGCCCAGGGCCCTTCGCGGGCGATGCGATCCTGCACCGCGCGCAAGGGTGCCGCATGCATGGATGGCATTTGCACCGCAAGCACGCCACCCGGCGCCAAACATTCCAGCAAGCGCGGGAACAGCACCCCATGCCCATCAAGCCATTGCAGCGCGGCATTGCTGAAAATCACATCGGCGGGCGCCTCAGGTTTCCAAGTGCTGATCTCCGCCCGCGCAGTCGCAAACCCCGCCGCCGCAGCCTTGGCGAGCATCGCCGCACTGCCATCCACACCCATCACCCGCGCGCCCGGAAAGCGCGAAGCGAGCACCGGCAGTGCATTCCCCGCCCCGCAGCCCAAATCCACCACCAGCCTCGGTGCCTCATGGGCGATGCGCGCAATCAGATCAAGCGCGGGGCGCAGCCTTTCATCCTCAAACTGCAAATAGACTTTGGCGTCCCAGATATCCTTCGCCGTCACAGGAAGCGTTCCCGAATATCCACGCTGCTTTCGCGGCCGAGCTTGTCAAAATGATCGGTCAACCATTTCTCTGCCGCATCGCGCCCGAATTGGCGCAGCATGCACAGGAATTCCCAATCGCCATTGAATTTGGTCGAAAGCTTGAAGGACCGGAGCCGATCCTCATCCTCGATCAAATGGATGAACAGGCGCCGATAGCGCGGCTGTTCCAGCCGCCCCGCATCCAATAGGCGCTGCACGAAATCAATCGCGCGCATTTCCGCCATCAGGCTGCCATTGAAGGTGATTTCATTCAGCCGATTGACGATATCCGAAGCGCTGGTCGGCATTTCTTCGCGCACTTGCGGGTTCAATTGGATCAGCATGATATCGGGCGGCCCGCCCTGTTCATACAACGGCCATAACGCGGGATTACCCAGATAACCGCCATCCCAATAGGATTCGCCCTCAATCTCCACCGCCTTGAAGACTTGCGGCAGGCAGGCCGATGCCAGCAACACCTCCGCATCAATTTCCCGCCGCGTGAAAACGCGCGGCTTGCCGGTGCGTACATTAGTGGCCGAAACAAATAGCCGCGGCGCCTTGGTTTCCTCACGCAGCCGCTCAAAATCAATGCTCTGGTTCAGCGCATCGCGCAGCGGATTGTAATTGATGGGAAAGGGATTGATCTGATAGGGCGAAAGCACGCGCGATAATGTATCAAAGGTGCGGTAGGCGATGGACCAGGTCAGGTCATGCCCCCACATCACCTTTTCCCATGGCAAAGCCTGCAAAGGGCTGACCGCCAGATTGGCGGCAATGCTGCGCCAGAAACGGTCAAGCGCCCTGATCGCGCCCGTTGGGCCATTTTCGATCAACCCCTGCACCACCATCGCACCATTGATGGCGCCCGCGGAGGTACCGGAAAACCCATCGAAATCTATGCGTTCATCTTCCAGCAGCCGTTCCATGGCGCCCCAGGTGAAGGCGCCATGCGTGCCGCCACCTTGCAAGGCCAGGCTCAGCCGCTTTTTCGCCACCGGCTTGGCCACAGCAGGTGAAGCCAGATCGTCTGGCTGGCCCTGCGGCCCCTTCCCTGCCGGGCTATTCGCGTCCATCACGCAGCCATCCAGCCGCCATCAATGGAAAGTGCCGCGCCATTCACCGCGCCTGAACCGGGCCCGCAGAGATACAGCGCCATGCGCGCAATATCCTCAACCTCAATCCAGCGCCGCGATGGCTGCTTCACCAGCAAATGATCACGCAGCGCCGCTTCTTCGGAAATGCCGAATTTGTCGGCGAGTGGCTTTACCTGCGCCTCGGCCAAAGGCGTCCTCACGAAGCCAGGACAGATCGCATTGCAGGTGATCGGTGTCTCGGCAATTTCCAAAGCCACCACCTTGGTCAAACCCACCACACCATGCTTGGCCGCGACATAAGCAACCTTATAGGGGCTCGCGACCAGACCATGCGCGGACGCGATATTGATAATCCGCCCCCAGCCGCGCTTTTTCATCCCCGGCAATGCGGCGCGAATGGCGTGGAAATTGGACGACATGTTGATCGCGATGATCGCATCCCATTTTTCTTCCGGGAAATCCTCGATCGGGCTCACGAATTGGATGCCGGCATTATTCACCAGGATATCCACGCCCCCGAAAGCGGCCTCCGCCGCCGCGACCATGGCGCGCACGCCTTCCGGCTTTGCGATATCCGCTGCCGAATAGGGTGCCTCATCCCCGCCCATCGCTGCGCCCACCTTGGCGCGGGCGGCGGCGATATCCTCAGGCTTGCCCATGCCATTCAGCATCACCCTGGCGCCGGCCTCCGCCAGCAGCAGCGCAATGCCAAGCCCAATGCCCGAGGTTGAACCGGTGACGAGCGCCGAGCGCCCCGCAAGCGTGCGTTCCATAAACCACCTGTGTCAGCTTAAGTTGACACCCCTTAGCGGGGATTGTGCAAAAAAGGAACCGGGCGAGGCCAGAAAACCGCCCCCGCCGGCGCCAAACCGCCATTCAATGCCGTTCGTAGATCAGCCTTGCGCGGATCGTCCCTGGCAGGGCGCGAAGCTCGGCCAGAATCTCCTCTGCCTCCTTCCGCGCCTCGGCACTGTCAATCACCAGATAACCGATATTGCCCGCGGTCTGGAGATACTGGGCAGAGATGTTCAAGCCGCGCCGGCCAAAAATCTCATTGATGCGCGAAAGCATGCCCGGCGTGTCCCGATGCGCATGGGTCCAGCGTGCGCCCGATGGCCGTGCGGGCAATTGCACCTGCGGGAAATTCACCGCGCCAAAAGTCGCTGCCGTGTCGGAAAAATCAATCAGCTTCCGCGCCACTTCCTGGCCGATGCGCGATTGGGCTTCCCCGGTGCTGCCGCCGATATGCGGTGTCAGGATCGCATTCGGCAGGCCCTGCAAGGGGGAGACAAACGCCTCCCCATTGCGCGATGGCTCCACCGGGAAAACATCCACCGCCGCGCCGAGAACATGCCCATCCTTCAAGGCCGCCGCGAGCGCTTCCAGATCCACCACCGTGCCGCGCGCATTATTCACGAAAACGGCGCCGGGCTTCATGGCGCGAATCTCAGCCTCGCCAATCATGCCCATGGTTTCCGCGGTTTCGGGCACATGCACCGTGACCGCATCGGATTCGGCCAGCAGCGCATGCAGGCTTGGCATGGGCTGCGCATTGCCATGCGGCAGCTTGGTGGTGTGATCATAATAGATCACCCGCATGCCGAAGGCTTCCGCCAGCACCGAAAGCTGCGCGCCGATATTGCCATAGCCGATAATGCCAAGCGTCTTGCCACGCACTTCCCAGCTATTCGCCGCCGATTTGTCCCATTCCCCACGATGCGCGGCGTTGGATTTTGGAAACACGCCGCGCATCATCATGATGATTTCGCCAAGCGTCAGTTCCGCGACCGACCGCGTATTGGAAAATGGCGCATTGAATACGGGAATGCCGCGCGAAGCCGCCGCTTCCAGCGCCACCTGATTGGTGCCAATGCAAAAGCAGCCAATGGTTATCAGCCGATCCGCCGCCGCCAGCACTTCTTCCGTCGCCTGGGTGCGAGACCTTATGCCCAGCACATGCACGCCCTTCAGCGCGCGGGCCAGCACAGCGCCATCCAGCGCCTTGGTTTCGCGTTTCACGGAACGATAGCCAGCATCGGCCAGCAGCTCGACAGCGCTATCGGAGATACCCTCAAGCAACAGGATCTTGATCTTGTCCTTGGGGAGGGAGAGGCGGGTAGGGCTCATGGGGGGCGGTTCCTGCGCCTCATTCGCCCCGGTTTCAAGGGGCAATCCGCCCCGGCGCGCCTTGGCCCTTGCCGTAATCGCATCTTGCGACGCATTGTGGCGCTGCAACAGAAGCCCTTTTCCTGGGATTACCGATGGATTTCGCCGCCCTTTCCGAATGGGTCAACCTGGCCTTACGCTGGCTGCACCTGATCACGGGCATCGCCTGGATCGGGGCGTCCTTCTATTTCATTTCATTGGACAATCAGCTTGACCCGCCGGCGGATAAGAACCCGCTGGTGCGCGGTGAGCAATGGGCGATCCATGGCGGCGGGTTCTATTACAAGCGCAAATATCTGCTGGCGCCGGAAAAGCTGCCGGAAAAGCTCCATTGGTTCAAATGGGAAGCCTATTGGACCTGGATCAGCGGCTTTGCGCTTTTCGTGCTGCTCTATTGGGGCCAGGCATCCAGCTATTTGGTTGACCCCGCCGTGATGCCCCTTTCCCCCTGGCAGGCCATTGGCATCAGCGCCGGCATGTTGGTGGGCGGTTGGGTCGCTTATGATCTGGTGTGCCGATCCAAGCTTGGGGAGAATGAGGCGCTTTTGGGCGTGATCGGCGCCGTGGCGCTGGCGGTGGTGGCCTATGTCTCCTGCCAGGTCTTCTCGGGCCGCGGCGCCTTTTTGCAGGTGGGGGCCATGACCGGCACCATCATGGTCGCCAATGTCGCCATGGTGATCATCCCGGGCCAGCGCAAAATGGTGGCGGCCATGAGTGCCGGCGCCACGCCCGACCCGAAATATGGCCGCTGGGGCAAGCAGCGCAGTGTGCACAACACCTATCTGACGCTGCCTGTGCTGTTCATCATGATCTCCCCCCACTACCCCATGACCTGGCAGCACCCGCTGAATTGGCTGATCCTGCTGGTGATTGGCCTGGCCGGCGCGCTGGTGCGGCAATTCTTCGTGCTGCGCCAACAGGGGCGAAATGCGCTGTGGCTGCCCGCCGGCGCGGTGGCGGCCATGATCGCGGCCTTCTTCATCGTGCAATCCGGCAAGCGGGATTATGCGAGTGCCGAGGTGCCGCCCTTCACCGAGGTTCAATCCATCGTCGCCGCCCATTGCGCAAGCTGCCATGCCGCGAAGCCGAGTTTTGAGGGCATTGCGGTGGCGCCCAAGGGCGTGATCATGGAAACCCCGGCGCAAATCCGCCGCTGGGCGGCCGCCATGCGCCAGCAGGTGCAGACCGAAGCCATGCCCCCCGGCAATATGACCGAGATGACGGCGGAGCAACGCGCCAAGCTGATTGCCTGGGTCGCCGCCGGCGCACCCCTGGATTGAAGGAACACCCAATGGCCCGCAGCGGACCCGGTTCCCTTTCAACGCATGTGCTGAACACGGCCGAGGGCATCCCGGCCGAGGGCATGGCGGTGGAGCTTTGGCGCATGGACCCCGCGCCGGTTTTGGTGACCACGCGGCGCACCAATGTCGATGGCCGCACCGATGGCCCGATGATGGCGCCGGCGGATTTCATCCCTGGGCGTTATGAATTGCGCTTTGCAGTCGCTGAGTATTTCCGCGCGCGTGGCCAGGGGGCGGAGTTGCCCTATTTGGATGTGGTGACGCTGGCGGTCGGGCTGATGGCTGATCAGGGGCATTACCATGTGCCGCTGCTTTGTTCGCCCTGGAGTTACGCGACCTATCGCGGGTCTTGAGGGGGGCTAGTGCCCTTCACTCTGCCCAAAGGATTCCACGCTGAAGCGAAAGGCACGCGTTTCAGGCGACCAATGATCCGGCGCCAATCCTGCCTTGCGTTTCAGTGCGCGAATGAAAACGCGCGGATCAGGAATACCACCCCAGACATGGGGCAGAAACAGCGCCTGGCGCTGACCATCGCGCAAAATTAACCCATCCCTATCCGGATCAAGCGCACTGATCAGCTCAGCCTCGCTATGCACGGCAATCGGGCGCGGCTGGCTCAGGATCGAGACATCCACCTTCACCCCGGCCAATTCCTCAGCATTCAGTGGCTTGAAGCGCGGGTCGCCAAAGGCGGCTTTCCAGGCGCTATCGGCAATATCCTCATGCAAGGCGCGATGCGCCGTCACGCTGCCGATGCAACCGCGCAAAGCACCATTCAGTGTGAGAGTCACAAAGCTTGCGCGCTGCGCCCTCATGGAAGGTGAAAGCGCCCCCCAGCCAATCTTGGGCCGGCGGCCATTCTCCACCCCAAAGCGCACCATGAATTGCGCCAGATCGAAGACCAGCTTGCGGTCTGAATCCGTCAGCCGCGCTTCCTGCGCATATTCAAACGCCACTGACGCATACCCCACCACGCGCGCCTTATCGCCATGGGTATCGCCGGAATTGCGATAATCCAGCGATGTTGCGCGCATATCCAAGGCGCGTGCGCGTTCCAGCAGCCCATAAAGCGCATGCCGCCCGCAGGCTTCCGCGCCGCCAATCCGGTCCCCGCGCAATTGCTCAATCGCGGCAACCGTGCCGATATCCTTGGCGCGCGCCTCCTCATAGCCCAGGTAATGCGACAGGTCTGAGGAGATGATGATAGCCGTCTCCGGCCCGCCCCAAACGGCTTCCAGCGCCTGTGCCACCTGTTGCGGGGTGGATTGACCGACCAGCACGGGAATGATCGCAACCTGGCCCAAGGCGCGCTGGATGAAGGGCAGGTGCACTTCAATGCCATGTTCGCGGGTGAAGGGCGCTGGGTTTTCCGCCACAAAGGGCAGCGCCAGCAGCTTTGTGATCGCTGCGCGATCCACCGGCAGCAGGCCAAGCGGCGTTGCCCAGGCATGGGCGGGATGCACCGCCAAGCCCTGCACCGCCATGCGATGCGGCGGGCTCAGGATCACCACGCGGCGAATGGTCTCGCGCTGAGCAGCCAGCAGGCGATAGGCGCTGCCCGCGATGGGGCCAGAAAACACATGCCCGGCATGCGGCGCCACCACGGCTTTCGGGCGCAGCGCCCAGGGCCGCGCCGCGGCGATATGGCGATCCACCCCGGCGGCGAGGCTCGCGGGATCGGCAGGATAAAAGGCGCCCTGCACTTCCGGGGCTTTCGTCGCGGCATCCATCGCCCCAATATAGATCAAATGCCCGCCGAAACCATCATCCCCGAAGCCCAAAGCCTGACCGGCGCGCCCACGCGCTGGTGGACGCGGCTTTCCGATGGGCGCTTGCGCTGCGATGTCTGCCCGCGCGAATGCAAAATGCGTGAAGGCCAGCGCGGGCTTTGCTTTGTGCGCGGTGCTGCGGAAGATGGCGTGGTGCTGACCACTTATGGCCGGTCTTCCGGTTTTTGCGTGGACCCGATCGAGAAAAAACCGCTCAATCACTTTCTGCCCGGCACGCCTGTGCTGTCCTTCGGCACCGCCGGCTGCAACCTCGCCTGCGATTTCTGCCAGAATTGGGGCATCTCCAAAAGCCGAGAGATGGATAGCGTGGCGTCCACCGGGCGGCCAGAGGTGATCATGCGCGCGGCGAAGCAACTCGGCTGCCGGTCCATCGCCTTCACCTATAACGACCCGGTGGTTTTCCTTGAATATGCCATGGATATCGCGAAGGTCTGCCGCGCCGAGGGCATCAAGACCGTCGCGGTGACCGCGGGCTATATGAACCCCGGCCCGCGCGAGGAATTCTACCGCCACATAGACGCCGCCAATATTGACCTGAAAGCCTTCACCGAGGGGTTTTACCGCGACATCACCAAGGGCCAATTGGAACCAGTCAAGGAAACGCTGATCTATCTGAAGCGTGAAACCAAGGTCTGGTTCGAAATCACCACGCTGCTGATCCCGGGGCTGAATGATTCGGATAGCGAGATCATGTCTCTATCGGAATGGATCGTGGAAGCCCTCGGCCCCGATGTGCCGTTGCATTTCAGCGCCTTTAAGCCGGATTTCCGCATGAAGGACAGGCCCGGCACGCCGCCCGAAACCCTGTTCCGCGCGCGGCGTTTGGCCCGCGCTGCCGGGGTGAGGCATGTCTATGTCGGCAATATCCACGCGCCATCGCGCGCCAGCACCTGGTGCCATGCCTGTGGCGGGTCGCTGATCAAGCGCGATTGGTATGAATTGCTGGAATGGCGCCTTACCCCGGATGGCGGTTGCCCGGATTGCGGCACGCCTTTGCCCGGCGTGTTTGACGAAAAGCCCGGCACTTGGGGCCGCAAGCGCCAAAGCGTGCGCCTCGCGCCATAGCCATGCTGCGCCGTTCCATCCTGGGCGGGCTTTTGGCCGCACCGGCCTTGGCGCAAACGCCGGAACGCGCGCTGCGCCTGATTATCGCTTTTCCCCCCGGCGGCAGCACCGATATCCTCGGGCGGTTGATCGCGCCGCGCATGGGCGAAGTGCTGGGCAGCGTGGTGACGCCAGAAAACCGCAGCGGCGCTTCGGGCGCGGTTGGCGCGGGGTTTGTTGCGCAGGCGGCACCGGATGGAGCCACGATCCTGCTCGATTCCGGTGGGCAATCGGTCAATCCCTTTCTGATGCGCGGGCTTGGGTTCGATTACGTGCGAGACCTTGCGCCGGTGACGCTGTTGGCCACCCTGCCGCTGATCCTAATCTCGCGCGCTGAAGATGGCGTGGCGGATTTGGCCGGCTTGCTGGCAAGGCTCCGTGCTGCCCCCGAACAGGCGCACTATGGCAGTGTGGGGGTGGGTTCGCGCACCCATTTGGCGGCGGCAAGCCTGTTGCGGCGGGCCGGGCTTAAAGGAGAGCATATCCCCTATCGCGGCGGGGCGGATCAGATGGCGGGGCTTTTGCGCGGGGATGTGCCTTTTGGATTTACCTCGCTGGCCTTAGCCACGCCCTTGATCCGAGAGGGTCGGGCGCGTGCCATTGGGCTTTCCGCGCCCGCGCGCAGCACGGCCTTCCCGGCGCTACCGACCATCGGCGAAGAAGGTTTTGCAGGGTTTCAGATGGGCGATTGGCTTGGACTTCTGGCGCCCGCCGCCACCCCGGCGCCGGTGATTGCCCGCCTCGCCGCCGGGGCGAAGGATGCGGTTGACCAGCCCGGCTTGGCGCCGCGGCTGGAAGCGCTTGGCTTGACGCCCGCCGCAGACGGCCCAGCCACCTTCGCCCGCTTTCTGGCGGATGAAAGGGCCGAAATGCGGGCCCTGATCGCGGCAGAGGGGATCAGGCTGGATTGAGCTTGTGTTCCAGCCACCCTTTTGGGCGAATAATGCCGCGCCCCTGCCGCTTTGCGCTTGCAAACCGCGCCCGAACATCGCAGATAGCGCCCCTGAGAGCGATTCTAACCTGAACCCTGATGGCGGGCGGCGTCCGGCGAAAGCCGGGGCGGGCGCTCCGCTTTTGCTTATGGAGGCCCACCGTGGCGCGTACCCCGCTTGATCGTATCCGCAATATCGGCATCACCGCGCATATTGACGCGGGCAAGACCACCACGACGGAACGCATCCTGTATTACACCGGCAAGTCCCACAAGATCGGTGAAGTGCATGAAGGCAATACCACCACCGATTACATGGACCAGGAACGTGAGCGGGGCATCACCATCACCTCCGCCGCCGTGACCGCCGTGTGGAATGACCACCGCATCAACATCATTGATACGCCCGGCCATATTGACTTCAACATTGAAGTGAACCGGTCGCTGCGCGTGCTGGATGGTGCGGTCTTCATTATTGAAGGTGTGGCCGGCGTGCAGCCGCAGTCTGAGACCAATTGGCGCCTGGCTGACCGCTACAATGTGCCGCGCATCATCTTCATCAATAAGCTTGACCGCACCGGCGCCGATTTCTATCGCGCCGCCGAAACGCTGACGGAAAAGCTCGGCATCAATTGGGTTGCGCTGCAATTGCCGATCGGCATTGAAGATACCTTCCAGGGCATTGTTGACCTGGTAGAGATGAAGGCGCTGATCTGGGAAGGCGATGAGCTTGGTGCGAAGTATCATGAAGCGCCGATCCCGGCTGACTTGGCAGACAAGGCCGCGGAATATCGCCAGAAGCTGCTTGATACCGTTGTCGGCACTGATGAAGCCGCGATGGAAGAATATTTCGACAAGGGCGATGTCAGCATCGAAACCTTGAAGCGCTGCATCAAGCGCGGCACCATCACCGGCGAATTCCGCCCAGTGCTCTGTGGCACGGCCTTCAAGAACAAGGGTGTGCAGCCCTTGCTTGATGCGGTGATTGATTACCTGCCCTCCCCGATTGATCGCGAAGGCATCAAGGTGGCGCCGGAAGAAGGCCAGGATGAAACCGCAGATCGCCGCGTGATCCCCGCCAATGAAAACGAGCCTTTCGCTGGCTTGGCGTTCAAGATCATCAACGACAAATACGGCAACCTGACCTTTGTGCGCGTCTATCGCGGCGTGCTGCGTTCCGGTGACCAGGTGCTGAACACCACCAAGGGCCACAAGGAACGTGTGGGCCGCATGTTCCAGATGCATGCCGATAAGCGCGAGGAAATCAAGGAAGTCTTCGCGGGTGATATCGCGGCTTTCGTCGGCCTGAAGGATACCGGTACGGGTGACACGCTGGCCGCGCAGGAAGATGCAGTGGTGCTGGAACGCATGGCCTTCCCGGTGCCGGTGATTGACATTTCGGTCGAGCCGAAGACCAAGGAAGGGGTCGAGAAGATGACCCTTGGCCTGCAGAAGCTGGCCGGGGAAGATCCTTCTCTCCGTCTGCGGACCGATCAGGAAAGCGGCCAGACCATCCTTTCCGGCATGGGCGAATTGCATCTGGAAATCATCATTGACCGCCTGAAGCGCGAATATGGTGTGGATGCGAATATCGGCGCGCCGCAGGTGGCGTATCGTGAAACCATCACCAAGCCGCATACCGAAACCTATACCCATAAGAAGCAGTCGGGTGGTTCGGGCCAATACGCTGAAGTGAAGATCATCTTTGAGCCGAAGGAACGGAACGAAGGGATTGAATTCCACAATGGCGTTGTGGGCGGCGCGGTGCCGAAGGAATACATCCCGGCAGTCGAAAAGGGGATCAAGGTGCAGGCCGATACCGGCGTGCTGGCCGGCTTCCCGACGGTGGACTTCAAATACAGCCTGGTGGATGGCAAGTATCACGATGTCGATTCAAGCGCGCTGGCGTTTGAAATCGCCGCCAAGGCCTGCTTCCGCGAAGGCATGAAGAAGGCCGGCCCGGTGATCCTGGAACCGATCATGGATGTGGAAGTGACCACGCCATCCGATCACGTGGGCGATGTGGTGGGTGACTTGAACCGCCGCCGCGGCGTGATCCAAAGCCAGGACATGGCCGGCACCAGCGTGATTGTGCGCGCGCATGTGCCGCTCAAGGAAATGTTTGGCTATATTTCCAATTTGCGCGGCATGACGAAGGGGCGCGCTTCCTTCTCCATGCAGTTCCACCATTACGATCCGGTGCCGCGCAATATCGCGGATGAGATCATGGCGAAGTCGGCGTAATTCACGCCTGATTTTGGATCAACAAGACGGCGCGGGGCACTCCCGCGCCGTTTTTGTTTGGGGATGGGCCGGGTTACCCCGCCGCCGTCAATACCTCCGCCGCCGCGCGCAACAACACCCCATCGCGGCGCCAGAGCGCTTCCAGCACGCGAAAGTGATCCGCCTCCGGCACCGGGATCAGCGCGCCGGGTGCTTGCGCTTCCGCCCGTTGACGATGGAACACACGGCTTTGCCGGCGCAGTTCCGGCAATTCCCGCGCGCCATAGGCAATGGCGATGGGCTTTTGCACCACGGGCCGACGGATCGGCGAATGCGCTGCGATTTCGGCGGGCGTCAAATGCAGCTTGTCGTTCAGATTAGTCTCGGCAATCGGCGCCAATTCATAAATGCCGGACATGGCAACCGCGCCCACCACCAAAGGATGTTCCGCCGCCAGCGCCGCCAAATGCCCGCCTGCGGACCAGCCGGAAGCCACCACCTTGCCAGCGATGCCATGCGCCTTCCCATGCGCGCCGAGCCAATCCAGCGCGGCGTGAATCTCCGCGACAATCCTGCTCATGGATGCTTCGGGTGCCAGCGTGTAGCCGCAAATCCCAACCGACCATCCAGCGGCCAAGGCGCCTTCGGCCATGATGGCGAAATCTTCCCGCCGATTGCGCTGCCAATAGCCACCATGGATGAAAACCAGGCAGGGCGCATCGGTACGCGCGGCGGGGTAGAGATCCCATTGCTCCCGCGCGCCACTACCAAAAGGCAGATCGAGATGCCCGGCATGCGCGGCGCGAAACGCCTCAGACAGCGTATTGCGATTGGCGACCTGCGCGGCGCTATCCGCCACGCCATTCAAATTGTCATAAGCCGCATCGCGCGCGGCCTGGGTCCAGCCGGCCCAGCCTTCGGGGGTGGTGTAGGGGCTTGTCATGGCTTGATCACTCCAATGGGGGCGCCGGCAAGGAAGGCGTTGGTCGCTGCCACCGCCACTTCGTAATAGGTGCGGTAATTCTGTTCCGTGACATAGCCCAGATGCGGCGTCAGCACGGTATTGGGGGCGCTCAGGATCGGGTGATCTGCGGGCAGGGGTTCGATATCAAACACATCCAAGCCAGCGCCGGCGATGCGCCCTTCCTTCAATGCCGCAATCAGCGCCGCCTGTTCAATCAGCGGCCCGCGACTGGTGTTCACAATGAAGGATGTTGGCTTCATCAGCGCCAGATCGGGCGCGGTGATGGTATTGCGCGACCGGTCCGACAAAACCAGGTGCAAGGTCACCACATCCGCTTCACGCAGCAATGTCGCCTTGTCCACGCGCGTTGCGCCGATCTCGGCGGCGCGTTCCTCGGTCAGGTTGCTGGACCAGGCCAGCACCTTCATGCCGAAGGCCTGGCCGATTTTTGCGACGCGCCCGCCAAGCTTGCCAAGCCCGATAACGCCGAGCGTCTTGCCTTCCAGCCCCAGCCCTACATGCGTCTGCCAGCGCCCGGCACGCAGCGCATCCTGCTGGCGCGGAATATCGCGCACCAGGGACAGAATCAGCCCCCAAGTCAAATCCGCCGTCGGATCGCCCGAAGTGCCCGTGCCGCAAAACACCACGCCACGTTCAGCGCAGGCGACGGCGTCAATGGAACGATTGCGCCCGCCGGTTGTGATGATCAGCCGCAGATTGGGCAAAGCTTCGATCAATGCACGTGGAAAGGGCGTTCTTTCGCGCATCGCAAGGATGGCATCAAAAGGCTTCAGCCTTTCCACAAGCGCCGCATGATCGGTGATGGTATCGCGAAAAACCGTGATCTCGAGCCCCTTTGGCAGCTTCTCCCAGGGGCCGAGGGAAAGCGCCACACCCTGGTAATCATCCAGAATGGCGAAGCGCTTGATGGGGGCAATAGACATAAGGTGTTCCTTGAAGTTACGAAGCGTTCAGGGTGATGCGCTGCAGCGCAGCGCGCAGATTGTCCGGCAAGGGTGTGGGCGTTTTCTGCGTCGCGCGATCCACATAAACATGCACCAGATAACCCTCGGCACTCGCCTCATCCTCCTCATTGCGGAAGATGCCAACTTCATAGCGCACGGATGTATTGCCCGCACGCCCGCAACGGAGCCCGCAGGTGATGTCATCCGGGAAGGCGATCGGCGCGAAATAGCGGCACTGCGTTTCCACCACCAGGCCAATCACCGGCGCGGTTGGGATATGCAAAAACCCTGAGGAGGTCAGGAAGCGCGCCACCGCACTATCTATCCAGGAATAATAGATCACGTTGTTGATGTGGCCATAGACGTCATTATCCATCCAGCGTGTCGCGATGGGCACGAACATGGCGTAATCGGCGCGCTTTGCGCGTTGCTTGCTCATGCGCTGCCCCTAACGACCCAAAGCGCGCGTCACAATCGCGTCATCCACGCAGTCGGCGAAGCTTGGCTCACGCGCAATCACGCCGGCGCTTTTCATGGCACCGCGTAACTGCGTGAAGGCGGCTTCGGGGAAATGCGGCGTTTCCGGCCAAAGCCGCGCTGCCTGATAACGCGCGAGCGCCGTGGTCAGTACCGGCAAAGCCACATCGGGAAAAAGCGGCGCGACACTTGCCGCGATCTCGGCTGCCGGCGCGGCATAGACGTAAGCAAGCGCATCGGCCAAGGCGCGTGTCATGGCTTCAAACTCGGCGCTGAAGCGCTGCATATTCGTCTGCGTCGCATAGAGCGCCGTATAGGCGCTTGGGCCGCGATCAGAAGCGCGATGCCATACTGCGCCGCCCTTGGCTTCAAGCAAGGTGGCGAATGGTTCAAACATTTGCGCGACATCCAGCGTGCCATTCGCGACCGCATCGGCGTTTTCCGCCATGGTCTTGTCGGTCACGCGCGCCATGGCGTCAGGGTCAATTCCCGCCTGGCGCAGATCATCCTGCAAGCACCACCAGGGGGTCGGCACTTCCTTTACGCTGCCGAAACGCAGCTTGGGCAAATCCTTCAGGGTGAAACCCGGGTTCGCACCGCGCCCCAGCAGCATGAAGGGATCGCGCATCACCACCGCGCAAAAGGACCGCAAGGGGCAGGTGGGATCGGCGGCGCGCATCATGATCACACGCATGGGGCCAGACCAGGCGACATCGGCCTGATCCGCCAGCAAAGCCTCCGCCGCCCGTGTCGGGTCTCCGGCGGTGGCGCGCGTCACGGTCACGCCATGGCGTGCGTAAAAGCCGCGCTGTTCGGCGACATAAAAGGGCGCGTAGAACACCGCGCGAAAGGGTTCGGCAAGGCGGATGGGCTGCACAATCGGGGCTCCTTCAGGTGCCCCATTCTGCCCGAGCTTGGCGCCCCGGTCAGCCCCGCAAACCGCGCCCCCGAGTCGCGCTTTGCGGCGTTTCTGAACATCGGCCTCTAAGGCCTTGCGGGATCAGCAGGAAGCACGCAACCCCTTCGCCCGCCAAACGGAAGACGCTATATATTGTAGCTGCCGACGGGGACACCCACTAGAAACTGTGGATAACTCGAAGGCGCATCGAGTCCGAGCCCCTCAGGAGTTTCATGTCCAGCGCCGCGCCCAGGCCCGATACCGCCACCCGCATTGAACCCTTTCGCCTGCGCGGGGCGAATTTCAATTTGCTTGTGCTGCGCCTGCTGGATCATCGGCCCGAAGCGGTAGTGCCCGCCATTGGCGATCAATTCCGCCGCGCGCCTGGCTTTTTGCGTTTTGCGCCGATTGTGCTTGGCCTGAATGACATACAGGTCCCGCCAGCCGAAGTGGATTTCCCCGGTCTGATCCAGGGCCTCAAAGAACTTGAGATCATGCCAATCGGCACTACCGGCGGCACGGCGGAAATGCGCAATGTGGCGCTGTCCTATGGGCTGCCACCGTTGCGCAGCGTCGGCGGGAAGGAAACGGATGATATCGCGGCACCCGCCGCGCCGGTTGATGGCGCCACGCATGCGGCACCACCGCCACCGCCGCCCGCTACCAAGCCGGCCGCCGCGCGCAGTACCATGGTAGTGGAACAGCCAGTGCGCGCCGGCCAGCGCGTTTGGGCGGAGGGCGCTGATCTGATCATCACCTCCACCGTCAATGCGGGGGCGGAAGTGATCGCGGATGGCAATATCCATGTCTATGGCGCTTTGCGTGGCCGCGCCATTGCGGGTGGCGCCAGCAATATGGAAGCGCGGGTTTTTGCGCTGAATTTCGATCCGGAACTGGTTTCCATCGCCGGCTTCTACGCCGTGCGGGAAGGCTTTCCGGCAGCACAAATTGGCAAGGCGATGCAGGTGCGGCTGGTCGGTGAGCGCATGCGCTTCGACCCCATCACCTGATCGCCAAGTGACAAGACTTTAGGGAGGCATCGGCTATGGCTCAGGTTATCGTGGTAACATCAGGCAAGGGCGGCGTCGGCAAGACGACATCAAGCGCCGCCTTCGCAACCGGCCTTGCCCAGCGCGGCAAGAAGACGGTGGTGATTGATTTCGATGTGGGCTTGCGCAACCTCGACCTCATTATGGGTGTCGAAAGGCGCGTGGTGTTCGACATCATCAATGTCATCCAGGGTGAAGCGCGGCTGAGCCAGGCGCTGATCCGCGACAAGCGCGTGGAAACCCTTTCCATCCTGCCGGCGTCCCAGACCAAGGACAAGGATACGTTGACCAAGGAAGGGGTCGCGAAAATCATCGAGGAATTGTCCAAGGAATTCGATTATATCCTGTGTGACAGCCCCGCAGGCATCGAAAAGGGCGCCTTGCTTGCGCTGTATTTTGCCGATCAGGCGATTGTGGTGACGAACCCGGAAGTGTCTTCCGTTCGGGATTCGGATCGTATTCTGGGCGTGCTGCAATCCAAATCCAAGCGCGCGGAAGAAAAGCGCGAACCGGTGAAGGAACATCTGCTGGTGACACGTTTTGACCCGAACCGCGTGGAAAAGGGCGAAATGCTGAAGCTGGATGATATTCGCGAAATCCTGGCCATTCCGCTGCTGGGCGTGATTCCAGAAAGCGAAAGCGTGCTGCGCGCTTCCAATACCGGCACGCCGGTGATCATGGATAATGAAAGCAATGCCGGCCAGGCCTATGCCGATGCGGTTTCCCGCTTCCTTGGCGATGATGTGCCGCATCGCTTCCTGGAAGCGGAGCGCAAGGGCCTGTTCCGGCGCCTATTTGGTGGGAGGGCCGCATAATGTCCTGGCTCGATTTCTTCCGTGGCCGGCGCAAGGATGATAGCGCCGTTGCTGCCAAGGAAAGGCTCCAGATTGTGCTGGCGCATGAGCGTATTGGCCGCAATCGAGAGGATTTCCTGCCGAAGCTCCAGCAGGAATTGGTGGCGGTTGTCGCGCGCTATGTCGCGATTGACCCGAGCAAGGTGAATGTGCATCTGGATCGCGGCGGGGATATGTCCACGCTGGAGATTGAGATTGAATTGCCCGCGCCTTCCGCGATGCGGCTTGCGTCCGCGCGGTAAAGCCGCGCTGGAAGGGGCGCAGACCTGCTCAGCGCCCTTCCTGCCGCCAAGCCAGCACCACGGTGCCGAGCAATAGCAACAGCGCCAACCAAGGCGGCAGCAACGGCAAGGCGGAAACACTGATTACGCTGTGATCCGCATTGCGCCTGAGCCCAATCCAGCCCGCGCCTGCAAAATCACGCCCCGTCGGCACCATGCGCAATTCGGGCAGTGCCGGCGCCGCTTCCTGCCCCAGCCAGCGTATGGTGCCTCGGCCTTGCACCAGCGGGCGCAGCTTATCGCCATCCGCGCGCAGGTCAGCGATTTCCAGCGGATTGGCGACAGCGGCGGCGGCGAAAGCCACGCGCTTGCCATCCCCCACCTGCCAAACGCCGGGCATGCGCGCCGCAACATCGGCAATTGAGCGTCCGCCGCCCACTTCTTCCAGCCGCGCCGTGCTGCGCGTGCCATCAGGCGCGGTGATGGTCACTTCGGGTGGTGCCGTGGCTTCCAAGCTGCGCCGAGAAATCGCCATCCGCCCGGCTTCAATCCGCGCGGTCAAATCTTCTTCTTCCAAAGTGGTTTCGCGCATCAGCCAATGGGCGATGCGGCGCAGCAATTCTTCCTGCGGGCCGCCGCCATCATGGCCGCGCCCCCATAGCCAGATATGATCTGACATCAGCAGCGCCACACGCCCTTCGCCCACGCGATCCAGCACCAATAAGGGCGAGCCTTCGGGGCTTTCCATTACAGCCATGCCGCCCCGCGCCTCACCGCGCAGCCAGCGATACCAGCGCCCCCAGCTTGCCTCATTCGCCGCGCCATTGGCGCCCGCCAAGCCTTCCGTCACTGGATGCCGCGCCCCAAGCGCGCTGATGCGCGGGCGAAACGGTGCCTCCTCCACCCCCGCACCGCGCCCAATGGGCCGCGCCGGCAGCACCTGCGACAAAGGCGTGAAAGCCAAGGATGCCGGCCCCGCGAATTCCGGCCCGACACTCATCAACAACGCCCCACCCGCGCGCACGTGATCCGCAATATTGCGCATATAGGCCGGCGGCAGCAGGCCGCGATTGGTGAAGCGGTCAAACACAATCAAATCAAACTCTCGCAGCTTCACCTGAAACAGCTCACGCACCGGGAAGGCAATCAGCGCCAATTCATTGAGCGGCGTCAGATCATCCTTCTCCGGCGGGCGCAGAATGGTGAAATGCACCAGATCCACATTGGGATCAGCCTTCAGCAAGCGCCGCCAGGCGCGTTCGCCGGCATGTGGCTCCCCGGAGACCAGCAGCACGCGCAGCCGATCCCGCACGCCATTCACGGTGACAACCTGACGGTTATTGAGCGCGCTGACCTCGCCCGGGCGGGGTTCGGCTTCAAGTTCAATCACCATCGGGCCACCGCGCGCGACGGGGACAGAAATCGCATGCTCACGCCCAATCGGGATTTCCTCACGCCGCGGCGCACCACCATCGCGGCGGATAATCAGCCCTGCATTGCCGCCGGAAGCTGCGCCCAAATCCTCGATCACCACGCGCAATTCCACCTGCTGGCCGACAATGCCAAAGCCAGGGGCTGAAACCAGGCGGAGGCGCCGATCAACCTCCCCAGCGCGGCCCGGCAGCAGCACATGAAACGGCGCGTCGAAAGGCAGCAGCGCCGGCGCGTCATGCACCTGACCATCTGTGAGCGCGATCACCCCTGCCAGCCGCGCCCGCGGGACATCCGCCAAAGCAGCGCCGAGCGCTGAAAACAGCGCCGTGCCACGCTGGCCGGCTTCCGGTACCTCAACCACCCGCAAATCAAGCGCAGGCAGGCGCGCGGCGCGCGCTTCCAGGGCGGTACGCGCGGCGGCGATGCGTTCAGCCCGATCGGCAATCTGCGTGCTGTCACTACGGTCAACGGCCAGGATCGCGATATCCGGCCGTGTTTCGCGTTCTTCCCGCAACAGGCGCGGATTGCCGAGTGCGCCCAGCAGGATCACCACCGCCAGCGCCCGCCACCAAATGCCGCGCGCGCGCTGATAAAGCCCATAGGCCAGGAAAAGCAGAGAAAGGAAAGCAAAAAGCCCCAGCAGCCAAAGCGGCAGGCGTGGGAGGAAATCTATGTAGGCAAGGTGCTGGGTCACGGCTGATCAGGCCGGGGCGATAATCTCACCCCGGACCCCGCCATAACGAACACCGCACTAGGCGGCAGTGCTGCCCACCAGGCGCCAGGTCGGGTCGGCGCTATTGAGGTCACGCTGGAAGGTCCAGACATCGGTCAGCTCCGTCACCGCCTCGGCGCCCGAGACAATGGAGCCATCGCGTGCCTGCACCAGATTGATCTGATCCGTCACCAGCCGCACCGTAACCTCGGCCACAGAGCCGCGGAGTTCCGCCGCTTCAATGCCGCTTTCCTCAACACTGCGGAGCTCCGTGCGCTGGGTCTCCCCGGCGGCTTCACGCGCCGAAATCGCCTGGTCAAAGCCGGCAAAGGCCTCCTCAGACAAAAGCGGCTTCAAGGTGGCGCGGTCACCGCGGGCAAAGGCTTCCACAATCATGCCAAAGGCGGTTTCGGCGCCATCCAGAAAGCGGTTGGGATCAAAGCTGCGGTCGCGCTTCTGGATTTGCATCAGCGCCTCACCCACCGGGCTGCGCGGATCAGGAATGACACGCCGTGCACCGCCCTGGGACGGTTTGGCGGCGATCTCCACCTCGGTCGCGGGGCCTCGCCCGGCGGGCACCGGCGCGGCTTCGGTCTGCGGCGGACGCTCAAACCCCGTCCGGCGGCCAAGCACGCTCCTCAGGCGCAGCACCAAAAATGCCGCTACCATCGCAAAGAGGATCAGATCTATCGGCAAGCCACCCATGCTTTTGCTCCTTAAACTCTAATCTAGGGTCTCGGGCGCCCAAGGGCAACGCTTGGATCGCGCGAAGCAACGAAGGAATTACGCGCGCGCGGCGACGATTGCCCAAAAACCAGGCCGGTTGCGAGTATGCGGGAGCCTCGCTAGACAAACCGGGTTCAAACAAGGGTGACTCAACGTGATTCTGCTTCGGCACGGGCAAAGCGAATTCAACCTGCTTTTCACCCAAACCCGCAAAGACCCGGGGATTATTGACCCGAAGCTGACACCGCTCGGCCAAACCCAGGCCGAAGAAGCGGCCGACGCGCTGGCGCATGAGGGGATCAGGCGCATCATCGTCTCCCCCTATACCCGCGCCTTGCAAACTGCCCTGCCGGTGGCGCGCCGCTTGAATGTGCCGCTGACCGTGACGCCAACCGTGCGCGAACGCTATGCCTTCACCTGCGATATCGGCCGGCCGGTGACTGAATTGCGGCTCGATTTCCCCCATGTGGTGCTGGACCATATTGACGAAATCTGGTGGCCGCCCGTGGAAGAACCGGCCGAACAGGTGATTGACCGCGCGCAGCTATTCCGCGACGAAATGGCCGCGCTGCAGGATTGGTCCCATACACTTGTGGTGTCCCATTGGGGCTTCATCCTGGCCTTTACCGGCAAAAGCGTGATGAATGGCCAAATGCTGCGCGTGGACCCGACCGAAGCGCCGCCTGCCGAAATCATCTGGAAGCATTGAAGGGGGCGCGGTTTACGCGCCGGGCTTGGCCTCCAACCGATAGCCGCCCGCATCGGTCAGCAGAATGCGCGCTTCCGCCGGGTTGGGTTCGATCTTCTGGCGCAGGCGATAAATATGCGTCTCCAGCGTATGCGTGGTGACCTTGCTGTTATAGCCCCAGACCTCGCTCAGCAGGATTTCACGTGAAACCGGCTGCCCGCCAGCACCAAGCAGGAAGGTCAGGATCGCCGTTTCCTTTTCCGTCAGGCGAATTTTCCGCCCGCGCCGCGCTTCCTGCAACAGCTTGGCGGCGGGGCGAAACTCATAGGGCCCGATGGTGCAAACCCCACCTTCCCCATCCGCGGCACGCGCAATCTGGGCGCGGAGCTTGCCGATCAGATCCTGCATACGGAGCGGCTTGGTAATGGCGTCATTCGCCCCGGCATCCAGGCAGCGCAGCACCTCTGCCTCTCCGGCTGCCCCGGCCAGGATGATAATGGGCATGCGCAGCCCCGAACGGCGGAGTTTTGCGCAAAACTCCCGCGCCGAGCGATCAGGCAGCCCAAGATCAAGCAGCATGGCGGCAAAGCGGGTGCCATCGGCGCGGATCAGGGCATCAGCCGCGGCAATACTGGCGGCGCCCTCGGCAGTGAATTCACCCCCGAAGGCCAATTGTTCGGCAAGGCTTGTCCTCAGCCGGTCATTGCCATCCACGATCAGCACGGGATGCGGCGGGGTCATCGGCGATAGGCCTCATTCTTCGTCATGGGGCGCTGCCGCGATGGAAGCAGCGGCCCGTCTTTCACGGGAGAGGATGCCACCCGCCCCGCCCCGGCCGCAAGACAGTCTGGGCAAGGCCGGGCTTCTTTCTGGCCTTGGGGTCGTAAAGCGCCGTATCAGTGCCACATTCCCAATGGTTGAATATCGGCCTAATGGAAACCCGTCACATGTCCCCACAAGGTGGCCTTTTGCCGCAGCACCCTGAACCCTGTCTTGATCCGCGCCGCTTGGCCATGCGTGGAGTGCATCGCGCCATTTCCGATTTGCGCCGCGGTACGCCCGTGCTGATTGCCCAGCAGGAAACCGCCTTGCTGGTGAGCGCAGCGGAAACGCTGGGCGCGGCGGGCCTGACAGATATCGCTGGCGCCGGGCTGGCCGTGCCGGTTTTGCTGCTGGCGCCGGTGCGTGCCGCGGCGTTGCTGCGCCGCCCCGTAACCCAGGCCGAGGATCAGCCAGTTGTGGCGCTGCGCCTGCCCCCGGCCGCCTTGGACCCCGCCAGGCTGCGCGGCTTTGCCGACCCCACCGCCGAAAGCCTTCTGCCTGCCGAGGCCGAGCAGGTGGCCCCACCCCCGCTGGCCAGTGCTGCCCTGGCGCTGGCCAAGCTTGGGCGCTTGCTGCCCGCGCTGGTGGTGGCCCCCGTCGCCCCCGGCGTGGCCGAACGGCTTTCACTGCTGACTGTCCCGGCCGAGGATATTCTGAGCTACCCGATCAGCGCCGCTTCAAGCCTGAAGCGCGTGGCCGAAGCCCGCGTGCCGCTGGAAGATGCGCCGGAGGCGCGCATCATCGCCTTCCGCGCCGCCGATGGCGGGATTGAGCATTTGGCCATTCTGGTGGGCGATCCGGAAGCAAGTGCGGCAGCCGGCCAAGCCCCCTTGGCGCGGGCGCATTCCGAATGTTTCACCGGCGATCTTTTGGGCTCGCTCCGCTGCGATTGCGGGCCGCAGCTGCGCGGCGCCATCAAGCGCATGGCGGAAGACCCGGCAGGCGGGGTGCTGCTGTATTTGGCGCAGGAAGGGCGTGGCATTGGCCTTGTGAACAAGCTGCGCGCCTATACGCTGCAGGATCGCGGGCTTGATACGCTCGATGCCAATCGCGCGCTTGGCTATGGCGCGGATGAACGCAACTTCCTGGTGGGCGCCACCATGCTGCGTGAGGTGGGGCTGACGCGGGTGCGGCTGCTGACCAATAATCCCGATAAGATTTCGGGCTTGGCTGCCTGTGGCATTGATGTAGTGGGCCGCGAAGCGCATCAGTTCGACCCCAATGGTGTGAATGACGCCTATCTGGACACAAAGGCGCGCCGCTTCGGCCATATGCTGGGGTAGGCGATGGGCCCAAAGGGAGTGGCGCGGCTTGGCCCGGATGGGCTGCTACGTTTCCAGGGTGGCGTTTTTCGTTGCGCCATTGGCAAGGGTGGCCGGCACGTCGATAAGCGCGAAGGTGATGGCGCAACACCGATAGGTCTTTTGCCGCTGCGACGCATTTTGTATCGCGCCGATCGTCTGGCGCCGCCGCGCGCCGCAGTGCCGGTGGCACCCATCGCGCCCGATGAAGGCTGGTGCGATGATCCCGCCCATGCCGATTACAATTCGCAAATCCGCCTGCCGCATCCCGCGCGCCATGAGGAGCTTTGGCGCGCGGATGCGATTTACGATGTGATGGGTGTTCTTGGCTGGAATGATGCGCCGGTGCTGCGTGGGCGCGGCAGTGCGATTTTCCTGCATTTGGCGCGGCCCGACTTCAGCCCGACCGAGGGCTGTATTGCGTTGGAACAGCGCGATCTTCTGCGCGTTTTGGCCGCGGGGCTGACGGGGATTGAGGTTACGGCGTAAGGCCCGCGACATCGGGCGCATGCACCCAATGTCGCGGCGCAACGTGATGTTCAGCTCCTGACCAGGTTGCAGTTGCCCTCATTGAGCGGGCGGAAAGCCTTGTCGGCTTCGGTGGTTTGCAAAAGCTTGTAGTAATCCCAGGGGCCGCGGCTTTCCTCGGGCTTTTTCACCTCAAACAGGAAAGACGGGTGGATCTTCCGCCCATCGGCGCGAATACTGCCGCGGCCGAAGGCGTCATCATCCGTTGGCATCGCCTTCATGCGCGCAACCGCCGCCGCGCCATCGGCCTTGGCGGCCGCAACGCCCATATCGGCCACTGCCTTCAGGTAATGCAATGCACCGGCATAGGTACCGGCATGGGTGCTGGCGAAGCCGGCATTGCCGATATGCGGGCGCATGCGCTGCGTAAGGGCGCGGGTGCGGTCATTCAAATCCCAATAGAAGCTTTCCGTCACGATCAGCCCTTGGGCCGTCCGCAAGGATAGCGAATGCACTTCCGTGATGAAAAGCAACAGCGACGCAAGCCGCACACCGCGCCGATTAAGCCCGAATTCAGCGGCCTGCTTCACGCAATTGATCGTATCCGTCCCCGCATTGGCAAGACCGATGACATTGGCGCGGCTGGCTTGCGCTTGCACAAGGAAGGAGGAGAAATCGGAGGTCCCCGGAAAGGGCGTGCGCACCGAACCCAGCACGCGCCCGCCAGCGCCCCGCACAAAGCCGGCAGTGTCGCGTTCCAGCGCATGGCCGAAGGCGTAATCGGCCGTGATGAAGAACCAGGCATCGCCACCGGCGCGCACCGTCGCACCACCCACGGAATTGGCCAGCATCCATGTGTCATAGGTCCAATGGACCATATTGGGTGAGCAGCGCGCGCCTGTCAGATCCGATGTCGCCGCCGAGCTGTTGATATGCACCTTGTTCTTTTCGCGGCAGATGTCATTGGCGGCGAGTGCCACCGAAGATGTGGCGACATCCACCAGCGCATCCACACCATCACGATCAAACCATTGGCGCGCGATATTCACGCCGACATCCGGGCGATTTTGATGATCCGCAAAGACGACTTCCACATTGAAGCCGCGCTGGCCGAAATCCTGCACCGCTTGCCGTGCGGCAGCGACCGAGGTGCTGCCGGTGACATCACGATACATGCCGGACATATCCACGGGCACGCCGAGCTTGATGGTATTGGCCGCCTGCGCCTTGGCGCTGCGCCAGGGCAGCCCGCCCAAAGGCGCGGCTGCGCCGGCCTTCAGGATGTTTCTTCTGTTCAGAGCCATTTTCTTCTCCCTAAAGGGCGATCTGCTGTCGCCGCTACAGGAAACTTGGACCTGGTTCAGAAAAGAGTCGAGAGCCGTTGAGGGCCTGCACCAGGGTAGCCGCGGCTCAAAAGAACTTGAGCCGCGGCGCGTCGTGCATCAGTCAAAATCACTAGAAAGCCGGACACTCCTCACGATAACGGAACGGGCCGGGTTTCTGATTGCTTGCCGATCAGGGTTTCCCGGATCTTGTTTTCGAGCCATTCCAATATCGGGTCAAAGGCATACCCCAAGACAAAGGCGGTGAGCGGCAATGAAACCGTGATATTTTGAAGGGTCAGGCTGTTTGGATTGATCACATCACCCCCGCCTGTCCACACAAGACCCAGTAAGCCACCCAAGGCGGCCGGCATGAGCAAGCGGGCAAGGCCGGCCATACCGGCATCTTCAAGGACTGATCGCGCCTTCTGCCGCTGACGCAGCCGCAGGAGATAGATTGAGGCGCCAAGCAGGGCGAGGAGCCCCGGCAGGATATGGTTTGCCAAGAGTGTCAGGACCGTCACCGTGCGGCGTTCGGAGCGCTGCCAGTGATAGGAAGCGCTTCCACTCTCCACCACGTGTGGTTCGAGCGCTTCACAAGCCCCATAATGGAGCGCTTTAGGGTCATTCTTTTTCCCTGCCACCGACACCAATGGCGTGATGATCCAGCCGGTCGCCCAATCCTGCGTCAAGTTGCAATTCCATGTCCTGAGACGGTCGAACAGGATTGTCTCACGGGCTTTTTGTTGTGCAAGCCCGGAACATAGCCCTTCGGCTTCGGGCGTTTTAGGTACATAAAACGGCAGTTGGTCATCCAGGTTACAGAGAGTCCCCATTTCTAAAGGGTCGGATTCCCCTGACTTGGGAACACGGGTGAAATGCCCTCTCCTGTCGAGAAGATTGAGCCGACCATAAATCTCATTAGCGGCCGCTTGTGCCTGCCTAGTTTGATTGATCAGGCTGCGCGCTTCATCCACGCGCCAGAAAACTGCGACCGAAAGGAACAATGTGACGATCAGCAGAGCCACCAGCGACAAATCAAAGGGGCCCAGCCAACCTTGCTGGGAATTGCTTATGGTCCTTGGAGTGACCGGCGCCGCAAGGCGGGAGAGTTCATCCACCAGTAGCGCAAGATCGCGCAAGCCGAGCTCTGCCTTGGCAATCTCTTCGGGCGATCGACGCAATGGTTCGAAGGAAAGGCCCGCCAGGCCCGGCTTGGCACCATCATCTGCTGGAGGCTTCTTGTCGGCTGACGCAACGACAAAAACCCTCTCGCTGCGCTTGGTCAAATGATCCAGCAGCAAAAGCCCATCACGCTGCAATTGCTCAATCTGCTGCAGCAAGGCGATGGGGGGCCTGCGGGTATAGGCCGGGTCAAGCGGGTAATTGGGCGCGATGGCTGACGCTCCGGACATGGCTCATTTCCTCGAGGAGAGGGTAGATTGTTCTTGAGCCTAGGACCGCTTCATACGACCGCGCAATAATTAAATCCCGGCAAGAGCGCCTGGGGCCATCAAGCAAGCCCGGCGGCCTATGCCACTGGCTTCTTCCCGCCCCCCATCGGTGTTTCGCGCACAAAAAGCGGCAGCGCATGACCGGGCAGCCTTCCGCGCAATGCCGCCATCAGCGCCAGGCCATCTTCTTCCGGCACCTGAAACCGCGCCGTGCCTGGGGCGGCGTCCAGACTGTGCAGGTAATAGGGCTTTATCCGGTTGCGGATCATCGCGCGCAGCAGCGCCTCCAGCGCCGGCGCATCATCATTCACGCCGCGCAGCAAGACGGATTGCCCAAGCAAGGGCAGGCCAGCGTCAGCCAAGCGCACCAGCGCCCCTGCCGCATCCGGCGTGAATTCGCGCGCGTGATTGGCGTGCACCGCGATGAAAACTGGCTTCGCTTGCCGCATCGCGCCCACCAGCGCAGCCGTCACCCGCGCCGGATCAGCGACCGGCACGCGGGTGTGGATGCGTAAGCTTTCGATATGCGCCATGTCAGCAAGCCGCCTGAGGATTTCATCCAGGCGCCGCGCCGAGAGCATCAGCGGATCGCCGCCGGTCAGGATCACCTCTCGAATCGCCGTATTGGCTTCAAACCACGCCAGCGCTTCCTGCAATTCCGCTTCCGTGAGCAAGCCCCCATCAGGCCCGACCTTTTCGCGGCGAAAACAAAACCGGCAATAGACCGGGCAGGCGAGCAAGGGTTTGAGCAGCGCGCGATCCGGGTAGCGGTGCACCACACCTTTCACCGGCGTGAAGGGCGCATCCGCGGTCGGGTCTTCCAGCTCATGCGGCGCGGTGATCAGCTCCGCCGCATCAGGGATATATTGCAGCGCAATCGGGTCCGCGGGGTCATCCGGCTTGATCAGCGCGGCCATGGCCGGCGTGATGGCGGTGGCGTAGCGCGCGCCGACTGCTTCCAGCGCGCGCACGGCCTCGGCCGGCACCAGACCAGCGCGCGCCAAATCTTGCGGGCTGCGCAGCGTGCGGCTCTGGTCCTGGGCGATGGGCTGGGGCATGGTCGGGTTCGCCTATACCACTGCCGAAAGCGCAGCAATGCCCCTGCCCCCCTGGCACCCGGAAGCCTTCGCCGCGCGGCTGCCCTTTTTGGAACGCCGCGCGCGGCTTACCGCCGAAACCCGCGCCTTTTTCTTGGCGCGCGGCTACCGCGAAGTGGAAACCCCCGCGCTGGTGTCCGCCCCAGGGGCGGAGGTGCATTTGCGCGCCTTCGCCACAAGGTATGAGGCGCATTTGGGCCAGGGGGCGTCGCGTGATCTGTGGCTACGCACCTCGCCGGAATTGGCGCTGAAGCGGTTACTGGTAGCGGGCGCCGGGCCGGTGTTTGAATTGGCGCGGGTCTGGCGGAATGGCGAAACCTCGCCACGCCATGCGCCGGAATTCACCATGCTGGAATGGTATAGCCAGGGGCTTGGCTTTGAGGGGCTGATGGCCGAGACTGAAGCCTATGTCCGCGCCGTTGCGCCGCGGCTGGTGGCGCATGGCGCGGTGACCACCGATCTCAGCCTGCCCTTTGAGCGCATTAGCATGGCAGAGGCTTTTGATCGCTGGTGCAATGGCCTTGATATTCTGGCGACCGAGGGTAACGCCGTGCGCCTTCATGCCGCCGCCCAGGACGCCGGCTTCGCGACGCGCGCTGATGAGGGGTGGGAGGATGTGTTCTTCCGCCTGCTGCTCGAGCATATCGAACCAAATCTTGGGCGTGGGCGCGCGAGTTTCCTGACGCATTGGCCGGCGCCGCAAGCAGCCCTTGCGCGGCGCGATCCAGCGGACCCACGCGCGGCACTTCGCTTTGAATTGTTTGCCGCCGGGCTTGAGCTTGCCAATGCCTTTGATGAGTTGACCGATCCCGCCGAACAACGCGCGCGCTTCATTGCCGATACCGCTGAGCGCCGCCGCATCAGCGGCGAGCGTGGCTGGGAAGTTGATGAGGATTTCCTGGCGGCCCTGGAACACGGCATGCCGGCTACCAGCGGCATCGCGCTTGGCTTTGATCGGCTGGCGATGCTCGTTTCCGGCGCGCGCGAGATTGGCGATGTGCTATGGTTGTGACGCGCCTATCCCGCGTGGCGGAGTGTTTCGAGCATCGCGGCGCTGTCTTCCCGCGGCAGGGCGTAAAACACAAAAACATAAGGGTCTGAGGCGTCAAACACCGATGGATCGGGGGACGCGCGCTGCATCGTCGCACGATCCAGATCAGCCATGGGGTGCCAGGCGCCGTTCAATTCGAAGAACACATCATAACCCAGCGCATCCAGATAGGCCGGCACGGCATAGGTGCTACCTTGGCGGTGGCGTTCTTCCAGTTCCAGCGTCAGCACCGGGCGGCAGCGGAGCAAGGTTTCGCGGGCGCCGCGCAGGATTTCATATTCGGCGCCCTCGGCATCCAGCTTGATGGCGGTCACGTCGGTCAGCGCGAAATCATCCAGGGTGCGCATCGGCACGGTGAAGCGCTCCACCGTCACGCGGGCCGAGACATGCGCCGCGTAATCCTTGGCGGTGCTGGCCCATTGTTCCTGCGCCACCCCATCCAG
>JADCEX010000237.1 GCA_020249825.1 Roseomonas sp.
ATGTCGCGGAGCTGGTCCGAAAGGAACAATGCCGCGCGGCCGCAAAACACCCGCCAGCGCGAGGAAATGCATACGGTCCGCAATACGAATGGCACCGGTGCCTTCCGCCTGACGGCGCGCGAAGCGGATGTGCGCACGGTCATCGTGCGCAACAATGATTGGTGGGGCTGGCGGGAAGACAGCAGCCGGGACGCGAATGTGACAGAAATCATTTTCCGTCCGATTGCGTCCGATGCGACGCGCATCGCCGCCCTGCTTTCGGGTGAGGTTGATTTCGTGCTCGACCCGCCGCTGCAGGATTTGAACCGGCTGCGTCAGGCGCAAAACATCCGCGTGCTGGAAGGCCCGGAAGTGCGCACCATCTTCCTGGCGATGGATGTCTATCGGGATGAATTGCTCTATTCCGATGTGAAGGGGCGCAATCCGATGAAGGATTTGCGCGTGCGCCAGGCGCTTTATCACGCGATTGACATCCAGGCGATCCACCGCACCACCATGCGTGGCCAATCCGTGGTGACGGGCACCTTCTTCCCGTCCCAGGTGAATGGCTATGTGAAGGAAGAAGATGTGCGCCTGCCTTATGATCCGGCACGCGCGCGGGCGCTTCTGACGGAAGCGGGTTTCCCGAATGGCTTTGAGATCACGCTGGATTGCCCGAATAATCGCTACATCAATGATGAGCAGATCTGTCAGGCGATTGTGGCGATGTGGGCGCGGGTTGGCATTCGCGCCAGGCTGAATGCCATGCCGCTCGCGCCCTTCTTTGCCAAGATCCAGCGCGATGACACTTCCATCTATCTGCTGGGCTGGGGCGTGCCGACGCTGGATGCGCTTTATTCCTTCCAATCCCTGGTCGCGACCCGCAATGGCGCGCAGGGCGATGGCATCTGGAATTACGGGCGCTATTCCAACCCGCGCATGGATGCGCTGATTGAACGGATGAAGACCCAATCGGGGGATGCGCGCAATCAGGCGATCCGTGAGGCGCTGCGGATTTACCGTGAAGATGTGCCGCATATCCCGCTGCACCATCAGATGATTCCCTGGGCGATGCGTGGCAATCTCACCATTCCGCATATGGCCAATAACCAGCCCTATTTCCGTTGGGCGCGGATGAACTGATTTCCCTGGCGCGGCGGGTTTGCGCCCGCCGCGCCCGGCGCAGAACTGCCCAGCATCTCCGGCCCGCCATGGGTATGGCGCGCCGGAGAGGCGTGATCGGAGCTTTCCCTTGTTTGCATTCATCCTCTCGCGCTTATTGCAGTCGCTGCCGGTATTGTTTGCTGTCGCGCTGATTTCCTTCGCCATGTTCGCCTATGTGGGTGATCCGGTCGCCATCATGCTTGGGCAGGATTTCACCGAAGCGCAGCGTCAGGCGCTGGTGAAGGATTTGGGGCTGGATCAGCCCTTTTGGGTGCAATTCGCGACCTTTATCGGCAATGCCATCCAGGGCGAATTTGGCCTTTCCTATCGCCTGTCGCGCCCGGTTGCTGACCTGATTGCGGAACGCGCGCCGGCGACACTGGAACTGGCCTTTACCGCGGCCATTCTTGCCCTGCTGATCGGTGTGCCGATGGGGGTCTATACCGGGCTTTATCGCAATTCCTGGGTATCGCGGTTTTTCCTGACCTTCAGCCTTGTTGGCGTTTCCCTGCCCACCTTCCTGATCGGGATTATCCTGATCCTGGTTTTCGCGGTCTGGCTTGGCGTGCTGCCATCCTTCGGGCGGGGCGATACGGTGAAGATCGGCTGGTGGAGCACGGGCTTCCTGACCTGGAGTGGCATCAAGGCGCTGGTGCTGCCTTCGATCACGCTTGGGCTTTTCCAGCTCACGCTCATTATGCGGCTGGTGCGGGCTGAGATGCTGGAAGTGCTGCGCGCGGATTACATCAAATTCGCCCGGGCGCGCGGCCTTCCGAACCGCGTGGTGCATTTCGGCCATGCGCTGAAAAATACGCTGGTGCCGGTGATCACCATTGTCGGGCTGCAATTGGGCGCCATCATCGCCTTCGCGATTGTGACGGAAACCGTCTTTCAATGGCCGGGGATGGGGCTGCTGTTCATCCAATCCGTCAATCAGGCGGATATTCCGGTGATGGCGGCCTATCTGCTGCTGATCTCCGCACTTTTCGTCACCATCAACCTGATTGTTGACCTGCTTTATTACGCGGTGGACCCCAGACTGCGCATTGGCCGCGGGCAGGGGGCGCATTGATCATGTCTGCAACGCTGCGACGCTTTTTCGATAGTGATTTGTGGTGGTCCTTCACCCAATCCCCCATCACCATGCTTTCTGCCGTGGTGGCGCTTGTCTGCATTCTGGGCGCGCTTTTCGCGCCCTGGATCGCGCCGCATAACCCCTTCGACCTCGCCTCACTCAATCTGCTCGATGCCTTCAAGCCGCCCTCCTGGACGGAAGAAGGGGAGCGCGCCTATCTGCTCGGCACCGATGATCAGGGGCGCGATGTGCTTTCTGCCATCATGTATGGCGCGCGGGTTTCGCTGCTGGTTGGGCTTTCGGCGACGATTTTTGCGACCACGCTTGGCGTCACGCTTGGGCTGCTGGCCGGGTATCTCGGCGGCAAGCTGGATGCCCTGTTGATGCGTATTTGCGATGTGCAGCTGACCTTTCCCTCCATCCTGGTGGCGCTTCTGATTGATGGCGTGGTGCGCGCTGCCTTGCCGCGCGAAGTGCATGACCAGATCGCGCTTTTCGTGGTGATTTTTGCCATCGGCATCAGCGAATGGCCGAAATTCGCCCGCACCGTGCGTGGCTCGACCATGGTGGAACGCAATAAGGAATATGTGCAGGCGGCGCGGGTGATTGGTGTCTCCCCACCGCGCATCATGCTGTCCCACGTGCTGCCCAATGTGCTCGGGCCGGTTTTGGTGATTGCGACGCTTAATCTGGGGCTGGCGATATTGTCTGAGGCGACGCTTTCCTTCCTGGGTGTTGGGGTGCCGGCGACGCAACCTTCGCTTGGCACGCTGATCCGTATTGGCAATGACTTCCTGTTCAGCGGCGAATGGTGGATCACGATCTTTCCTGGCGTCACGCTGATTGCCATGGTGCTTTCCGTCAATCTTCTGGGCGATTGGCTGCGCGACGCCCTCAATCCGAAGCTCCGCTAATGTCTGGCCAGAATCCCCTGCTTGAAGTGCGCCATTTGCGCGTGGAATTCCCGACGCGCCGCGGCACGCTGGTGGCGATTGATGATGTGTCCTTCACCATTTCTGCCGGTGAGGTGCTGGGCGTTGTTGGTGAATCAGGCGCCGGCAAATCCATGACCGGGGCCGCGATCATCGGCTTGCTGGAGCCACCTGGTAGGATCGCCGCGGGTGAGATCCTTCTGGATGGAAGGCGCATTGATAATCTGCGCTATGAAGATATGCGGCGCATTCGTGGCAAGGAAATCGGCGCGATTTTCCAGGACCCGCTGACGACGCTCAACCCGCTCTACACCGTGGGCCGGCAATTGGCCGAGACCATGACAACGCATTTGCCGATCACGCCGGCTGAGGCCCGCAAGCGCGCCATTGGCTGGCTTGATCTGGTGGGCATTCCTGCCGCTGCGCAGCGGATTGATTCCTACCCGCATGAATTCTCGGGCGGGATGCGCCAGCGTGTGGTGATTGCGCTGGCCTTATGTGCCGAACCGCGCCTGATTGTGGCGGATGAACCGACCACGGCCTTGGATGTTTCCATCCAGGCGCAGATCATCGCGCTGCTGAAATCGCTCGCGCGCGAAAAGGGCACGGCGATGATGCTGGTGACGCATGATATGGGCGTGATCGCGGAAACCGCTGATCGTGTCGCGGTGATGTATGCCGGGCGCATCGCGGAAATCGGGCCTGTGCGTAATGTGGTGAAGCAGGCAAGCCATCCCTATACGGTGGGGCTGATGGGCTCCATCCCGCCCTTGGATCGGCGCGTTGAACGGCTCGCGCAGATTGATGGCGCCATGCCGCGGCTTTCCGCCATCCCGAAAGGCTGCGCCTATAACCCGCGCTGCCCCAAGGTCTTTGCGCGCTGCACGGAAGACAGGCCGGATTTGCTGCCGGCGGGTGCCACGCAAGCGGCCTGCTGGCTTTACGCGGGGGAGGCCAAGACCCATGGCTGATACCCCCATGCTGGAACTGCGCGATGCCGCGCGGTATTTCGATGTCTCCCGCCCGCTTTTGCAGCGCGTGGTTGCCGGTGAAGGCAAGCGCCTGCTGCGTGCCGTGGATGGCGTGAGCCTGGCCGTGCCAAAGGGCCGCACCCTGTCGCTGGTGGGGGAATCTGGCTGCGGCAAATCCACCGTGGCGCGGTTGGCGGTTGGGCTATATCGCCCGAGCGCTGGCCAAGTGATGTTTGACGGGCGGGATTTGGCCGAAGCCCGCGCCGCATCGGATCAGCGCCGGCGGATGCAAATGATCTTCCAGGACCCTTACGCCTCGCTCAATCCGCGCTGGCGGGTGGGAGATATCATTGCCGAACCCATTCGCGCCTTTGGGCTTTTGCCGGACCGTGCCGCGCAGGAAGCGCGCGTTGCGGAATTGCTGACGCAGGTAGGGCTATCGCCGCTGGATGGGCATAAGTTCCCGCATGAGTTTTCCGGCGGGCAACGCCAGCGTATTTCCATCGCCCGTGCGCTTTCTTCCAATCCGGAGTTTCTGGTTTGCGATGAGCCGACATCCGCGCTGGATGTTTCGGTGCAGGCGCAAATCCTGAATTTGATGAAGGAATTGCAGTCCCGCATGGGGCTGACCTATCTGTTCATCAGCCATAACCTGGCCGTGGTGCGGCAGGTGAGTGACCAGATCGGCGTGATGTATCTGGGCCGCATTGCGGAGCTGGCGCCGGCGGAAAGCCTGTTCCGCCGCCCGCGCCACCCCTATACGCGCGCGCTGATGGAAGCGATCCCGGATCTGGATATGACCGGGCGGACACGCATTCCGGTGGGGGGCGAGGTGCCAAGCCCGATCAATCCACCGACGGGCTGCGCCTTCCATCCCCGCTGCCCGCTGGCTCAGCCGCGCTGCAAGGCGGAACGGCCGGAATTAAAGCCGGCGGGGGATGCGATGGTGGCCTGCCATGCGGTGGAAGAAGGGCGGGACGCGGCATAATTCTATAGCCAGCGTGGTTGCGGCAGCGCTATGGCCAGCCGCCCCTTGAAGCCCGCCGAGCGCAACTGGCCAGAGATTTCCTCGGCCAAATTCCAAGGCAGTATCAGGATCACATCCGGCGCCATGGCCAGCAGCGCTTCCGGTGAGACAATGGGGATGGCGCTGCCCGGCAGAAGCCTGTGCTGCTTGGCCGGGTTACGATCCGCGACCGCCATGAAATCTGCCGCCGTCACGCCTGCGGCATTCAGGAAGGTATTGCCCTTGGCCGCGGCGCCATAGGCGCCAAGCTTCAGCCCCTCCGCCCGGCATTGCGCGAGCCACGCCTTGAAGGCGGCCAGCACCGCTGCGACGCGGGTATTGAAGCCTTGGTAGAAGGCGTCATCCGCAATGCCCCGCGCGGCTTCCTCGGCGCGCATAGCAACAACACCGGGCATATCTGCCCGCGTTGCATCAGCAGTCGCGAAATAGCGGATGCTGCCGCCATGGGTTGCAAGTTTCTCAACATCAAACACGCGCAAACCCTGTGCAGCCAACAAGCGCTCCACGGCGTAAAGCGACCAATAGGCGTAGTGTTCGTGATAAATCGTATCGAATTGCACGCCATCCACAAGCGAAAGCAGATGCGGCGCTTCAATGGTGACAACGCCTTTGGGCCCCGCAAGAAGCGAGAGCCCCGCCGCGAAATCCACCACATCCGGCACATGCGCCAGCACATTATTGGCAATCACCAAATCCGCAGGACCGCGCTTTGCTATAATATCGCGTGCCGCTTGCCGGCCAAAAAACCGCACTTCCGTCGGCACGCCAGCGGCAATCGCACTCGCCGCGACATTCGCGGCTGGTTCAACGCCAAGGCAGGGGATGCCGGCAGCGACGAAATTCCGCAGCAGATAGCCATCATTGCTGGCGATTTCGATCACGAAGCTTTGCGCGCCAAGCGAAAGCCTTTCGCGCATCGCCGCAGCATAGCGCGCGGCGTGCTGAAGCCAACTCTCCGAAAATGATGAGAAATAGGCATAATCGGTGAAGATCGCCTCCGCTTCCACCACATGATCCAATTGCACCATGCGACAGGTTCCGCAGACCACGGCGGCCAGAGGGTAGCGCGGCAAAGGCGCGGACCCGGGCGGCGGATAGTCATTGGCCAAAGGTGTTGTGCCCAAATCGCAGAACATGGCGCTGATCGCGCCACCACAGGCGCGGCAGGCGGTGATGGGGCGGCAAAGCGCGGGTGCATTCATGGCGAAAGGGCATCCTCAATTTCAGCAAGCGCCAACGCGCGGCCATCGGCGCCACTGCGCCACGCTTCATACCAGCGCGCGGTGGCTGCAATGGCGCTGGCGGCATCATGGCGCGGTGCCCAGCCAAGGCTTTGCATGGCAAGGCTGCTATCCAAAGCGAGGCGCTGCGCTTCTTCCATGGGCGGTGCGCCGGCGGCCTGCCATTGCACCGGCGCCTTGGCCGCGGCTTCGTAAAGTTCCAGCACGCGCCGGACGGAAATTTCCGCATCTCGCGGGCCGAAATTCAGCGCGGGCGGTGCCGCGCCATGCCACAGCGCTTCGGCATGCAGCAGATAGCCGCGCAGCACATCCAGCACATGCTGGAAGGGGCGCGTCGCATCCGGGCGGCGGATGATGAGTGTTTCACCGGCCATACGCGCACGCACCAGATCAGGGATCAGCCGTTCCGTACCGAAATCACCACCGCCGATCACATTGCCGGCGCGGGCGGTCGCCATGGCACCCATCTCGGCCCCGAAACTCGCGCGCCAGGAAGCCACCGCGATTTCGCAAGCTGCCTTGGAAGCACTATAGGGATCATGTCCACCCAGCGCATCATCTTCGCGAAAGGCGCGGCCTTGATTGTCGTTGCGATAGACCTTGTCGCTGGTGATCATCAACGCAGCCCGCACCCCCGCGCCGCGCAAGGCCTGCATCAGATTGATGGTGCCGGCGACGTTGCTCGCGAAGGTGCCTTCCGGGTCGCGATAGCCGCGCCCGACCAGGGCTTGCGCCGCCAGATGCAACACAATCTCAGGGCGCGCGGCCTTGACCGTTGCCTGCACCGCCGCCGCATCACGCAAATCATCGAAGCGTGAAGTGATCGCGGGGCGCAGAGCGGCAAAGGCCGAGGGGCCGGCTTCCGGCGCCAGCGCGAAGCCCGTCACCTCCGCGCCCAGGCGTTCCAGCAAAAGGGCCAGCCAGGCGCCCTTGAAGCCGGTATGGCCGGTCAGCAACACGCGCTTGCCGCGCCAGAAGGCAGCCCCCGGCTGGCGCATCACCATTGCTTCCAGGGCGCCGTGCCGTCCTGCCAAAGCCCTTCCAACACATCGCGATCGCGCGGTGTATCCATCGGGTGCCAAAAGCCGCGATGATCAAAGGCGCGCAGTTGATCATCCGCCGCCAGGCCCCGCAAAGGCGCCTGTTCCCAGACGCAATCATCGCCAGCAATGCGGTCCAGCACACGGGGCGAGAGCACAAAAAAACCGCCATTGATTGTGGCACCATCGCCGGGCGGCTTTTCGGTAAAGGCGCGTACGCTATTGCCGATGCGCTCCAAAGCACCAAAGCGACCAGGCGGCACCACGGCAGTCACGGTGGCATTGCGGCCATGGGCGCGGTGGAAGGCGATGAGTGCAGAGATATCCACATCCGAAACGCCGTCACCGTAGGTAAGGCAAAAGCCTTCCTCATCGCGGAGATGCTGCGCCACGCGGCCAAGCCTGCCGCCGGTTTGCGTATCCTCACCAGTGTCCACTAGTGTGACGCGCCAATCCTCAGCCGCGGGCGTCAGCCAAGTTGCGGTGCCGGTGGCAAGGTCAAGCGTGAGGTCCGAGGAGTAGCGGCGGTAATTCAGGAAATATTCCTTGATCTGATCGCCCTTATAGCCAAGGCAGATCACGAAATCCTTGATGCCATGCGCGGCATATAGCTTCATGATGTGCCACAGGATGGGCCGTCCGCCGATTTCCACCATGGGCTTCGGGCGAAGCTGCGTTTCGGCGCCGAGCCGTGTGCCGCGCCCGCCGGCCAGAATGACCGCCTTTCTGATCATGAACACCCCAAATCGAAAACACCGCGCGTTTTATAGCATGCATTTCTGGTGGCGCGGATAAACCCATTCAATCGCCCCGCGCCACCCCTTCCCGCCGAGGGTCCGAAGCGCCCACCAGCCCGCCATTGGTCACACGGATCACTTGCAGACCGGAAATCATTTCGCGGATCGTGGCTTCATGGCCTCGGGCCCGCAGCCCCGGCGCTAGAGCAGCAGCGGGCGTGCCCTGTTCCAGCTCCACCGGCCCGCCCATGGTGCCGATATGGGGCAGCGCCACGGCTTCTTCCGGGCTCATCCCCCAATCCAGCAGCCCGACCAGGGTTTTCGCGACAAAGCCAATGATGCGCGGCCCGCCGGGGGAGCCCACCACGGCATGCAGCGCACCTGACCCATCCATCACAATGGAAGGCGCCATGGATGACCGCGGCCTTTTGCCGGCCTCCACCCGATTGGCGATGGGCCGACCATTGGCTTCCGGCGCGAAGCTGAAATCCGTGAGTTGGTTATTCAGCAAAAAGCCCCGCACCATCAGCCTTGCGCCGAAAATTGCTTCAATGGTTGTCGTCATGGAAAGCGCATTGCCCGCACCATCCACAATGGCGATGTGGCTCGTGCCGGCTTCATATTCCTGGGTCTGCGGCGCGAAGGATGTCTCCCGCCAGGAAGGATTGCCGGCGCGCGGGTTTTGCAGCGCGCGGTCACGGTCAACCAATTGCGCGCGAGTCAGCAGATAGGCGTGGTCGGTCAGGCCACGCACCGGCACGGGCACGAAATCCGCATCCGCCAGGAACAGGTTGCGATCGGCAAAGGCAAGCCGCCCAGCTTCCGCCAGCAAATGCGCCGCATCGGCACCGCGAGGGTCAAGCCGCGGCATATCGAAATGTTCGAGCACGCCAAGAATTTGCGCGACCGCGACACCGCCTGAAGATGGTGGCGGAAAGCCGCAAACCCGGAAGCTGCGATAAGGTGTGCAAATGGCGCTGCGCTGCCTTGGCTGGTAGCGCGCCAAATCTTCCAGCGCCATGACGCCCGGATTGCTTGGGTGGTTGCGGATGGCGGCGATGATGTCTTCCGCAATCGGACCCCTTTGCAGCGCCGCCGCGCCATCGCGCGCCACGGCGCGGAGCGTCTCCGCCAAAGCAGGGTTGCGCAGCCGATGGCCCGGCGGCAGCGCCTGGCCATCTGCGGTAAAGAAATAGGCAGCAGAGGCCGGATCGCGCCTGAGTAACAGCGTATCAGCGGCGATTTCGCGGTTGAGGCGGGCGCTGACGGGAAAACCTTCTTCGGCCAGCCGAATGGCGGGTTCCATCAGCCGCGCCCAGGGCAGCCTGCCATGGGCACGATGCGCGGCTTCCAGCACCGGCAGCGTGCCCGGTACGCCAACAGACCGCCCGCTGGCCATGGCTTCCAGGAAGGGCATGGGCCGGCCATCACGCAGGAAAAGTGCCGGCGTTGCAGCGGCGGGGGCGGTTTCCCGCCCATCCCAGGCTTCCATGCCGCCATCGGCAGCGCGGCGAAACATGATAAAGGCACCGCCGCCAATGCCGGAGGATTGCGGTTCCACCAGTGTCAGCACTGCCTGCACTGCCACTGCGGCATCAAGGGCCGAACCGCCATCCCGCAGCACGCCAAGCCCTGCTTCGACTGCGAGCGGATGGCCCGCCGCGACCATATGGCGCTGCGCGGCGGCGGGGAGGGGGGCGAGGAAGAGCGCGAGGAGAAGGAAGAAACGGATCATGGCGAGGGCCTGCTGCTTTGGCGGGAGCATAGCGCGTAGCGCTGGCAAACCCCAGCCATCGCCGCGACCCTATTGCTGCGCCGTGCCGGAAATGACAGGCTTCGCAGCAGACGCGCTTTGGAATTGGAGAATTCGTATGGCAAAACTTTTCTCGGCTTTGACCCGCAATGTCGCGCCTCTGGCGCTATTGGTTCTGGCACTTGGTCTTTCGGCCTGCGCCAGCGGCGCCAAGCCCGGCGCCATGCTGGCACCGAATACCGCGCAAACCACCATTTCCGCCAATTCCAATTTGCGCGAGGCTGTTGGGATCGGGCAGGTTTCCGGTGGGCGCGAAACCAACCCGCTTTGGGTATCTGATGTTTCGAGCAGCGATTTGGCTGAAGCGCTGCGCCTGAGCCTTTCGGTCCGCACCATGCTCGCAATCCGAGATGAACGCTTCAGGCTTGAGGCAAACATGATCAATCTTCAGCAGCCGATGATGGGGCTTGATATGACGGTAACGTCTAAGGTCCGCTATCGCCTGACAAGGCTTTCCGATAACACCATCGTATTTGAACGGGAGATAACGGCACCCTTCACGGCTGCCTTCAGTTCCTCCCTCGTAGGCGTGGAACGATTGAAGCTGGCCAATGAGGGCTCAATTCGTGAGAATATCTCCCAGTTCCTCGCGGCCTTGATCGCGGCGGAGGCGGAAAACCCGGCAGCCTTTGGGCGCGCGAGTCGGCCTAGAACATCCTGATCGGGCAGGGGGGCTGGCCAGAGCGGAGCCCTTGCGCCGCGCCATGCCCCGCCAAACCCCACCCACCCATCGCCTGGTCCGTGGCCGGCGGGCTTATGTCGCCGGTCAGGATGCCGAAGCCCTCGCCGCCGAAGCCCTTACCGCCGAAGGCTGGGCGCTGCTTGCCCAAAGATGCCGCACCGAAGCGGGCGAAATTGACCTGATCGCCGAACGCGAAGGCTTGCTCGCCTTCATTGAAGTGAAGGCGCGCCCCTCCCTCGCCGAAGCGGCCTTTGCCCTTGGCCCGCGCCAACGCGCCCGGCTGGTCGCCGCCGCCGAGGCTTGGCTTGCCGCCAATCCTGGTCATGGCGCGGCGGGGATGCGCTTTGATGTCATGCTGGTGGCGGCTGATGGCACCATAAGGCGCATCGCCGATGCCTTCAGGATCGAAGAATCCTAAGCCGACTTTTCTGCCATCATCAGGTAATTCACCCCAGTGTCGCGCGTGATGCGCCAGGCGCCGGACAACCCCATTTCCATCCCGGCCACATCCGCAACCCGCAGCCCTGCGCCACGCAAGCCGGCGCCAAGTTCGGCGGGTGTGACGAACATCCGCCAATCATGCGTGCCAATGGGCAGCAGCCGCAGCAGATACTCCGCGCCAAGCTTCGCCATCACGAAGGATCGCGGCGTGCGGTTTAGCGTGGAAAGGAACACCTTTCCCCCGGGCCGGGCGGCACGGGCCAAAGCGGCCAAAAAAGCCCCTCGTTCCGCCACATGTTCAATCACCTCCAACGAAATCACCGCATCGTAACCACCGGCCTCGGCCAAATCCTCCGGCCCGCCCAGGCGGTAATCAATGGCAAGCCCGCCGGCTTCGGCATGGGCGCGGGCCACTTGCAGGGCCTCTGGCGCCGCATCCATGCCGGTGACGTCAGCCCCAAGCCGCGCCAGCGCCTCAGATGCCAGCCCCGCCCCGCAACCCACATCCAAAACCCTAAGCCCGGCAAGGGGTTGCGGGCCATGCGCGCGGGCCAGCCTTTCGGCGATCCAGCCAATCCGCACCGGGTTCATCCGGTGCAGCGGTTTCATCGGCCCATTCGGGTCCCACCAGCGCGCGGCCAGAGCGTCAAATTTGGCGATTTCCGCCCCAAGCGCCGTTGCTTCCGCCAAGATGATGCCCTTTCTAGCCCTGATCCGAGGAGATGGGTTGCGCGCAACCCGCCCCCCCGGTATCTGTCCCGCCCCGCGCGCCGGCGCAACCGCCGGCCATTCCTTTTCCGCCCCGCCCAGGGAAAATAGCCTTCTATGGCCCGTATCGTCATGAAATTCGGCGGCACTTCTGTCGCTGATCTGGATCGTATCCGCAATGTCGCCGCCCGCGTGAAGCGAGAGGTTGATGCCGGCCATCAGGTGGCCGTGGTGGTCTCCGCCATGTCGGGTGTGACCAATCAACTGGTCAAATGGTGCCAGGAACTCTCGCCGCTGCATGATGCGCGCGAATATGACACGGTGGTCGCCACTGGGGAGCAAGTGACAACCGGCCTGACCGCCATTGCGCTGCAAGCGATTGGCGTTGATGCGCGGTCCTGGCAGGGCTGGCAGGTGCC
>JADCEX010000238.1 GCA_020249825.1 Roseomonas sp.
TGTTGCATGCTGATGCCGGCTGCGCGCCACGATCAATGCCGCCGCCTGATCCAAGGAGAGTATCCCCGCCGCTTGCGCCGCTGCCACTTCACCAACCGAATGGCCAATCACCAGATCAGGGCAGATGCCTTCCGCCTTCAGCGCCGCCAGAACACCCATTTGCACCGCGAAAAGCAAAGGTTGGGCAAGATCCGTCCCGGCCAAGGCCGCAGCGCTGACGCCCGCTTTGATCAAGGCGGCCGGCGAAACACCAAGCCTTGGAGCCAGCACCGCATCAGCGGCGAGCACTGCGCGCCGGAAGACCGCCGAGGCACGAAACGCCTCCCGCGCCATGCCGGCATGCTGCGCGCCATTGCCGCTGAAGACAAAGGCAATGCCGCCACCGAGTGCGACACCTTGCACCGCGCCGGCCTCACGCTCCCCCGCTGCCCAGGCGGCGAGCCGCTCGGAAAGCGCTGCGCCATCCGCCCCGCGCAGCACAAGCCGATGCGCCGCCAGGTCACGATGCCGCGCCTGACCGCGCGCAAGCGCTGCTGCCTGCTCACCATCCGCGCCCGCCAAGGCATCACGCCAGGCAGCGACCGAAAGCCGCAACGCCTCGGCAGAGCGTGCCGAGAGTATCACCGGTGGGGCGGTCTTTGCCTTGGCGGCGTGCTCGACAGGCAGAACGGGCGCGCGGCCCAGAATGGCGGCCGCATTGGTGCCGCCAAAGCCGAAGGCATTGACGCCCATCACGGCGTCATCGGCGACTGGGATGGCCTCGGTCACGCGCGGGACATTCAGGTTCAAATCCGCAAAATCAATCGCCGGATTGGGGTTCGCGAAATGCAGTGCGCGCGGGATGAAACCCTGTTCCAGCATCAGCATGGCCTTGAGCAGGCCAGCCATTCCGGCGCCCGCTTCCAGATGGCCGATATTCGCCTTGGCGGAGCCGATCGGCAGCGGCGCGCTGCGATGCCGCGCAATCGCTTGCCCAATTGCCCAGGCCTCGGCCGGGTCGCCTGCCTGGGTGCCGGTGCCATGCGCCTCAAACGCCATGAAGCGATCCGGGGCTACCGCCGTTTTTTGCAGCAGATTTTTCAGCAAAACCGCCTGCGCATCGCGATTGGGCAGTGAAATGCCAATGGTGCGCCCGGCTGTATTGCTGGCAGTGCCAAGCAGCAGCGCACGGATCGGCTCCCGCGACGCCTTCGCATCGGCAAGGCGGCGTAGGATGACAACGCCCGCGCCTTCGGCGCGCACATAGCCATCCGCCGACGCATCAAACACCTGGCAGAGCCCGCGGGGTGAGAGCATGCCAGCGCGCGAAAAGCCGATAAAGGCATAGGGCGAAAGCAGCAGATTGACCCCGCCCACCACGGCGGCTTCCAGGCTTGAATCTTCCGCCAAGGCGCGTGCGGCGAGATGCAGCGCCACCAGCGAGGATGAGCAGGCGGTATCAATGGTCTGCGCGCCGCCGCGCAGGTCGAATACATGACCAATGCGGTTCGATAGGATGGAAAGCGCATTGCCGGTCATCAGGAAGCGATCAGTCGCCGCCGGGTCCTGAAGCCTTATCTCAGCGAAATCGGTCGAAGACCCACCGATGAAAACCGCGATATTGCGCCCGGCAAGGCTTTCGGGACGCAGCCCCGCATCCTCAAAAGCGTCGCGCGTGACTTCCAACAATAATCTTTGCTGCGGGTCGGTTTCAGTCACCTCACGCGGGGAAAGGCCGAAGGCTTCTGCGTCAAAACTGCGGACATCGCCAATAGTGCCGGCAGCAAAACTGTAACTGCGGCCCGCTTCGCCTGGGCGCGGGTGATACCAGCGCGCCTTTTGGAACCTGTCATCGGGAATTTCGGTAACGGCATCCACACCGCGGCGCAGCATTTCGGCATAGGCCGCAAGATCAGATGCGCCGGGTAGCCTTGCTGCCGCGCCAATAATGGCGATGGGGTCGGGGCCTTGAACCCCCTTGCTTTTGGATCGGCCCGGCATGGCTGTCTCAGGGGCCTTGTGCCAAGGGGGCGGGAATCCTTGCTTCGGCAACCCCATTGACAGTCTCGGCAGGATTGCGGGGCGCTTTCTTTTTCTGCCCTGCATAGGCTATTTGCCGAAGCCAGGGCTCCACCAAGGCGAAATGCTGTGCCCAACTCGGTTGCGTCCAAAAGCCCATGCGTTCCAATTGGGCTTCCCGCATCCTGCTATCGGGCTCCGCATAATTCAGGATCAGGCGCCGCCAGCCAAGCCCATCAAGCGGGTCGAGAAATTCCGGCACATCCCCGCCAACTTCCCGCAGCGCCGGCAAGTCAGAACAAATGGCAGGCACGCCAAGCGCCAAGGCTTCGGCAAGCGGCAGTCCATACCCCTCAGTAAAGGAGGGAAAAAGCAGCGCCCGCGCGCCTTGCAGCAGGCTTGCAACCGCCTTGTCGGGCAGGCCGTTGTATTCACGCACAAGGCCTATCAATGCCGGGCAGCGATCCAGCATATCCACGATATTCTCATTTTCCCATCCGCGCCGACCAATCAGCAAAAGCTTCGGCGCTTCAATGCCAAGGCGCTCTGCGAGGACACGCCAAGTGTTCAAAAGCAGCAGATGATTCTTGCGTGGTTCAATCGTGCCAATGCATACGAA
>JADCEX010000239.1 GCA_020249825.1 Roseomonas sp.
ACGGATTGGCTGGCCGATGGGCTTTCCGCCGTTTATTCCTTTTTCGATACGGATGCGGATCAGCGTTCGCTTGGCCCCTTCACCGTATTGTGGTTGATCGGACGCGCGCGGTCGCTTGGCCTGCCTTATGTCTATTTGGGCTATTGGGTGCCGGAAAGCCGCAAGATGGCCTATAAGGCGCGCTTCCGGCCGAGTGAGATTCTGATCAGCGGCGCCTGGCATCGGCTGAATGACGGCGTTTCGGTTGCCGCACAACGAGAGATGGTGCGGGTTGGATAATTCCTAACTCGCTTCAGCCAAAACCAGCACCGGGCGCGCGGCGCGTGGCGGCGGCGCGGTGATATCCTCGGCACGATAGAAGCAAAGACCACCGATTTCGGTAATGCTGGCTTGCCCCACCGCCCAGGCGGGCAGATGCGCCGCATCATGCCAGAGCGTCGCGCCGCTGGTGGCATCCGGCAGCAGGCCGGAAGCCGCGCGTTGCGCTATGCGCCGACACATGGCGAAGGCGGCATCACCTGGCGGGATGGCGCGCAGCGCAGCATGGCGCGGGTCCCGCCTGTTCCAGCAGGAAAACAGGAAAGGCGCGCGGCAAATAGCTGCGATATGGCGCGCATTGGGGTCTCGGCCTTGGCGCAGGCGATTCATCACCAAGGCAGCCAAGGCTTCAATGGCGCGCACGGGTTTGTCTGCGGCTTCAGCCCAAAGCGTCATGGAGAGGATTTCAATATCAATCGCGCGGGGCGGGGGTAATTTGGTCATTCGCGTTCCTCCATGCGGCGCACGGCTTGGGCCGCGGCAATGCCGGTGCGTGAGACGTCTTCCAGTTTTTCCTCGATCCGCACCAAATGGTCTGAGATTCTTCGGTCCAGATCGCGAATGAGCGAAAGCGGCACATAGGTGCGCGCCACTTCCAACTTGAATTGCGCCAAATCTTCGCGCGTGCGCGTCAGCGCATCCGAATCGCGTTCATCGCCGCGCTGAATGCGCGCGTGCAATTCACGCCGGAGGCCGTGGATCATCCAAAAGAGCGCGGCGACCACTGGCGCCTCGATGGCGGTGAACCACCATTGGGGGTCAATCTGCATGGACATGCTGCTTGGCCTTGTGCTGAAAGCTTGAAGAACAGGCGCAGCCACCCAAGAAACAGGGGAGGCGTGACGCCGGAAAGGAAAGCCGGGCCCATGTGGAATGAGCCGTATCTGGAAACCTGCTGCCGTTCAGCGCTGCATCGGCTGACGCTGGTGGGCCCGCATGGGCGGCCCGAAGGGCTGAAGGATGGCCCCTGCCTGCTGCGCCTGACCGGCATGGCCTTGGCGCAGCAACGCGCGGATGGTCGGTTTGAGATTACCGATGCGGGCCGCGCGCGGCATGCCTTGGAAATCCTGAAGCAGCCGGCGGCTTAACTGCCACGCCAATAGGCCGCGCGGGGTGGCGGGCCGGCGCGCGCCAGCCGTACCGGTTCGGCCAGCAAGCAACCTGCCAGCGCATCCAAAGCGTCATCGCGTGCGCCAGAAACATTCGGCGCCCATTCCGCCATTTCGGCAGGAAAACGGGTACGAAACACCGTTTCATGCGCATGCAGCCGACGTGCGGCGAGCGCCGGTTCCAAGGCACCCAGAATGCGATCCGCCTTGGCGCGATGGTTATTCTGTTCCACCACTGCACAAGCCGCACCCGCCTTTGCCAATTCGCGCCTGAGCAGTGCGGGCAGAAAGCGCCCAATGCCGTTTGTTTCCACACGAATGACCGGCAGCAGCAAATCCCGCGCAATATGCGCGACCTGACGGCATTGCTGTGTCGCGGGGTCTTCCGCCGCATCAGGGTCATGCGTCAGATAGCGCAGCCGATGTAGGAAGTGATTGCCTTCCTGATCCGCATAACACGCCGCCAGTACGGATGAATCGCCGCTGCCAGGCCGGCCATAGGCCGGGTCCCAATAGCCGCCGCCGGAGACCAGGCGCCGACCAAGTAGGCTGAGTTCTGCACGGCCATTGGCTTCGCGAAATTCCGGTTCCTCCGCATAACGAATAAGCGCTGCGGGATCGAGCCGCGCGGCTTCCGCGGGCAGCGCCTTCAGCATCATCTGCCGTTCGAAATGCAGCGCCCCGACGCGTTGCCTCAGTGCGGTCAGCGCTTCCTTCGGGAAGCGTTCCGGCCAGGCGCTGGTACCGGCGGCATTCATGATGGGCAGGACAAGGCGGCGATAGCTGCGGAGAAAGGCGTCCTCATGCTTAGGATCGCGATAGAGGCTTTCCTCACAATGCGGTGTGCCGACGAAAAGAATGGTACCGCCGGGGGTCAGGATGAATTCCAATTCAGCCAGGCGTTCTCGTAGCGCTTCACGCTTGCCGGGTGTGTCGCAATTGCCGGCAACCTCCACATCATCACAAATGATCACATCGGCGCGGGCACCGGTGATATTGCCGGATATGCCCTGCGCCAGCATGGAAGGATCGCGGAGCGCGCCGGGGCGGGCGACGGTGAAGCGATCCGCCGCCCAGTTTTCCGGCACATCGGGCAGCAATTCAGCGCAAAGCGGGTGTGATTCCAGAATGCGCCGGACGGTTGCGACCATGCGTGTGGCAAGCGGCGCATCAGCCGCCACCACCAGGATGCGCGTGGAGGGGTTGCGTAGCAAAAGCCAGGCGCACCAAAGCCCAATCAGCGTTGACTTGCCGCAGCCGCGAAAGGCCATCAACAGCAGGCGGCGATCGCCGGCATCACGCCGTGCCATCAGCCAGCGCGCGATGCGCCGATGA
>JADCEX010000024.1 GCA_020249825.1 Roseomonas sp.
GCGGCCATCGAAAATATTGATCTGCAATTCGGCGCATTGCTGCCGACCATCGGCGTACAGGGCCAGACCTTCCGGCTGGACAACAGCGCGTCACCAGGCACGCGCCAGACGGGTTCTCAGGTCACTGCCAATCTTTCCGTCCCCATCTTTCAGGGTGGCGCCGAACACGCCGCCGTGCGCCAGGCGCGCCAGCAGGCGCAGCAGCAGCGGCAATTGGTGGAAGATGCGCGCCGGCTTGCCGGCCAGCAGGCGGCACAAGCCTGGGAAACCTTGCGCACCGCCCGCGCCCAGGTGGAAAGCGTGCGCGCCCAGATCAGGGCCCAGGAAATCGCGCTTGATGGCGTGCAGCGGGAAGCGGTTGTCGGTAGCCGCACCACGCTTGATGTGCTGAACGCCGAACAGGAATTGCTGAATGCCCGGGTCAGCCTGGTGCAGGCCCTGGCCACTCTGGTCAATGCATCCTATTCGCTGACAGCCACGATTGGCCGCTTGACTGCGCAGGATCTTGGCCTGCCCGTTCAGCTTTATGACCCGAAAGCCTATCATCAGGCGGTTCGTAACCTTTGGGTTGGAACTGGGGATTATAGTGATGTCGCGGCACGTCCCGCCGCTGCCACTGCCGCCACGGCGCCCCAGGCGCCTTCGAGAGGAAGACCATGAGCGGTACCGCCCCGTCCCCCGCCGGGGGGCAGGATCAATCCATGGATGATATCCTGGCGTCCATTCGCCGCATCCTGAATGAGGATGAGGCAACGGCCCAGGCGACGGATGTGGCGGAACCTGCCGCGCAGGACGCATTGGCCGCTGAGGCGCCTGAGGCGCCTGCGCCCGAATTCGCACCCCCACCGATCACGCCACCGCCACCCGTTGCGCGATCGGGCCCGGAGCCGATTGAATTGACCTCAGATATGCTCGTGACGCCGCCAACCCGGGCCGCATCATCCCCACGCATGGGTATGGATGATCCCTCGGGCCTCATTACCCCGGCCGCTGCTGCCGCTGCGGCAGCCTCGGTTGGGTCATTGCTGCGCGCCGTAAGTTCCGAACGGGGTGCTCAAGTCTATCGCAGTGGGCCGAGCATTGAAGACGTAGTGCGCGAAGAAATCCGCCCGATCCTTAAGGATTGGCTGGATACCCATCTGCCGCCTTTGGTGGAACGCCTGGTGCGCGCCGAAATCGAAAGGGTCGTCAATCGCGCTGTGCCGTGATCGGTGCCACTATTCGGACCGAATATTGTTTTCCCGCACCACGCGCCCCCAAAGCGCCATTTATGCCCTGCGGAAACTGCCGAATTCCTCTGCCGCCGCCCGCCTGCCCAAGGCGGCTGAAGCGCCGGGGGAGTTTTCCGCCACGTCCGGCACACCCAGCTCAACGTGCCAGGCGCGGCTGATTAAGGCGCGTGATGGTGCCCACAGTGATGTTTTGCAGCGCGTTATGACCCACATCCCGCGCTCTGCCCTTGACGTAACGCCCCGGGGCGGGGAAGGGAAGCAGCATGCTCGACAAGGTTTTTGACCCCGCCGCGATTGAACCCCGCCTCTATGAAGGCTGGGAAGCGTCAGGCGCTTTTTCCGCCCGCCCGGAAAGCCCAGCCCGCCCCTTCACCATCATGATCCCGCCGCCCAACGTGACGGGCAGCCTGCATATCGGCCATGCGCTGGACAATACCTTGCAGGATGTGCTGATCCGCTGGCGGCGCATGCAGGGGCGTGATGCGCTGTGGCAACCCGGCACGGACCATGCCGGCATTGCGACGCAGATGGTGGTGGAACGCCTGTTGGCGGAACAGAAGCAGCCGGACCGTCGTTCCATGGGGCGCGAGGCTTTTCTGAAGCGCGTGTGGGAATGGAAGGCAGAATCGGGCGGCACCATCACGCGGCAATTGCGCCGGCTGGGTGCATCGCTCGATTGGCCGCGTGAACGCTTTACGATGGATGAGGGGCTCTCAGCCGCAGTGCGGGAAGTTTTTGTGACGCTGTTCCGCCAGGGCCTGATTTATCGTGACCGGCGGCTCGTGAATTGGGATCCGAAATTTCAGACCGCGATTTCCGATCTGGAAGTCGAAAGCAAGGAAGTGAAGGGCAGCCTTTGGCATTTGCGCTATCCGGTGGAAGGCGCGCCGGGGCGCTTCCTGGTGGTGGCGACCACGCGGCCAGAGACCATGCTGGGCGATACGGCCGTTGCGGTGCATCCCGAAGATACGCGCTTCAAGGATTTGATCGGCAAGCGCGTGATCCTGCCGCTTTTGGGCCGCGCGATTCCCGTGGTGGCGGATGAATATTCCGATCCTGAAAAGGGCTCCGGCGCCGTCAAGATCACGCCGGCGCATGACTTCAATGATTTTGAGGTCGGGCGGCGCCATGATTTGCCCATGCCATCCGTGCTGGATGCCGAAGGGCGCGTGATGCTGGAAGAAATCAGCACGCATTTTGCTGCCGCTGAGGGCATTGCGGATCATGAATTTGTGCGCGGGCTCGCGGGGCAGGATCGCTTCGCGGCGCGCAAGGCGATTGTGGCGCGGCTCGAACAAATGGAGTTGGTCGAGAAGATCGAACCGCACACCCATATGGTGCCGCATAGTGAGCGTTCAGCGGTGCCGATTGAACCGCGGCTCACGATACAATGGTATGTGGATGCCAAGACTTTGGCGGGACCGGCCATTCGCGCGGTGGAAACGGGCCAGACCGTGTTTTCGCCCAAGCAATTCGAAAACACCTTCTTTGCCTGGATGCGCGACATCCAGCCCTGGTGCATTTCGCGCCAGCTTTGGTGGGGCCACCAGATCCCCGCCTGGTATGCGCCGGATGGCGAGGTTTTCGTCGCGCATACTGAAGCCGAGGCGTTGGCTGCCGCGCGGGCACATTTCGGGCGCGATGTGGCGCTGACGCGCGATGAGGATGTGCTGGATACCTGGTTTTCCAGCGCGCTGTGGCCCTTTTCCACCATTGGCTGGCCGGAAAAAACGCCGGAGCTTGCGAAATACTATCCCGGCGATGTGCTGGTAACGGGCTCGGATATCATCTTTTTCTGGGTCGCCCGGATGATGATGATGGGCATTCATTTCATGGATGGGCGGGTTCCCTTCAAGACCGTTTGCATCCATGGGTTGGTGCGCGACGAAAAAGGGCAGAAAATGTCCAAATCTCGCGGCAACGGCATTGATCCTTTGGAATTGCTGGACGCCTATGGCGCGGATGCGATGCGCTTCACGCTCTGCGCCCTGGCGGGGCCGGGGCGAGATATCAAGCTTGGGCGGCAAAGGGTGGAAAGCTATCGGTCCTTCGCCACGAAAATCTGGAATGCAGCGCGGTTTTGCGAAATGAATGGCATTGCGCCGGTGGCGGGGTTTGATCCTGCCTCTGCGCGCTTGGCGCTTTCCCGCTGGGTATTGGATACAAACAATACGGCGCTGGCCGAGGCGAATGCCGCGCTGGAAGGCTTCCGCTTCGATGATTATGCCAAGGCCTGTTATCGCTTCGCCTGGAATGATTTCTGCGACTGGTTCCTGGAATTCGCCAAGCCCGTGCTGAACGGCCCGGATGGTGCGGATAAGGATGAAGTGAAAGCCACCGCAGCGCATGTGCTGGGCGTGATCCTGCGTATGCTGCACCCGGTGATGCCCTTCATTACTGAGGAGCTATGGCACCGCATGGGCTATGGCGCCGAAGGCAGCCTGATCCGCACCGCCTGGCCGGAAGCCATGCAGGTTGCCGATGCAGCGGAAGCGCGCGCGGAACTGGAGTGGGTGGTGCGGCTGATCTCCGAAATGCGCACCGTGCGGTCCGAGATGAATGTCGCCCCTTCCATCACCGTGCCGCTGTTGATGGCCGGTGCCCGGCCCGAAAGCCTGGCGCGCGCCGAACGCTGGTCCGATGCCATCCATCGCATGGGCCGCGCAAGCGAAATCCGCGCTTTGAGCGGCGAACCACCCAAGGGCGTTGTCCAAGCCGTGCTGGATGAAACCACGTTGATGCTGCCCTTGGCTGATGTGATTGACTTCGCCGCCGAACGCGCCCGGCTTGCCAAGGAACGCACGCGCATCGAAGGCGAAGTGCAGAAGGTTGAAGCCAAGCTCGGCAGTGAGGCTTTCGTCTCCCGCGCGCCGGTCGAAATTGTGGAAGAAAACCGCGAAAGGCTGGCATCCTGGCAGGCGGAAATCGCGCGCCTTGATGCCGCATTGGCGCGGATTGCGGGCTGAGGCATGTTTGAAGGCGGCACGCTCAATCTATTCGCGGCCATTACGCTTTTTGTCGGCGTCACCGTGCTGCTGACCAATGGGCTGACGCGCCTGAATCTGGGTGGTGCGCCGCTCAGCCGCGCAATGGCGCAATTCATCGCGGCCCTGATCGGGCTCGCGATCAGTGTGGGTTTTCTATACGCGATCGGGTGATCGCGCGGATCAATGTTGCAGGAGGAAACTGACGATGACGAAATGGGACAAGTCAAAGCTGCCGAGCCGGCACACCACCATGGGGCCGGAACGCGCGCCGCATCGTTCCTATTACTACGCGATGGGGCTGACACAGGAAGAAATCACCCAGCCGCTGGTGGGCGTTGCTTCCTGTTGGAATGAAGCCGCACCCTGCAATATCGCGCTGTCGCGCCAGGCGCAGGCCGCCAAGATTGGCGTGAAGGAAGCCGGCGCGACGCCGCGCGAATTCACCACCATCACCGTGACCGATGGCATCGCGATGGGCCATCAATCCATGAAATCCTCGCTCGCTTCGCGCGATACCATTGCGGATTCCATTGAACTGACCATGCGTGGCCATTGCTATGATGCGCTGGTTGGCATTGCGGGCTGCGACAAATCCCTGCCAGGCGTTATGATGTCCATGATTCGGCTGAATGTGCCGTCTGTCTTCATGTATGGCGGGTCCATCATGCCGGGCAAGCATCATGGCCGTGATGTGACGGTGTTGGATGTGTTTGAAGCGGTGGGCAAGCACGCCGCCGGCGGCATGTCTGACGCGGAATTGGATGAACTTGAACGCCATGCCTGCCCCGGCGCGGGTGCTTGCGGCGGTCAATTCACCGCCAATACCATGGCCTGTGTTTCGGAAATGATCGGGCTTGCGCTGCCGTTTTCGGCTGGCGCCCCGGCACCCGATGAAGACCGCGACCGTTGGGCGATTGAATCGGGCCGTGCGGTGGTGGAACTTATCCGCCGCAATATCCGCCCGCGCGATATCGTGACGCTGGATTCATTGCACAATGCCGCGGCGATTGTCGGTGCGACGGGTGGTTCCACCAATGCCGCGCTGCATCTGCCCGCCATGGCGCATGAAGCCGGCATCCGCTTCACGCTTCAGGATGTGGCGGAGATCATGCGCAAAACACCGCATATCGCGGACCTCAAGCCTGGTGGGCGCTATGTTGCCGCCGATGTGCATCGCATTGGTGGCGTACCCATCATCATCAAGGCGCTGATTGATGGCGGCTATGTGAAGGGCGATTGCATGACCGTCACCGGCAAGACCATTGCCGAAAATCACCGCGACGTGATCGTGCCCAAGGATCAGGATGTGGTGCGCCCCTGTTCCGATCCGATCAGCCCGATTGGTGGCGTTGTCTCCTTGCATGGCAATCTGGCCCCTGAGGGCGCCATTGTGAAAATCGCCGGCATGGAAAAGCTGCGCTTCGAAGGCACCGCGCTGTGCTTCGATTGCGAAGAAGATGCCTTCAAGGCCGTGGAAATGCGCGCCTATAAGCCAGGCGATGTGATCATCGTGCGCTATGAAGGCCCGAAGGGTGGGCCTGGCATGCGGGAAATGCTCTCCACCACCTCGGCCATCTATGGGCAAGGCATGGGCGACAAGGTGGCGCTGATCACCGATGGGCGTTTTTCGGGTGCGACACGCGGCTTCTGCATTGGCCATGTCGGCCCGGAAGCGGCGGTGGGCGGGCCGATTGCGCTGCTGCGCGATGGCGACAAGATCATCATTGATGCCGGGAAGGGCACCATTGATGTTTCGCTTTCCGATGAGGAATTGGCCAAGCGCCGCGCCGAATGGAAGCCGCGCAAGACCGATTACAATTCAGGCGTGCTCTGGAAATATGCGCAACTCGTGGGTCCAGCCTATCTTGGTGCCGTGACCCATCCGGGTGGCGGGGCCGAGACCCATTGCTACGCGGATCAGTGATCCGCTTTCTGTTCCTTGCCGCAATGCTTTGCGCTGCCAGCCCTCTGGCGGCGCAGAGTTTCAATGGCGTCTGGCAAGGCAGGCTGACCTGTGACGCGGTGCAGGGCATGACCCAGGCACCGCTGGCCGCGCCATTCACGATACGGGTGGAAGGCGCGGTGGCGAAGTATGAACGCCCGGTACTCTCAGCCTCTGGTGCGCGCACGGGCGCCTGGGAAAGGGGCGAAGGGCGTGTAGCTGCGGATGGCACGCTATTGCTGCAAGGCGGTGCTTCCGGGCGCGGCTTTCACTATCGCGCACGCTATGAAGGCAAGCTTGGCACGGACGGGGAAGCGCGCTTCACCGGTACCCAGGATTGGATGCTGGATGATCGCGATTTCAAGCGCGCCTGTGCGGTCGAATTGCGGCGTTGATCACATCGGCACCATGAAAATACCCTGATCCCGCCAAGCAGCGGTCATAGCGGCATGATTGCATCCTTTTGATCCCGAGGGATCAAAGGGGGTGTCGGATGCGCCTGCTCACCTTGCCGATGTGGACGGTTCTCTTGCTCATTTTGGGCGGTTGCTTTGCCATTGGTGAGTATGAAGAAGGGTCTTATGGATATGGCTATAGCAGCGGGGGCGTTGCGCCTCATCGCAGACATATTCACCGGCCTTTTTGGCACAGCTATCGACCCTGGCCGCAGCACCATCATGCAGGGCGGCGCCATCATTCCCGTTCACCATCGGATTCGAATGTGACGCCCCATCCCCGTCCGCTCCTGCCTTTTTCTCCGCCCTCATGGCCGCATTCTCGGCCTCATTCTTTTTCCAATCCGCCATTTCGTTCCACTCCGAACACGTCTCCGCCGGCACGCCCGCCATCCCCGTCGCCGTCCAGGCCGCATTCTTCATCTCGGCCGACATCGAAAAAATAGCGCTTCGGCCGAGGGTGATGTCAGACGCGCCTGCGCGCTTGACGTGCGGCGCTGATCATATCCGCACCATGAAAATGCCCTGATCCCGCCCGGCGGCGGACATGGCGGCGTGGTGACATTCCGATGATCCCAAAGGGATCAGAGGGGGGTGTCGGATGCGCCTGCTGATCTTGCCTTGCTCGGCGCTGCTGCTGTTATTGACGCTTGGCGGTTGTGTGGAGGGTGGCGGCTATTACGCGCCATCCTATGGTTACGGCGGCTATGGCTATGCCCCCTATGGCGGCTATGCCTATCGGCCTTATGGCCATGGCTACCGCGCATGGGATCCGCCGCGTCATCAGCACCATTCCCATGCCCGGTCACCATTTCAACATCGGCCGATCTGGAAGAAATGGTAGTGGCCGTCAGCTATCCGCCACTTCCACAATCACCAATTCAGCATCTTCGCTGGCGGTGATGGTGATGGCGGGCTCTGCCCGAATGGCTATCCCATCGCGGGCGCGCGCTTCCACGCCATTCACCTGCACCGCACCACGCGCCAGCACCAGATAGGCCGCGCGGCCTTCGGCCAAGGGTTGCGTCAGGCTTTGCCCCTTGGCGAGTGTGGCCGCCATCACCGCGCCATCCACATTGATGCCAAGCGCGCCAGACTCCGCGTCTGAAGCCCGGCCAGAGGCCAAAACCTCAAACCCCGCCTCGCGCTTTTCCTTGGGGAATTTCTTGGCGCCCCAGGAAGGCGGCAGGCCGGTGCGGTCCGGCATGATCCAAATCTGAAACAGCGTGGTGACACCAGGTTCCAGATTGAATTCCGAATGCACCACGCCGGTGCCGGCACTCATTACCTGCACATCGCCGGCTTCGGTGCGGCCTTCATTGCCCATGCTGTCCTTATGGGTGATCGCGCCCTGTCGGACATAGGTGATGATTTCCATATCGCGATGCGGGTGCGGGTCAAACCCCTTGCCCGGCGCGATTTCATCATCATTCCAAACGCGCAAGCGGCCCCAATTCATGCGCTCAGCATCGCGGTAATGCCCGAAGGAGAAATGGTGATTGGCATTGAGCCAACCGAAATTGGCCTTGCCCAGGCTTTCAAAGGAACGGAGTTCAATCATTGGTTATTCCGCATGGCCGCTTGTGGCCCTGTCCCGTCACATGGGATCAGATTGCGGGCGGCGCCATACCGCCCGCGCAACACTGTCATGCGTCGCTAAAACTCAGCGACACATCAGCACAGGAATTTCCGCATTCTCCAGCACATGGCGCGTAACACCGCCCAGGATCAATTGCCTGAGGCGCGAATGGCTATAGGCGCCCATTGAAAGCATATCGGCGCCAAAATCGCGCACCGCGCCCAAAAGCCCGGCGCCCACATCGCGGGTTTGCGGCTTGAAGGGCGTCAATTCTGCGGCAATGCCATGCCAGCGGAGATAGGCCTGAATGCCTTCTGCCTTCGGCCCACGCCGTTGATATTCATCGGCATAGAGAATCCGCACCGCCTTGGCCTGATGCAGCCAGGGCAAAGCCGCCGCCACTGCTGCCGCGCTTTCCGCCGTGCCATTCCAGGCCACACATATCCGCGTGCCGATCACGGCCGGCGGCGTGCGGGGTGCAATCAACACCGGCCGGCCGGAATCGAACAGGATGGCATGCAGCGCATCGCTGCTGGAGACATCCTCACCCGCTTCCGGGTGCGGCACCACGGCCAGGTCATAAAGGCGCGATTGCTGCGCGACGATATCCTCCTCCCGCCCCACCATGGATTCGAAGGACAGCGTGGGGCCTTCGGTTTTCGCGGCGGTATCGGGGTTATCGGCCAAAGTCACATCGCCCAGATTGGCGGTGAATTTCTGGAACAAATTCTTGACGCGATCTGCCCGCTCACCGCTTTCGCGTTCAGTCGCAGCCATCATTTCCTCGATCATCGCGCCGGAAAGCCCTTCCCCAGCCAGCGGCGCGACATCGCGCGCATCCACGCGCACATGCAGGCAATGCACATGGGCACCCCAAATGCGGGCGGCGATCAGCGCGGTGCCGAGTGCGGATTCACCCGCAGCGGTGCCAGTCAGCGGCAACAACAGACGGCGATAGGCCATGGCCATGCCTCCTCAATGTTTTGGTCTTGCTTTAGGTCGTCCCAGATGTGGGGCGGATTAGCGCATATTTCAGCCCGCCGCGCCAAGGGCTTTGCGCGCCGCCGCAAGCACATCACCCGCCGCATCCAGCCGCGCCCAATCAATCGGGCCGGGGTCGGCTTGCGCCGCGCGTTCCAGCACAGCAATGGTCGCGTCAGAGGCATCACCGCGCCGCGCCAGGATGCGGGATTTCAAGATTTCCATTGGTGCTTCAAGCCAAAAGCCCTGAAATGGCACGCCGACGCGCGCAGCAATCTCGGCAGCCTTCAGCCGGTGGCGTGGGTCCAGAAACATCGCATCCAGCGCCACCGCATGGCCCTGGCGCAGCGCGGCTTCTGCAATCATGAATAATTCTTCATGTGTGGTGGCACTCACGGCCTCGGTATAGGCCTCGGGCGGCAGGGGCTCTTCCGGTGCCAGGCCAAAGCGCCGTTTACGGAGCTCATCGGACCGCAGCAGCAGGGCGCCTGGGGCTGGGCCAAGCGCGGGGGCCAGGCCGCGCGCCAGGGTGGATTTGCCCGTGCCTTGCAGCCAGATCGGAAGAGCACCC
>JADCEX010000240.1 GCA_020249825.1 Roseomonas sp.
ACATGGCCATGAACATGATACGCAACGCAGACGACAAACACAGCCTTAAAGTCAGAAGAAAAAAAGCCGCCATGAACACAGATTATCTGGAAGCATTACTATTCAGAACTCAGCAGTGAGCCTTTCAAGCGATTCCCCTGGCCCGTATCCCGGCGGCTCTAGCGAAATTCGAAACCTTGGGGTTAAGTCTCATTTTTCCGCCCCCGCATCATCAAGGTTACTGCCCAAAAGCGCGCAAATACTTGGGAATTTCGAAGCCCACCCTGGGGTGACTGCATGCTCTGGGAAAGGGAGGTGGCGTCCCCGGCGCGATTCGAACGCACGGCCCCCAGATTAGGAATCTGGTGCTCTATCCTGCTGAGCTACGGGGACACCGATCGCTTCATTAGCGCAAATCAGCCCCTCAGGGAACGCCTCACCGCCGGCGGAAACGCTCAACCGCACTCACCAAAGCCGTCCGCAGCCCAGGTTCCAGCGCGGAATGGCCGGCATCGGGGATCACGGTCAACCGCGCCGATGGCCAGGCCGCGGCCAATTCAAAGGCGCTGGTCGCGGGGCAAACCATATCGTAGCGGCCTTGCACAATCTCGGCGTCAATCCCGGCCAGGCGGTCCATGCGGCCCAGCAAGCCTTCCGGCGGCAGGAAAAGATCATGGGCGAAGTAATGCGCCTCAATCCGCGCCAGCCCCAGCGCAGTGCGGTCCTGCGCGAAGCTCGCGACCGTTTCAGGTGATGGCAAAAGGGTGGAACACGACCCCTCATATTGGCTCCAGGCGCGCGCGGCGGGCAGATGCACCGCCGGGTCTGGGTCACACAACCGGCGCAGATAAGCACCCAGCAGGTCGCCACGTTCTTCAGGCGGCAAATGTTCGCTGAAGGCAGCCCAGGCATCGGGGAAGACGCGCCGCAGCCCATCAAGGAACCAGCTTACTTCATCGCGCCGGCCCAAAAAAACGCCGCGCAAAACGCAGCCCAGCACGCGTGACGGATGTTCCTGCGCATAAGCAAGCGCGAGGGTGGAACCCCAGGAACCGCCAAACAGCAACCAATTCTCGATACCAAGGAATTGGCGCAGCACTTCAATATCACGCACCAGATGTGGCGTCGTATTCTCGCGCAATTCCCCAAGCGGGCGGGACCGCCCCGCGCCGCGCTGATCGAAAATGATCACGCGCCAATGATGCGGGTCAAAAAAGCGCCGATGCACCGCGCCGGCGCCCGCCCCTGGCCCGCCATGCAGGAACAGCACCGGCTGGCCGCGGGGATTGCCGACCTGTTCCCAATACATGACATGCCCAGCCGAAAGCGGCAGGAAGCCAGTTTCATAGGGGGCGATATCGGGGAAAAGGTCTCCGCGCGGCATGGGTTAGATGTGCCGAAGCGCACGGCGAAGCGCAATGGTTTTCAAGCAATCAGCCCTTCAGAAAACGAGCGATGAAAAACCCATCCATGCCCCCGCGCGCGGCCCAGTAATCCGGGCGGGTGCGCGCGGCGCCGGATGGCAGGATGGCCTCGGGCAGTCCCGGTACTTCCTCAGCGCGGATCGGATCAAGCCGAAGGCCAAGCGCAGCGGCTTCGCGCAAATGCCCCTCTCCTTCCTCAGCTTGCAAGGAACAGGTGGCGAAGACCAACCGCCCACCCGGCGCCAGCATTCCCGCAGCGGCCTGCAACAGGCGCGATTGCAGCGCGGCGGCGGTCGCGACATCGCGCGGGCGCTTCAGCCAGGCGACATCCGGGTGGCGGCGGATAGTGCCGGTGGCGGTGCAGGGCGCATCCAGCAGAATGGCATCGAAAGGCGCGGCAGGGCGAAACTGCGCCGCATCGGCGGTGATGATCTCAGCTGGCAGGTTCAGCCGGGCCAGGTTTTCGCGCAGCCGTTCCGCACGCTTAGGATCGCGCTCCACCGCCGTGACCTTGGCGCCCGCTGCCGCAAGCTGCGCCGTTTTGCCGCCGGGGGCCGCGCAAAGATCGGCGATGCGTTCCCCCGCGCGCGGCGCCAGCAGCCGTGCCGGCAGGGCCGCGGCGGCGTCCTGCACCCAGAAGGCACCCTCAGCAAAGCCGGGGATTTCCGTCACGCGTGTGCCGGCGGGCAAGCGAAAAGTCCCGCCGGGCAGGGCTTCCGCGCCCTCTGGCACCGTGGCGCCGGGTTTGACCGAGATGTCCAAAGGCGCCGGGCCGCAATGTGCCTCTGCGATGGTCCGCACCGCCGGCCCATAGGCAGCGTGCCAGGCGGACCAGAGCCATGGCGGCGTATCCAGCCGCGCCGCATCCAGCCCTTCCAGCAGCGGCGCCCCTTCCGCGGCCACCTTGCGCAAAACGGCATTCACCAGCCCGGCAAAAGCGCGCGGCGCCAAATCCACGGCCGAGGCCACGGCGGCATGGGAAGGTGTCGCCAGCAGCAGCAATTCTGCAACGCCGATGCGCAGCGCATGGCGCGCTGGCGGTGGGGGTTCGCGGCGGAGAAAGGGCTCCAGCACGGCATCTATGCTGCCCAGTCGGCGCAGCACCATGGCCGCGATGCGATGCGCCGCCGCGCGGTCCCGTGCTTCCAGCCGCGCGGGCAGGGCTTCGAGTGCCTCTTCCAAGGGCCGATGCGCTTCCAGCACGGCATCCAGCACATCGCGCGCGGCGCGCCTGGTGGGCAGGCCGGGCGGGCGCCTTGGCCGGGATGGGTCTTTAGTCATCCTACCTTCATGGCACCCGCGCTTCACTCATGCTAGATCCGCCGCGCGATGACCCTGGGCAGTTTTCTTGACCGGATGCCGGAAACGCGCCGCCCAGGCTGGTGGCTGGCGTTGCTCTGCCTATTGCTCTGGCTGCCGGGCTTCTTTTCCATCCCGCCCGGGGATCGCGATGAAAGCCGCTTCGCCCAGGCCAGCCGGCAGATGGTGGAAACCGGCGATTATGTGCGGATCAAGCTGGGCGAGGTTGAACGCAACAAGAAACCCGTTGGCATCCATTGGGCGCAAGCCGCGACCGTGCATGCGCTGGAAGCCGGGGGCATCCCGGCGCGGGGGCAGATCTGGGCCTATCGGCTGCCATCGCTGATCGGTGCGCTGCTGGCTGTATTGGCCACCTGCTATCTGGGGCGCGCTTTGGTGGGGCGACGCGCAGCATTTCTGGCGGCGGCGATGCTGGCGCCCTGCATGGTATTGGTGGTGGAAACCCATATCGCCAAGACCGATGCGGCGTTGCTCGCCAGCATCACGGCAGCGATGCTGCTGATGGGCCGCGCCTATCTGGCGCCAGCGCAATTCACCACCAAACAGGCTTTGGGCTTTTGGTTGGCGCTGGGCGCTGGCGTGCTGCTGAAGGGGCCGATTGCGCCCATGGTGCCGCTACTGGCTGGCGTGACTTTATTGGTGATGGATCGCCGCGCGCCCTGGTTTGGCGCGCTCCGCCCGCTTTGGGGCGTGCCGCTGATGATTGCCTGCGCCGCGCCCTGGTTCATCGCCATCGGCATCGCGACCGAGGGCCGGTTTTTCAGCGAAGCCATCGGCGATGACATGCTGAGCAAGGTGGGATCGGGCGAGGAAAGCCATTGGGGCCCGCCTGGTTTCTACACTTTCCTGTTCGGCATTACGGCTTTTCCTTCCGCCTGGATCGTGCTGCGCGCCTTGCCGGCGGCCTGGGCGGATCGGCTGAAGCCGCAAACGCGCTTCCTGCTGGGTTGGGCAGTGCCGGTTTGGCTGCTGTTTGAAGCGGTGGCCACGAAACTTCCCCATTACGCGCTGCCCGCCTATCCCGCGCTGATGCTGCTGGCGGCGGCTTGGGCGCTGGATCCGCTGCGGCGCCCAACACCGCGCTGGCTCGCGGCCATTGCTTGGCTGGCACTGGGTGGTGTGGCGCTTGGTTTGCCCATCGCTGCCATGGCCGCCGCGTTTTATGCCGAAAGGCGCGTGGATATTTTCAGCCTGATCGGGCTCGGCTTTGGCGTGGCGCTGATCCTGCTGTTGAGGCGCACGGCGCGCGCGGGGCATTGGGCGCGCGCTGCCCTGCTTGGTGCGGTGTTGAGTGTACCGGTTTATGCCGCGGTGCTGGAAGGCGTCATTCCACGCCTGCAGGCCGTTTGGATGTCCCCGCGTATCGCGGCGGAGGTGCGCGCCATTGCCCCCGGTTTGCGCGACCGTGATTTTGGTGTGGTCGGCTATCATGAACCCTCCCTGCAATTTGCACTTGGTGGCGGTATTGCGCTGCTGCGCGATGGCGCGGCGGCGGCAGAGTTTTTGGCGGAAAAGCCTGGGCGCGTGGTGGCGGTTTCGCATCGGCAGGAAGCGGCGTTTCGCGCGGTGGCGGCCGAGCGTGGCATCACGCCGCGCGACGCCGGTTCTGTCACGGGGCTCAATTACGTGCGCGGGCGCTGGCTCACGCTGCTGATTTTCAAGGTGGATTGAATGTTTGAATGGGTGGCGCGCCAGGTCGCGGAAACCGGGCTGATGGGCGTGTTTGTGCTGATGGTGGCGGAAAACATCTTCCCGCCCATCCCATCCGAAATCATCATGGCCGCATCGGGGTTCGCCGCCGCGCGGGGCGAGATTTCGCTGATTGGCGTTATTGTGATTGGTGTGCTTGGCACGGTGGTCGGCAATGCCTTCTGGTATGAAATCGGCCGCTGGTTCGGGATGGAGCGCATCCGCCCGCTGGTCGCGCGCTACGGCAAATGGTTCGCCTTTGAAACCGAGGATATGGACCGCGCGGAACGCACGCTCAAGCGCTGGGGACCCTTCGCGCTTTGCTTCGGGCGCATGCTGCCTGGCATCCGCACCATCATTTCCATCCCCGCCGGCATGGTGCTGATCCCGCGCCCGGTATTTTATGTGTGGACCGCGATTGGTTCAGCGATTTGGCTGAGCTTCCTCGCCATCGCCGGTTATTGGCTGGAAGATCATTATGATCGCGTGCAGCATTGGGTGGAACCGCTGGCCTGGGTGGTGGTGGGCGGTTCCATCGCGGCCTATGGGCTGCATCTGGTCTATGCCTTTCGCCGCGCGCGGCGCCGACGGGATCAGGCGTAACGCGCCAGCGCCTGTTCCAAAGATGCAAAAGCATTGGCCAAAGCGGCATTCATCGCCGCCGCCGCCTGATCCGGGCGCGGTGCGCCGCTTGGCAAAGCAGCGCTGCCGGTGCTGATCATCTGCCCCAAAACGCGGGGTGAGGTTTCGCGTTCTGAAATCAGCACGAAATTCAATTCCGCTTCCGCTTGACCCCGGGCACGGTTGGCCAGCAGCCGCGTCAATTCGCCTTCCAGCACCAGATCAGGATTGGCGCGGCTACCGGGTGAGAGCACGGCGGCGAAAAGCCGCGCATCCATCAGCCAACGGCGCAACGCCTGTTCCGCAGCCTCGGCAGGTGGGGAGATCCATTCAGCGTAAAAATCAATCTCCTCGGTCCCATCGGGGCGAATGCTGCGGAGCCCGCGCACATCAAGCGCGGGCGGGGCGCGCAGTGTGCGCAGCAGCAATGTCCGCCGGCCACGGCCGCGCCAGCCCTCACCCTGTCGGCGTGGCTCCAGTGCATAGCGCAGCACTTCCTGATAAGGTCGATCCGGCAGGACAGAGCAGGCAGAGGCAAGAAAAGGCGCGGCCAGCAGAGCGCGGCGGTGGAAGGGCTTCATGTCAGCGGCGTTCCCGATTGGGCGGCGGCGGTGGCGCGCCGAGCAGGGTTTGCGATGGGTTGCGCCGCAGCGCTTCCGTGGTGTCGCGCAGATTGGCGACCGAGGATCGCAAATCACGCATGAGTGGTGAGAGATCGGCTTGCAGATCGGCGGTGGTGCCGCGCGCGGCGCGGAGTGTTTGTTCAAGCGCCGTGACAGCAGCGGGGATGCGCACCAATGCATCGCGCACTTCGCGGCTTGACATCAATTCCTGCGTGCTACGCCCGGCCTCACCCAAATGATGGATCGCATCGCGCAATTCGGCCGCGGTATCTCCAAAGCGCGCCTTGCGGATTTCGGCGCGGAGCTCGGTCAGCGTCTCACTGGCTTCACGCAGCGCAATGGCGACTTCCCCATCATTCACCTGGCGGCGCAAATCAGCCATGAGGCCGGCCGCGTTATTGACCAGGGATTCGATATCGAGCGCTTCCAGCCGGCGCAAAATTTGTTCTGCCGCGCTGGTGACTTGCGTGATGGTGGAAGGCACGGCGGGGACATGATCATAGCGCGGCTTCCAGGGCACTTGGATGGGTGGGTAGCGTCTTGGGTCCAGAATATCAATTTCCAGATAGGTAACGCCAGTGATCCCCTGGGAAGCAATGCGCGTGCGCAAGCCGGCCGCGATCATATCCTCAAGCGAGGCGATGCGG
>JADCEX010000241.1 GCA_020249825.1 Roseomonas sp.
ATCAGATACGGCCTTGGTCAGATCACCCATGGGGGTCTCCATCGAATCGCGGGCAGCGGAATGCGCTGCCCTTCCTTGCCTTAGAAATCGTGTTTCATGGGCGCTCGGTCAAGAAGGGGGGTGGGCTGGCCCCTTTGCCGCCCCCTTACCCCAGCCAAGCATGGCCTTCGCCTTCTCCCGCATGGTTTGGAAGGTCACGTAAAGCATCGGGATCATGAAAATACCGATGGTTGAAGCGGCCAGCATCCCCCAAAATACCGGCGTGCCGACCGCGCGGCGGCTGATCTGCGAAGCGCCTTCCGCCACCACCAGCGGATAAAGCCCCAGGATAAAGGCGAAGGATGTCATCATCACCGCCCGGAAGCGCAGCTTGGCGCCAAGTACCGCCGCTTCCTGGATGGATTTGCCGTGCAATTCGCGCTGTTCCTTGGCGAATTCAATGATCAGAATGCCGTTCTTCGCGGCAAGTGCGATCAGCACCACAATCCCGACCTGCGCATATAAATCAAGCGAAAGCCCGGCGGCACCAATGGACGCAATCGCCCCCAACACCCCAACCGCCACCGAAAGCAAAACCGGCACCGGAATGGTCCAGCTTTCATAAAGGGCGACAAGGAACAGGAAGGCGAATAGTACCGCCAAGCCCAGGATCATGCCGGTCTGGCCGGCGGCGGCCTTTTCCTGATAGGCCGTGCCGGTCCATTCAAAGGAATAGCCCTGCGGAAGTGTCTTGGCGCTGATCCTTTCCATGGCTGCGAGCCCATCGCCGCTGCTCTGCCCCGGCGCGGGTTCGCCATTCACCGAAAGGCTGCGGACATTATTGTAGCGCACAATGCTTTGCGGGCCGAAATCCACGCGTATATCGGCAAAGGCGCGAATGGGGATCATATCGCCATTGGCATTGCGCACATGCACGCGGAAGATGTCTTCCACCGAAGCGCGGTCGCCTTCTTCGGCCTGCAGGCTCACGCGCCAGCTTCGGCCAAACAGGTTGAAGTCATTGATGTAATAGCTGCTCATGGTCGCTTGCAGCGCGGCGAAGATATCGCTGATCGAAACACCAAGCACCTGCGCGCGATCCCGATCGAGATCAAGAAAGATCGAGGGTGCCGCCGCCGAGAAGGTGGAGAAAACGCGCGTCAGATCGGGGTCCTGATTGGCGGCAAACACCAAGCCGCGCATGACTGCGGCCATTTCGGCCACGGGGCGGCCTTCCAGATTTTGCAACTGGTATTGGAAGCCACCACCGGTGCCAAGGCCCACAATGGGCGGCAGGTTGAAGGGCAAGACCAGGGCAGGAATCTGCACCGTACCGCGCACGACCGCGGCGATCAGGGCATCCACCTTCGTCTCGGGCGCGGTGCGTTCCTCAAAGGGTTTCAGCGTCACGATGAAGAAGGCGCTATTGGATTGCGCCAGGCCATTCAGCATGGAAAAGCCCGAAACAGTCTGCACCGCCTGCACACCCGGCAGCGCCTGAATGACCGCTTCCACCTGCTGGCTCAGTTCCCTGGTGCGATTGAGCGATGCGCCATCGGGCAATTGCATTTCGGCCAGGAAGGCGCCCTGGTCTTCCTGCGGCAGGAAGCCCGTTGGCGTGCGGCTGGCAATGCCGAAAATCCCAAAGGCAATGACGCCAAGCAAAACAAGGCTGAGCGCCGAAAGCCTGACCAGGCGCGCGACAATCGCGCCATAGCCATCGCGCACGGCATCAATGAAGGCCGAAACCCGGCCCATGATGCCCTTCTTTGGCCCGTGATGCGCCTTCAGCAATATGGCACACAGTGCCGGTGAAAGCGTCAGCGCATTGATCGCGGAAAACAACATGCCGACACTGACCGTTACCGCGAATTGCCGGAACAATTCGCCGGAAATGCCGGGGATGAAGGCCAAAGGCACAAAGACCGAAAGCAGCACCATGGTAATCGCCACAATCGGCGCTGTGATCCCATCCATGGCAAGCTTGGTGGCTTCCGGTACCGAAAGCTCAGGATGATGTTCCATGGTGGCTTCGACATTTTCCACCACCACAATCGCATCATCCACCACAATGCCAATGGCAAGCACCATGGCGAGCAGTGAGACCGTATTCGCAGAATAGCCCATGGCATTCAGCACCGCGAAGGTGCTGATCAGGCTGACCGGCACCGCGATCAGCGGAATGATGGTGGCGCGGATCGAACCCAGGAACAGGAAGACCACAATCACCACCAGCACAAAGGCTTCCAGCAGCGTCTTGATCACCTCATGAATCGTGAGCTTAACAAACAATGTAGTATCATAGGTCACCTCATAGCCAAGCCCAGGCGGAAAGCGTGTCGCCAATTGGCGCAGGGTGGCAGCAACACCTTCCGCCACGCCAACCGCATTGGCTCCGGGTGAGAGGAAAATCTGCACCAGCAGTGCGGCACCGCCATTCAGCCGCGTATCCACATCCTGGTTCCAGGCGCCAAGTTCCAGCCGCGCCACATCCCGCACGCGCAATATGCTGCCATCCGGATTGGCGCGGATAATGATGGCGCCAAATTCATCCGTGGTGACCATGCGTCCCGTGGTGGTGATATTGAGCTGATAGGAAGTGTCCTGGCTCATGGGCTGGGCGCCGACGCGCCCAAGCGGCGCCACCTGATTCTGCTTCTGGATGGCGCCGATCACATCCGCCGGCGTCAGGCCAAGCGCGGTCAGACGATCCGTCTGGAACCAGATCCGCATGGAATAATCGCGCGTGCCGAACATTTGCGCATCACCCACGCCAGGCACGCGGCGCAGCGCATCCAGCACGTTGATCGTCACGTAATTGCTGATGAACAGCGTATCGAGCGACCCGTCGGTTGAGCGGAATGTGATCACCTGCAGCATGGCCGATGATTTCTTGCGCACGGTCAGGCCAAGGCGCTGCACTTCCTGCGGCAATTGCGCCAGCGCCAATTGCGCGCGGTTATTCACATTGGTGGTGTTCTGATCAGGGTCCGATCCCACGCGGAAGGAAACATTGAGCGTATAGGAACCATCATTGCCGCTGGTGGATTGCATATAGATCATGCCATCCACGCCATTGATCTGGCTTTCCAGCGGCTGCGCGACGGTTGCTTCCACCACCTCGGCCGATGCACCGGGGAAATTGGCGGTCACCGAAACCTGGGGCGGCACGATATCGGGGAATTGCGCCACCGGAATGCGCAGCAGCGAAATCAGGCCGGCAATGGTTGTGAGGATCGCGACAACAATCGCGAAGCGCGGGCGGTCAACGAATAGTTTTGAGATCATGGCGCGTCAGCCCCGGTTGCGCGCTGCGCCGGGCACCGAACCGCCTGGTGAGCTTGGCATGGGTTGCGGTGCGACAGTCGCGCCGGGGCGCGCCCGCTGCGCGCCTTCCGTGATCACCAATTGGCCAATCTCAAGCCCTTCGGTCACCACCAATTGGCCGCCAAGCC
>JADCEX010000242.1 GCA_020249825.1 Roseomonas sp.
TACCTGTTGCCTCGGCCCAGGTGAAAAGCGCCTGCCTGCTGGCTGGGCTTTGTGCGCCAGGCATCACCCGCGTGGTGGAACCGGAACCCACGCGCGACCATACGGAAAACATGCTGCGCCATTTCGGCGCCATGGTGGCGGTGGAAGACACGGAAGAAGGCCGCGTCATTCGCCTGGATGGCCAGCCGGAATTGAGGGCGGCACCCATCAGCGTGCCGGGCGACCCATCCTCAGCCTCCTTCCCGCTGGTCGCCGCACTTTTGGTGCCGGGGTCACGCATCAGCCTCACGCAAATCGGGCTTAACCCGCTGCGCACCGGGCTTTTCACGACGCTCAGGGAAATGGGTGCCGCGCTCAAGATCGAAAACGCCCGGATCGAAGGCGGAGAGCCTGTCGGCGATATCATCGGGGAACACACCGCACTGAAGGCCGTGGATGTGCCGCCGGGGCGCGCGCCTTCCATGATTGATGAATATCCTATCCTGGCCGTCGCCGCTTCCTTCGCGCAGGGCACCACGCGCATGCGCGGCCTTGCTGAATTGCGCGTTAAGGAAAGCGACCGTCTGGCCGCCACCGCCGCGCTGCTGGAAGCCAATGGCGCCAAGGTCACCATTGAAGGCGATGATCTGCTGGTCCATGGTAATGGGGCACCGCCTGCCGGCGGCGGCATTGTCACCACCCACATGGACCACCGCATTGCTATGGCCGCGCTGGTGATGGGCCTGGCCACGCAAAACCCTGTCACGGTGGATGACGCCAGCTTCATTGATACCTCCTTCCCCGGCTTCGCCGCGCTGATGAACCGCCTGGCGGGGTCAGACGCGATCCGCCCGGCATGAAGCTACCCGCCGGCACTGTCATCGCGGTTGACGGGCCAGCGGCGGCGGGCAAGGGCACACTCGCTCGGCGGCTGGCGGCTGAGCTTGGCCTGCCTTACCTCGATACCGGCCTGCTCTATCGCGCCGTTGGGCGGCGCGTTTTGGATCGCGGCATAGACCCCCAGGATGCCCGCGTAGCCGAAGCTGAGGCCCGTGCGCTTACGCCCGAGGACCTCGCGCGCGGCGATTTGCGCGGCTCCTTGGCCGACATGGCGGCGAGCAAGGTCGCCGCCATCCCTGCGGTGCGCGCGGCCCTGCTTGATTTCCAGCGCCGCTTCGGCGCTGCGCAAGGTGCGGTGCTGGATGGGCGGGATATCGGCACGGTGGTGTTCCCCGAGGCCCAGGTCAAACTTTTCATCACCGCGAGTGTGGCAGAGCGCGCCCGCCGGCGCTTTCTGGAACTGACAGCCCGCGGTGTCGCCGCAGACCCCGCCCAGGTGGAAGCCGAAATCCGCGACCGGGATGCGCAAGACGCCAATCGTCCCGTGGCCCCCACCAGGCGTGCCCCGGATGCCTTTGAGATAGACACAACCGCGCTGAATGCCGATGAAACCTTCCACGCGGCTTTGGCTTTCATCAGGAAAAAGCTTGATTCCGCTTGACGCACCAAGCTGTCAGGGCCTAAGCACCCGCAACGCGTCGTGGTGAGAACTGCGGCGTTGCCCGTTTTGGGCCGGCAAAGGGTGGTCCGTTATTCCGCCCGGAACCCTTGGGCCTTTCAGCGCATCGCGCCAGGGCCAAGCCGTGCTTCCCCTGCGGGTGGAAGGGCGCAGACCCAATCGCCGCTCCTGCGGCGCATACAGGACACATAAACTGCATGGCTACTGCCACCAGCCTCGCCAATGCTGGCGTGGAGGATTTTGCCGCACTTCTCGATGCCACGCTTGGCCCGGATACGGGTTTTGCCGGCTCGGTCGTGACCGGCCGCGTTATTCGCGTTGACGGCGACTTCGCCGTTGTTGATGTCGGCCTGAAAAGCGAAGGCCGCGTGCCGCTCAAGGAATTCGCCGCCCCGGGCCAGAAGCCCGAAGTGAAGCCCGGCGATGTTATTGAGCTGTTTGTCGAGCGTTATGAAGACCGCGATGGCTCCATCGTGCTGTCGCGCGAAAAGGCGCGGCGTGAGGAAGCCTGGACCACGCTCGAAAAATCCCATCAGGCGGGTATTCGCGTGAATGGCGTGATCTTTGGCCGCGTGAAGGGTGGCTTCACCGTTGATCTTGGCGGGGCGGTTGCCTTCCTGCCGGGCTCTCAGGTGGATATCCGCCCGGTGCGTGATGTGATGCCGCTGATGGGCAATGCGCAGCCATTCCAGATCCTGAAAATGGATCGCGCGCGGGGCAATATCGTTGTCTCCCGCCGCGCTGTGCTGGAAGAAACTCGCGCCGAACAGCGGAGCGAGCTGATCCAGGGCCTCAAGGAAGGCATGATCCTGGATGGCGTGGTGAAGAACATCACCGATTACGGCGCCTTTGTGGACCTCGGCGGCGTGGATGGCCTGCTGCATGTCACCGATATCGCCTGGCGGCGCATCAACCACCCGTCGGAAGCACTCACCATTGGTATGCCCGTAAAGGTGCAGGTGATCCGCTTCAACCAGGACACGCAGCGCATCAGCCTTGGCATGAAGCAGCTGATGTCCGATCCGTGGGATGGTGTGGCGCTGAAATACCCGGTTGGCGCGAAATTCTCTGGCCGTGTCACTAACATCACCGATTACGGCGCCTTCGTGGAGCTTGAAGCCGGTGTTGAAGGTCTGGTCCATGTGTCTGAAATGTCCTGGACCAAGAAGAACGCGCATCCCGGCAAGATCGTTTCTACCTCTGAACAGGTTGATGTGATCAGCCTGGATGTGGATGAACCGAAGCGCCGCATTTCCTTGGGCCTCAAGCAGGCGCAGGGCAATCCGTGGGA
>JADCEX010000243.1 GCA_020249825.1 Roseomonas sp.
GATGGCTTCTACAACACCCGTCGGCCACATTCGAGCCTTGACGGGCGGACGCCGGACGAGGCCTATTTCACCGCGCTGCCATCAATCCCGATGGCGGCATAACCAAGGCAGAGACCCACTTAGGAAAAGCCCAGGGACTGTTCAGATTGCCCGAGCCAGCTCTCTGAATAACCTGACCCCGGCTGACGTCTATTTCGGCAGGGGGCAGACCATCCTGCTGGAGCGTGAGCGCATCAAGTGCAGAACCATCCAGCAACGCAGCTTAACCTCAACCACAGATGGGCCAGATACTCCGTTAGACAGCGCGCTACTTGGTCTCAAATGATTTGACGACGGACAACCTGAACCCCGTGCCGAGTCCTTCGCGGCGTCCATTCAAAGCCAGCGGCGCCGCCAAGCCTCCGCCATCAGGATGCTCCACAGCGGGTATTGCCAGTTTTGTCCCGCCAGATGGCGCTGCCATAGTCTGCCTACGGCATCCGCATCCAAGATGCCGCCTTGGGACATCCGCCGCGCATCCAGCAAGTCTTCCGCCCAGTCGCGCAGCGGCCCGCGGAGCCAGCGATCAATGGGAACGCCGAAGCCCATCTTCGGCCGATCAACCAATTGTCTTGGCACGCGGCGATACAGCAGTTCCCGCAACGCCCATTTGCCGACACCCTGGCGCAGCTTCATACGGTCCGGCAGGCGCCAGGCCATGTCGAATACCCGGTGATCCAGCAAGGGCGCGCGCGCTTCCAGGCTCGCGGCCATGGTGGCGCGGTCTACCTTCACCAGGATGTCGTCGGGCAGGTAGCTCAGCGTATCGAGCATCTGGCAGCGTTCCGTCACGCCAGGAAAGCGGTGGGCGAGTAGGCCCGACCATATCGGTTCCTGCAATTCCTCCGCGCGGGGGAAGACGCGGGCGGGCTCCAGGCCTAGCTGGAGCATCATGCGGTAGCCAGGCTCGAAGATTTCAGCGCCATTGATCGCCGCAATGCGACCAAGCCAACGCTCCGCCCGCGAATGCAGCAGCGGCGGCAGAAGGCGGTGCAGCGGCGTAAGCGCCGGCGCGGTGACAAGGCCGTGCCCCAACCGGGCAAGCCGCCGAACTGTGCCCGGCGCTCGGCGCACTAGGCGCATGATGGCAGCCATCTGCGCATAGCGGTTGTAGCCGGCGAAGATTTCGTCACCACCATCGCCGGATAGCGCGACAGTGACCTGCCGCCGCGCGAGACGAGAGACGAGCAGCATCGGTATCTGTGACGAATCGGCGAAGGGCTCGTCCCACACCTCAGGCAGGTCGGGCACCGTTGCCAAGGCCTCGCTGGAGGAGACGTAGAATTCATGATGGTCCGTGCCGAGGTGGCGTGCCACTGCGCGGGCATGTGGTGCTTCGTCGAAGGCAGCTTCTTCGAACCCAATCGAGAAGGTCTTGGTCTGGCCGCTGCCCACCTCCTGCATCAGCGCGACGATCAGGGATGAATCAATGCCGCCGGAGAGGAAGGCGCCAAGGGGCACATCCGCAACCAGTCGCCGCCGCACAGAGTCCTTCAGCACATCGTCCAGCTGGTCGAGGAGTTCCCCATCACTGCCTTCAAGCGGGTTGGCCTTGGCGGCGGCGGCGATGACATCCGCCTGCCACCAGCGCTCCACCCGAACCGTGCCATCGGTGCCGATGGCGGCGAGCCCGCCGGGCGGCAATTGCTCAACATCCTTGTAGATGGAGAGCGGTGCGGGCACCCAGCCATAGCGGAGGAAGGCAGAGAGCGCCCGGTCGTCCTGGACAGCCTCGAACAGGGGATGCGCGCGGAGGGCGCGCAGCTCCGACCCGAATAACACCGCACCGCCATGCTGCGCCAAATACAGCGGCTTCTTGCCAAACCGATCGCGCGCGAGGCTGAGCCGCCGGGTGGTCCTGTCGAACACGGCGAAGGCAAACATGCCGATCAGCCGCGGCAGCGTCTCATTGATGCCCCAGGCCTCGCAGGCTTCGAGCAGGACTTCAGTGTCGGAGTGCCCGCGGAAGCGGATGCCACGCGCTGCCAGATCGCGACGGAGGTCTTCGGCGTTGTAGATCTCGCCATTGAACACGATGACGCTGCGACCTGAGGCGGAGACCATCGGTTGATGCCCAGCCTCGGTCAGATCGACGATGGCAAGGCGCCTGAAGCCAAAGGCAAGATCACTTTCCGGTTCCGCATGGGCACCAGCATCGTCGGGCCCGCGATGGACCAATTCCGCTGCCATGCCAGCCGCGATGCGCTGACCGTCTTGCGGGGACCATCGCCGCCGTGGGTCAAAAAAACCTGCGATTCCGCACATACGCGCTACCCTTTCACGCCGTCTTGAGCAGAAAGAGATGGCATGCGCTGCCGAGCCACCCTGCCATGGCCTCCCGCCGCGCGAGGGGCAGTTGGGCGAGTTCTGCCGCACGAAGCTTGTTCAGGAATGAGATGGAAAACATCAGGCTTCAGCCGGCCTTTGGAGCGGTTGCAATGCGTTCTGTCCAAGCGAATGTGAAGCAGGCATCGCACAGCCCCCAACCGGACGCAAATCCATACGCAACGCACAGCTTGGAGAAAAGCCGGCGAGTGCGCTTGACACCGCCAGCCCGTGCTTTCATCCGTGGGGGCACCGGGGCGACCTGGGCTCCGACGGGGTCGGACCCGGATCAGGTGCATGGCGCGGCCGGCGGCCTGCGCGCCAAGGCGGAGTTGAAAAGCAGATGCGGGTCCTTTTTATCGTTCGCGCCCTGACCATTGGCGGCGCCGAGCGCCAGCTGGTTGTCCTGGCGCGGGCCCTGGCGGCGCGCGGCCACGCGGTGACGATCACCACCATGTATCCTGGCGGACCGCTTGAAGCCGAA
>JADCEX010000244.1 GCA_020249825.1 Roseomonas sp.
CGTGGCGCCGTACCACCGCCCAGCACCGCGCCAATCACCCGCCCAAGATCAAAACCGGCCATGTTCCCCCCTCCCTTGGCGGCAGCATTACAAATCCTGCATCGCGGTCGCAATCGCGGGTGCGAGTGCGCGGAATTCCTCGGCCCTTGGGCTGCGCGCCCGCCACGCCAGGCCGATGCGACGGCTCATGCCATTCTCAAGCGGCCGCGTCACCAACCCAGTCCCCGCGAGCACACCGCCAGCCACGGCCAGGCGCGGCAGCAGCGTTATCCCAAGTCCGCTCGCCGCCATTTGCACAAGCGTATGGAGCGAGGTCGCCGAGAATTCCTCGGCGGTCAGCGCCCCCGAAAGCCCGCAAGCGGCCAAAGCATGATCCCGCAGGCAATGCCCATCCTGCAGCAGCAATAGTTTTTCTTCCAGCAGCGCCCGCGGCGTGATGCTGGCGCGCCCGGCCAAGGGGTGATCTTCCGGACAGGCCAGCAGAAACGGGTCTTCGGCGATGGTCAGCGTCTCCGCCGCCCCGCAATCGCAGGGGAGTGCGAGCAGCAGCAGGTCAAGCCGTCCCGATTCCAAGGCTTCCACCAGCCTTTCGGTCAAATCTTCCCGCAGCCAGGGGCGCAGGCGCGGAAAATCGGCGCGCAGTCGGGGCATCAGGCGCGGCAGCAGAAAGGGGCTGATGGTCGGGATGACGCCAAGGCGGATGGGCCCGGAAAGCGGCTCCCGCGCAGCGCTTGCGGTTTCCACACAGCTATTGAGCGCGGCGAGGGCAACCCGCGCGCGTTGGATGAGTTCCGCCCCAAGCGGCGTGAAGACGGGCTTTTTGGCGCCGCTCCTTTCCAGAATCGCGGCATCCAATTGTCGCTCAAGCGCGATCATGCCGGCGGATAGGGTGGATTGCGTGACCCCGCAGGCCGAAGCGGCGCGGCCGAAATGTTCGTATTCCGCGAGCGCCACCAAATAGCGGAGTTGCTGAGGGGTGGGTAGCGCGATCATCGTATATTCCGATTAATAATCAAGAACCTTCATCTGAACCAGCCTCAGGTTAAGTGGGTGACGAAAGGCCCCGCAGAAAGGACCTTTGCCACCTTCAATAGCTGATTCGTAATTTTGATGCGGCTCAGCGACGGGTCCAGCGTTCTTGGCCAAGCTTGGTACCGTCGGCATAGGTCCAGATACCGGACCAGACACCATTTTCATTCACCATAAGAGCAAGTCCGGTATCATTGCCCGCACGATAGCTGACAGTGATAAAGCCGTCATCGCCGATGCCCGTGCCAATATAACGCTGCCCGTCTATCAATCAGGTGACGCGCAGCGTGTCGCCTGTTGGCACGACTTCGAGCGTGCCGCTATAGGGCACGCCATCCGGGCTGCGGCCCTCGACACTATAGCGTCCAACGACGCTTTTCTGCGCCGCCGCGCCGCCCGCCATGGCCGCGAGGATCGGTAGCGCAAGCAATAGGCGTTTTTTGATCATCAGGTTACTCCTTTTCTTCCATGGAAATTGATGGCTGTTGCCACCGATAGAACAAATCGCGCTTGTGGTCCCGTCGCTTCCGTCGGTTCCCGACAGCAACGCGAAGCGGTGCAGCGGATACAAGGCTGGTGGTGCGCTGGGGCCGTTTTGGTCCGGGAAAGATGAGCATGCATCGCACCGCTAAGGAGTGTTCCAATACCGCGCCGGATCATAAGGCTTTGGGTCAATGAAGGGCGCTTCGCACATCATCATCTCGGCAAGCAGCCGTCCGGTCGTCGGACCCAGCGTAAAGCCCTGATGCGCGTGGCCAAAGGCGCACCAGGCGCCGGCCTGGCCGGGCAGGGGGCCGATAATCGGCAGCATATCCGGCGTGCAGGGGCGCACACCCAGCCAGGGGTCGTCTTCAACCGCCTCCGCCAGGGGCAGCAGGCCGCGCGCAATGGGTTCGGCGCGGGCCAATTGCACCGGGGTTTTGGGCGCATCATCGGGGGCGAATTCCGCCCCGGTGGTCAGCCTGACGCCGGCGCGCATTGGCACCAGCACAAAGCCGCTATCGGCATCCATGAAGCCGTGATTGAGCACCGCATTGCCCTGCATGCGGTAATGGCGGTGATAGCCGCGCTTGCCGAAAAGCGGCGGCGCATAGCCGAAGCGTTGCGTGAGTTTCGCGGAAACGGAACCAAGCGCAATCACCACCTGTTCCGCATCCCGCGCGCCATCCGCGCTTTGTACGCGCCAGCCCGCGCCATGGCGTTCAAGGCTGAGTGCATCGCCGCGGAGGATTTCACCGCCGGCTTCGGTGAAGCGCTTGGCGTAGAATAGCGTGAGTGCCTGCGGGTCGCTGACCGAAAGCGGATCAGTCCAATGAATGGCGCCAAGGCGCTTTACCAGCAAATGCGGTTCCGCCGCCGCGATGCCTGCTTCATCCAGCAACGCGTAATTCACGCCCTGCTCGCGCTTCAGCATTTCGGCTTCCGCAATGGCGGCGTTCAATGCTGGCTGCTTGTTGTAAAGCCGCATCCAGCCAATGGGGCGCAGCAATGCTTCAGCCTCGGTCCCGCGTGTGAGGGCCACATGTTCATCAATGCAGGTCACGATCAGCCGCGCATAGGCTTCCGCAATGGGCCGATAGCGTGAAGGCGCCGAATGCCACCAATATTTGAACAGCGGCCCCGCCAGCTTCAGCAAGGCCGAAGGATGATAGGAAGCATCCACCGATCGGTTCTGCGCCATGCGCCATAGCGTTGCGATATCGCGCGGGAAGGGATGCGGATGCACGGCTTCGCGCTGGATCAAGCCGGCATTGCCGAAGGATGCGCCTTCGCCAGGTGGTGCGCGGTCCAGCAGCACAACCTGCGCGCCGCGGCGTCGCAAATGCAGCGCAATGGAAACGCCGATCATGCCGGCGCCAAGCACGATCACAGATCGCGACATTCTTCTTCTTCCTGTCTCACGCGCCCCGGCGCTTCATGATCACACGTCTTTAGTCTCAAATTCGGCGGGTCCCGTAACTTCGATCAATTCCAGATCTTCCGAATGGGCGATTTCACGATGCTTCACCAAAGGTGGCTGATAGCAGCTATCACCGGCGCGGAATTCCTTCACACCGATATCCTCATATTCAAAGCGCACCCAGCCCTTCAACACGAAGAACATCTGGAATTTCAGATTATGGGTGTGCCATTGCCCGGTGGCATGAGCACCCGGAATGGCGCGGATGACATGCGCGCCAAAGGCGCCGCCAGTGGCGCCATTGATGCCAAGATCACGATATTCGAAAAACGGGCGCAGCCCGCGAATGAATTCGGAAGATTCGGCATGGCTGGTGGTTGTGGTAGTCATGGCGTTTTTCCTTCAAGCAAGCGGCAGCGCCACATGGCGCGTAAAGCCCGGGCGTGTCAGCAGCGTATCATAAAGCGCGCGCAGATTGGGCAGGCTTGGGCGTTCAATCGGCAGCACATGCCAGCGATGCACCCAACAGCCGAGCGCGATATCCGCCAGGGTCAGATCATCGCCACACAGGAATCGCTTTCCTTCAAGCTGTTTTTCGATAATGCCCCAAAGCCGGCCCGCATCTTCCCGCGCCTTGGCTTCCGCTTTCCAATCGCGTTCCGGTTCCGGCAGGCGGACATGGGTGAAGAAGATCGTCACCATTTGCGCGGTCAAATGGCCAAGGGTCCAATCCATCCAGGTTTCCACCGCGGCCCTTTGGCGCGCATCGCGCGGGTAGATCGCGCTATCCGGCGCTTCGGTATTGCACAAAAAGCGGCAGATCGTGTTGCTCTCCCACAGCGCCCAGCCATCTTCTTCCTGCAAGGTCGGCACCAGGCCCATGGGGTTCATGGCGCGGTATGCCGGTTCCTTGGTGCGGCCAAAGGCACCGCCGGCATCTATCCGTTCATAGGAAAGGCCGAGTTCTTCCATCAGCCACAGCACCTTCATCACATTGCTGGAACTGGTCCGGCCCCAAAGCTTGCGCATGGCGTATCTCCCTTGCCTGAGATCAGCCTAAAGCGCGGCGATGGATGGGTCCAGTTGCAAGCGGCGCGCGGGCGCGCAATCTCTGGGGAGCATGAAACGTGCTTTGATCATTCTGGCCCTGGCGGCTGCCGCGCCGCTTTTGGCCCAAGCCAGCGAAACCTGGCTGGGTCTGGCGCCGTGCGAGCTTTGCCTGTGGCAGCGCTGGCCCTATTGGATTGCGGCGGGCTTCGCGGCGCTGGCGCTGGTTCTGCCCCGCTTCGGCGCGCCGCTGCTGGCCCTGGCTGGCTTGGCCGCGCTGGTTTCAGGGGTTCTGGGCGGGTTTCATTTGGGCGTGGAGCAAGGCTTCTGGCCATCGCCGCTTGCCGGCTGCAAGGCGGCCACCGCCGGGGGGGCGATGAGCATCGAGGATATGCTGAAAAGCCTGGCGCCGACCCCGAATAAGCCCTGCGATGCGCCGGCTTTTCTGATTCCAGGCCTTCCCCTTTCAATGGCGGCAATGAATATGGTGTATGGTTTGGGTCTGGGGGCGCTTTCCCTCGGCCTCGCCCGGCAAGGAGCCAGAGCATGACGCAGAGAACCGCTGAATACCGCCTGCCCGGCGACCCCACGGCGCGTGAGGTAGTGGAACGCACCATCCGCGTGGATCATGCCGGCGAATATGGTGCCAAGCGCATCTATGAAGGCCAGCTTGCCGTGCTGGGCCGCACCAAATATGGCCCGCTGATTGAACATATGAAGGCGCAGGAACAGGTCCATCTGGACACATTCTCCCGCCTGATTGGGGAGCGCCGCGTGCGCCCCACGGCCCTGCTGCCCTTCTGGCATGTCGCGGGCTTTGCGCTGGGGGCTGCCACCGCCTTGCTTGGCCATCGTGGCGCCATGGCCTGCACGGTTGCCGTGGAAGAAGCGATTGATGAGCATTACCGCGCCCAGGAAGACATTCTTGGCGATGATGAGGCGGAACTGCGCGCCGATATCGCCCGCTTCCGCGCCGAGGAATTGGAACATCGCGACACGGGGCTGGAGCATGAAGCGGAACAGGCGCCGGCCTATCGGCTGCTGAGCGCCGCGATCAAGACCGGCTGCAAAATCGCCATCAAAATCAGTGAGCGCGTGTAATGCGCCGCGCCGCCTTTGCCCTGCTATTCGCCATGGCGGCGCTGGGCTGTGCGGAACAGCCACTGCCGCCTGAAGCGCAACCGGTGACGCAAGCGCCTGTTCCGGATGTGCAGATAACCCAGCTTTACCCGAATGACCTGCCCGGACCGCCCGGGCCGGGTGGCGTCGCGATAGCCCCTGCCCAGCCATCGGAAAGAACCCAAGCGGTGGCGGCACGCCTGCCCCTGCGCGTTGGGCCCTGGGTGCGCGCTGTCGGCCCGCCGGATGAGGGGGCGATTGCGCGCAATGGCCTCAGTCAGATGTATGTCCGCTATACCCTACCCGGCCATGGAAGCTGGGCCACGGTGGCGGTGAATGATCACGGGATGGAAGTGCCACATGGCTTTGCCTCGGCCGCGGTAGCGGCGGGCTTCAATGCCAGCAAGGCAACGGTGCGCGCCAATGCGCCCGGTGATGTGGCGCGCATGCGCCTGGTCTGGATTCCCGATGCGCCTTCGCAGCGCTGCGTGACGGGGCGGGTTGTTCTGCAAGGCCAGGGCACGCTGCATGTGGCGTGTTCAACGGGCGTTGCCGGCCAGGAATTGCGCGTACGCGCGACCGCAGCCTTTCGCCCCGGGGATTCGGGGCGGTTGTTCGAATTGGAAGGCGAAGTGGCGCGCTTGATTGCGGAAGTGACTCGCGCTGCGGCCGGGCTTCAGCCAAACCCAGGCGTGCGCTCAGATGGGCGCGTTTTCATTCCAAGGTTTGGCGCGGAAGCGGTGTTGTAGCGCGGGCGTCAATTGCCCCGCTGCATCAGCGCCGCCACATCGCGGTCCCGCATATCTTCGCTATTGCCGAGACCCTCCACCACACCATGCCGATCCTGTTCCGGACGGTTCTGGCTGAGCTTGCGCTTGCCGATCAGCGTTGTGATTTCCATGCGCAGCCCGACAATGCCCTTGAGCTGTGAGGCAATGAAATCCCCCGGCGCATCATCCACCGCCCAAGGCGTGGCGCGTGGCGCTTCGTGGTGATTGGTCAGCCGATCCACCAGCGCATGCAGCCGCGCGGCATCCTCAAACACCTCAACCGCGCCGATGGCATGCACCGCCACGTAATTCCAGGTTGGCACGACCTTCCCGTGTTCCTTCTTGGAGGCATAAAAGGACGGAGAGACATAAGCCTCAGGCCCCATGAAAATCGCACGCGCGCGGCCAGCGCTGGCAAGGCCGCGCCAATGTGGATTGGCCTTGGCGAGATGGCCATAAAGCGTGCCATGCGGCCCTTCATCGGCGGCGAATTGCAGCGGCAAATGGGTCGCTTCCGGCACGCCATCCGCGCCCGCGCTGACCAGGATGGCAAGGCGCGCCTTGCGCAGGATGGTGTGGAGGATTTCTGGGCGGTCTTCGCGAAATAAGGGCGGATTATACATGCCGAGTCTTCTCCAAACTTGGATTGCTGTTAGCCTATCCGGGTTTTGGGGAAAAGTCGCATGTCAGATGAATTGATCCGCCTGAGTGCCACTGAAGCCGCCGCTAGGCTGAAGGCGGGCGATATCACGCCGCTTGACCTGATTGATGCGGCCGAGGCGCGCTCTGCCGCGGTGGATGGTGCGGTGAATGCGCTGCCAACGCTTTGCCTTGACCGTGCGCGCGACCATGCCCGCGCACTGATGGCCGGCAAGCGCCGAGAAGCGGAAGGGGAAGCCGGCTGGCTGGGCGGCATCCCCGTTGCCATCAAGGATCTGGCGGAAGTGGCTGGCGTGCGCACCACCTATGGCAGCCCGATCTTCGCTGATTACGTGCCGCGCGAAAGCCACCCCTTGGTAGAACGCATCGAACGCAAGGGCGGCATTGTCATTGCCAAATCCAATACCCCGGAATTCGGCGCCGGCGGTTCCACCTTCAATGAAGTGTTTGGCCGCACGCGCAATCCTTGGAACACATCGCTCACCTGCGGCGGTTCCACCGGGGGTGGCGCGGTTGCGCTGGCGACAGGGCAGGTGTGGTTGGCGCATGGGTCGGATCATGGAGGGTCTTTGCGCCGCCCCGCGACCTATTGTTCCGTGGTGGGCCTCAGGCCATCACCCGGGCGCGTCAGTCGTGGCACGGCGGATGATCTCTATTCGCCGCTTTCGGTGAATGGTCCGATGGCGCGCAATATCCCTGATCTGGCGCTGTTTTTGGACAGCATGGCGGGTTGGGATTTAGCCGATCCGCTGACTTGGGAAGCCCCGGCACGCCCCTATGTGGCAGCCGTGGCGGCGGCCGAGGCCGAGGCACCGAAGCGCATCGCCTTCACCGCACGCTTTGGCGGCGCGCTTGCGATGGACCGGGAGACTGAGGCGATTTGCGCGCGCGAAGTGCGCCGCCTTGAAGCGCTTGGCGCCGTGGTGGAAGAAGCCCATCCCGAGATTGGCGATTTGAACGAAGCGTTTTTGGTGCTGCGGAGCCAGCATTTTGTGGTGGACCGCGAAAAAATGCTGCAGGAGCATCGGGACAAGATCAAGCCCGATATCATCTGGCAAACCGAACGCGGCTTGCAGGAAACCGCATCGCGCCTTGCCTGGGCGGAACATGAACGCCGGCGCTTCTTCATCAGCATGCGCGATCTGTTCAAGCGCTATGATGTGCTGATCACGCCAGGTGCGGCCACGCCTGCCTTCGATGTGATGCTGCGCGCACCGGAAAGCATCGGCGGCAAGAAGCTGGACAACTACATGGGCGGATCGCTGATCAATGCCTTCGCCACGCTGGCGGGCTGCCCCGCTGTCGCGGTGCCTTGCGGCTTTGATCAATTTGGCAGGCCGGTTGGGCTGCATATTGTGGCCCCCCCGCGGCAGGATGCGCGCGCCCTGCAGGTGGCGGCGCTGTTTGAAAAAATGACTGGTCTTGACAAGCTTTTGCCCATCACGCCGCGGCCTGGAACCGTGCCGCCTTCGGAAAGCGCTTGAAGAAGCATCACGATGCAGTGCCGTACGGGATGAGTCACTCGTGATCTGGGGCTGTTACGCCTTCTCCGATCAGCGCCAGCACAGCCTCCAGCCGATCCGCTTCTTCCGCCGGCTTGTCGCGCCTGATGCGCGCAATGCGGGGAAAGCGCAGCGCCACACCTGATTTATGCCGGCTGCTGCGCTGTGCGGCATCGAACGCCACTTCCAGCACCAATTCCTTTTCCACTTCCCGCACGGGGCCAAAGCGATCCAACGTGTGGTTCCTGATCCAGCGATCAAGCCAGGCCAATTCCTCATCCGTATAGCCGGAATAGGCCTTGCCGATCGGCACCAATTCGCCGTCTTCCCGCCAGACGCCGAAAGTGTAATCCGAATAGAAGCTGCTGCGCTTGCCGTGGCCGCGCTGCGCATACATCAGCACCGTATCAAGCGTGAGCGGCGCGCGTTTCCATTTCCACCACTGCCCTTTGACGCGCCCTGGCAAATAGGGGCCGTCGGCGCGCTTCAGCATGAGCCCTTCAATCGCCGCATCGCGCGCGCCATCGCGCAAGCCTTGCAAATCGCTGATCTGGTTGAAGGCGATCATATCGGAAAGATCCATGCGCTGCGGTTGCGCACGCTGATGCCAGGCTTCCAGCCGCGCCCGCCGCGCGGTGAAGGGCAGGGTGCGCAAATCCTCAGTCCCCTCAAACAACATATCGTACAGCCTGATCGCCACCGGGTAATCGCGCTGCATCTTGGCGGTGACGCTTTTGCGGTTCAGCCTTTGCTGCAAATCAGCGAAGGGTGCCACTGCGCCATTCCGCAGCACCAGCAATTCACCATCCAACACGGCGTGGAAATCAAGCGCTGTAATGATTTCGGGGAAGCTCGCGGAGATATCCTCGGCCCCACGGCTCCAGAGCCGCGCACCACCTGGCCCCGAAGTGACTTGCACGCGAATGCCATCCCATTTCCATTCCGCGCAATAGGCAGCCGGATCAAGTGCGGCGAGATCGGCTTCTTCCAAAGGATGCGCCAGCATCAAGGGCCGGAAGATGGGGGCGGCGCGCGGGTCCGGCTGCGGCGCGCGGCCTTCAAGCCAGGCGAAAAGCGCTTCATAGGGCGCGGGGATGGCGTGCCAGGCTTCCTCAATCGCCTCCACCGAAGTGCCGGACCATTCGGCGAGTGCCACGCGCGCCAGCCGCGCCGAAACCCCAACGTGCAGGCCGCCCGTGAGCAGCTTGATCAGCGCGAGCCGCCCGCTGGCATCGAGTGTATCGAGCCAGCCCGCAATCAGCGCCGGGACCTCGGGCTTGGGCGTGGTTTCCAGGGCGGCGATAATGTCTGACAGCGCAGGCGGTGGCGCATTCACGCCGGCGCGTTTTGGCCAGATCAGGGCGATGGTCTCCGCCAGATCGCCGACATAATCATAGGAAAGCCGGAACAGCTCGGGGTCCACCCGTGCCTTGGTGATCTCTCGCAGCATCGCCGGTTTGGCGGTGGCGAGCTTGAGGCTTTCGGTAATCGCGGCCAGGCCAAGGCCCCGTTCCGGGTCCGGCTGCCCGGCAAACCATTGGCCAAGCAGCGCCAGCTTGGCATTGCGGCCGGGCGAAAAGACCAGCCTTTCCAGCAATTCGGCGAAGGCAGGCAGACTCATGCTACTGCCCGGCGCAAGCCTATCTTGCGCAATTCGGTTGCAGAGCTGATTTTGGCCACATGATCGAAGCGCAACAACCGATGGATGCCGGCCAAGCCCCTGCGGGGCCGCTTTTCAGCATTTGCACGCTGGTCACGCGCCATGCGGAATATGCGGCCATGCTGGAAAGTTTTGCGGCACGCGGCTTCACGCCCGACAAGGCCGAATTCCTGTACCTGGACAATAGCAAGGGCCATCAATGGGACGCTTTTCAGGGCATCAGGCGTTTCTTGAGCCTGGCACGCAGCACATATGTAATCCTCTGCCATCAGGATATCCGGCTTCTGGCGGATGATATCGAAACGCTCTGCGCCCGCCTTGCGGCGCTTGATGCGCTGGATGCGGATTGGGCGCTCGCCGGCAATGCCGGGGCTATGGCGGATGGCAGCCTTGTGATCCGCATTTCCGATCCGCATGGCGAAGACCAGCGCCGCGGTGCCTTTCCCGCGCGCGTGGTCAGCCTGGATGACAATTTCATCATCATCCGTCGTGATGCGCTGGTCAGCATTTCCGCGGCGGGTTCCGGCTTTCACCTTTACGGCACCGATATGTGCCTGCAAGCGCGTTGCGCCGGGCGCAGCGCCTGGGTGATTGATTTCCACCTGCGGCATTTGAGTGCGGGGAAGGTTGACGCCAGCTTTCATCAGGCGCAGCAGCGACTTGAAGCGCATTACGACAAGCTCCTCATCCTGCCCTGGCATATTCGCACCACCTGCACAAAAATGATCCTGGGCGGCGGCGGATTGCGCCGATGGCTCGCGCGGCGGAAATTGGCGCAGCGCTTGAAATAAAGGCGGAGAGGCTGGGCTTCACGCAGCCACCTCCTCATCTTCCTCACCGCGCCCAATCAGATTAAGCGCCCGCCCCCGAATGCCCTGAAGCCCCAACGCATAGATCAGCGCATCTTCGCGCCCATGCGTTACCCAAACCTCGCCTGCGCCGGTCTCGGCACAGGTCTGCAGTAGCTCATCCCAATCGGCGTGATCGGAAATCACCAGCGGCAATTCCACACCGCCCTGGCGCGCGCGCTGCCGCACGCCCATCCAGCCGGAAGCATTGGCGACGACCGGCTCCGCAAGCCGCCTTGCCCAGCGATCAGCAATGGCGGAAGGCGGCGCCAGCACAATCGCGCCCTTCAGCGCATCCTTGCGTGCGACCGTTGCGGGCAGCAGCGGGCCGAGCGCTACGCCCAATGCCTCATAAACAGCGCAAAGCCCCTGATGCGCGCCATGCAGATGAATAGGCTGATCATAGCCAGCCGCGCGAAGCATCCGGATCAGGCGCTGGCATTTGCCGAGCGCGTAGCAGCCAATCACATGGGTGCGTTCGGGAAACAACGCGGCTGATCGCAACAACCGCGCAATCTCCCGCATCGCATCCGGGTGACGAAAAACGGGCAAAGCGAAGGTCGCTTCCGTGATGAAAACATCGCAGCGTTCAACTTCAAAAGTCGCGCAGCTTGGATCGGCGCGGCGCTTGTAATCGCCCGAGACCACGACGCGGCTGCCCTGCCATTCCAAAGCGATCTGCGCCGAGCCCAGCACATGCCCGGCAGGGCGCAGCCAGAGCTTCACACCATTGATCGCCAGAACCTCTCCATACCGCAGCGCCTGTTGTGTAACCCCCGCGCGGCCTTCACCCATGCGCGCGGTCATGATGGCCAATGTCTCCGGCGTGGCCAGCACCGCTTGATGGCCGGGGCGGGCATGATCCGAATGGCCATGGCTGATCACGGCGCGATCCACCGCGCGAAGCGGATCAATGAAAAACCCACCCGCTTCGCAGTAAAGGCCGGCCGAGGTCACTTTCAGCCAGGTCTCGGGGTGGGGAGGGGCAGTGAAGGCCATGCGGTTCCGGTCTTGCGTCGGCGGCGGGTCGCGCCATAGATAGCGCTGAATGCGAACATTACCAGAACCTTTTGCCGGCTGGTTTGCGGCGCGTGGCTGGCAGCCGCGGGCGCATCAGCTTGATGTTCTGGCGGCGGTGGCGGGCGGTGAGCACGCGCTGCTGGTGGCGCCCACCGGCGGGGGCAAGACTTTGGCTGGTTTTTTGCCGACGCTGCTGGATTTGGCCGCCACGTCGCGCGAAGGCTTGCACACGCTTTACATCTCGCCGCTCAAGGCGCTGGCGGTGGATATTGCGCGCAATCTGATGGCGCCGATTGAAGACATGGCGCTGCCCATTCGCGTTGAAACCCGCACTGGCGACACACCCGCCAATCGCCGCGCCCGCCAACGCGCCGCGCCGCCGCATATCCTGCTGACCACGCCGGAAAGCCTGACGCTCCTGCTTTCCCAGCCCGAGGCGCGCGAATTTTTCGCAGGCCTTGGCGGCATCATCATTGATGAAATCCATGCGCTTGCCGGCACGAAGCGCGGCGATCAATTGGCGCTGTGCCTGTCGCGCCTTGCGGAGCTGGCGCCAAGCGCAAAGCGTATCGGGCTTTCCGCCACCGTCGCTGCGCCGGATGCCTTGCGCGCCTGGCTTTCGCCGGATGGGCGGGCCGATTCCGTACGCCTGATCACGGCGGAAGCGGGCGCTGCGCCGGTTTTTGATTTGCAATTGCCCGAAGGTCATTTGCCCTGGGGCGGGCATATGGGGCTGGCTTCCATGCCGGAGGTTTATCGCCGCATCGAAGCCGCGCGCGTGACGATTGTTTTCGTCAATACCCGCGCCCAGGCGGAATTATGCTTCGCCGCTCTCTGGCGCTTGAATGAAGCGGCACTGCCCATTGCATTGCATCATGGCAGCCTTGAAATTGACCAACGCCGCAAGGTGGAAGCCGCCATGGCCGCGGGCAAGTTGCGCGCCGTGGTGGCGACTGCGTCGCTCGACCTTGGCATTGATTGGGGCGATGTGGATCAGGTGATTCAGATTGGCGCACCCAAAGGCGTTGCGCGGCTGTTGCAACGCGTGGGCCGCGCCAATCACCGCATGGATGAACCTTCCCATGCTGTGCTGGTGCCGGCCAATCGCTTTGAGGTGATTGAATGCGTCGCCGCAATCGAAGCCGTGGCGGCAGGAGAATTGGATGGCGATCCGCCGCGCCCCGGTGGGCTGGATGTGCTGGCGCAGCATGTGCTGGCCATGGCCTGCCATGCGCCCTTCCATCCGGATGATTTGTATGCGGAGGTTACCCGCGCCGCGCCCTATGCCGCACTCACGCGGAAAGATTTCGATGATGTGGTGCGCTTTGTTGAAGATGGCGGCTATGCGCTGGCATCTTATGAACGCTTCCGCCGCTTGTTTCGCGATTCCGAAGGCCGGCTGCATATCCGCGATGCGCGTGTGGCGCGGCAATTCCGCCTGAACCTTGGCACCATCGTCGAAACGCCCATGATCAAGGTGCGGCTGCGCGGCGGCGCGACGTTGGGAGAGGTGGAGGAATGGTTCATCTCAACACTTACTGCGGGAGACTGCTTTTTATTCGCCGGCCAAGTGGTGCGCTATGAAAGGCTTGACCCGGCGGCGGTGATTGTCAGCCCCGGCGGCGGCGATGAACCGCGCGTGCCGGTTTATGCCGGCAGCCGCATGCCGCTCACCACCTGGCTCGCCGCGCGGGTGCGCGCCATTTTGCATGACCCCACGCGTTGGGCGCATTTGCCGGAACCGGTGCAGGAATGGCTGAAGCTGCAAAGCCTGCGGAGTGAATTGCCGCCCCGCGATGGTTTGCTGATTGAAACATTCCCGCGCGGTGGGCGCTGGTTTCTGGTGGCCTATACCTTCGAAGGACGCTTGGCGCATCAGACACTCGGGCTTTTGGTGACGAAGCGCATGGAAAAGCTTGGCATGGGGCCGCTTGGCTATGTCGGCACGGATTATGTGCTGGCCATCTGGTCCGCCTTTGAGCCGCGCAATGTGGACCAGCTTTTTGCCGAGGATATTTTGGGCGATGAGATGGAAGAATGGCTCGCGGAATCCTCCATGCTGCGGCGGAGTTTTCGCAATATCGCGACCATTGCGGGGTTGATCGAAAAACACCATCCGGGGCTGGCGAAATCCGGCCGGCAAATGACGATGAATGCTGATCTGATCTATGATGTTCTGCGGCGCCATGAACCCAATCACATTCTGCTCCGCGCCACGCGCGAAGAAGCCGCGCGAGGTCTCACGGATGTGGCGCGCATCGCTTCCCTTCTGGCGCGTATCCAAGGCCGCATCACGCATCGCGCGCTTTCGCGCGTTTCGCCGCTGGCCGTGCCGGCGCTGATTGAAGAAGGCCGCGAATGGGTGGCGGGTGGCGCGGAAGATGCGCTGCTTGCGGAAGCGGCGGCACTGGTCGCGGAAGCCACCGATGGTGCAGAAGAATTTGGCGAAACGCTCGCCGAGATGACCGATGGCATCATCACGCGCGGTGCCTCTGCCCGCCCAAGGCCGCGTGAGGCACGGAAATCACGCTTCATCCGCACCGCCCCAAGGCGCGCCTCATGAATGCCGCGCCGCTGCATATGGGCGCGGAGCGCGTCATGCTGGACCCCGCGGGCGTTTTGCATTGGCCGGCGCAGAAACTGTTGTGCGTTGCGGATTTGCATCTGGAAAAGGCCAGCGCCTTTGCCCGAGCCGGCTATTTCCTGCCGCCCTATGATACGCGCGAAACACTCGCGCGGCTGGCTTTGCTGATCCGGCGCTATAACCCGGCGCGCTTGGTTTTCCTGGGCGATAGTTTCCATGACGCCGATGGTGCGGCGCGGCTGGATGCTGCGGATCGCGCGGCGCTGCTCAAGCTTCTGGAAGGGCTGGACCCCATTTGGGTGCTGGGCAATCACGACCCCGCGCCGCCTTGTGACTTGCCTGGCCAGGCGGTGGCGGAATGGCGCCAGGGGCCGATTACCTTCCGCCATATTCCAAGCCCCTTTTCGCGCCAGGCGCCGCCGGAAATCGCCGGGCATTTGCACCCCAAGGCCACGGCGCCCACGCGCGCCGGCGGCATTTCCCGCCCCTGCTTTGTCGCCAATCCGCGCCGCGTGGTGATGCCGGCCTTTGGTGCTTTCACGGGCGGGCTTTGCGTGACCGATCCCGCCATCGCCCGGCTTTTCCCGCAAGGCGGGCGGGCCTTTTTGCTGGGGGAGGAGCGGCTCTATTCCTTTCCACTCACCGCCAGCCGGGGGCATGGCGCATAACCGCGACAGGGCGCATGATGCGGGGCGGAGGACCACATCATGAATGACGCACCTACCATCGCCGAAAAACCGCCGCTCGATGCCAAGGCCATTGCCGAATTGGCGCGGCAATTGACCGAATTGCTGCGCATTCGCACCTTTCCCTTCGGCATGAAGCTGTTTGATGACGCCGAGGAAATGGCGAAAATCCCCGGGCTCCGTCGCCCGACCGAGGGCAAGAAATTCTCCACCTGCCAATTGGTGACACAGGCGCGCATCGCCGGCTTTACCCTGGGCATCACGGAAGAAAACGTGCCGGGTTTCAGCAATTGCGGTGGGGTGATCGGGTTGAATGAACCCTCGGAACTATACCTCTCGGGCCGCAAATTCGAAGGTGTGTGGTTTGAAAACCGCGAAGCAGGGCGGTTGCATCAGGCGCAAATGCCGCGCGTGCCGGCGCGCTATAAGGGGTTGGTGGTGTCGCCCCTACGCGCCGCGCGGCTTGATCCGCCAGATATCTGCCTGTTCTACGCCAATCCCGCACAAATGATCCTGTTCATCAACGGGCTACAATGGAAGAATTACAAGCGCTATGATTTTTCCATCACCGGGGAAAGCGCCTGCGCCGATTCCTGGGGCCGCGCTTTGCGTGACCGTACCGTCTGCCTTTCCATCCCCTGCTATGCTGAACGCCGCTATGGCGGGGTTGCGGATGATGAAATGCTGATGGCCTGCCCGCCCGAGGATTTGGCGCGCGCTGTTGAGGGCCTGCTTGGCCTTTCCAAGGCAGGGCTGCGTTATCCCATCATGCCCTATGGCCCGCAGGCTGATCCGGCGGATGGCATGGCGAAATCCTACGCGGGCAAAACCTAACCCATCCGCTTGGCCCGCTGCATGAAAAAGGCAAGCGGCACACTCAGCGCCGCCGTCAGGGCCATCAGGTAAAACGCATTCACATAGCCAATCATCGCCGCCTGGCGCTGGATTTCTCCCGCCAGGCGAAACAGGCCGGATGCGCTTTCCAGATCCCAGCTTGCCGGAAAGCTCGGCAGGAACAGCAGCTTGTTGTAGGGGGTCACGAATTCGCCAAGCCGCGCATAGTTTTCGCTGCTGGATCTGATCAGCATCATCACCGCGATGGAAATGAACAGGCTTGATCCAAAATTGCGCATCAGCGTGAAAATGGCGGAACCTTCCGTCACTTGATGCGCGGGCAAGGTGGAAAACGCCATCACCGTCATGGGCGTGAAGGCAATGGATTGGCCAAAACCTTGCAGCAGATGCGACCAGAAAATCTGGCTTTCTGTTACATTGATGTCGAATTGCGCCATCCAGAAGCCTGATGCCGCCTGCAGCAAAAGCCCAAGCCCAATGGTAAAGCGTGGCGCCCAACGCGTGAGCTGCACCACCACCAGAAACGCCACCCAATTCCCCATGCCGCGCGCTGCGATCAGGATACTCACCGCATTATCCGGATAGCCGCGCAAATCATGCAGCATGGTCGGGAATAGCGTCAGGCTTGTGAAGGCCAGCATTCCCATGACAAAGGCAATCGCCGTGCCGATCGCGAAATTCCGATCGAGCAAAAGCCTGGGATTGAGAAAGGGCGCCCGTGCGGTCAGGCAATGGGCCACGAAGATATAGAAGCTGATGGCGCCAAG
>JADCEX010000245.1 GCA_020249825.1 Roseomonas sp.
GCCGCGCGTGCCAAAACCGGCAAGCTGAAGCCAGAGGAATTTCAGGGTGGTGGCTTTTCCATCTCCAACATGGGGATGTATGGCGTGAAGGATTTCGCCGCCATCATCAATCCGCCCCAGGCCGGGATTCTTGCAGTATCCGCCGGTGAACAGCGCCCGGTGGTGAAGAATGGCGCGCTGGCCATTGCAACCGTGATGACACTGACACTTTCCGTGGATCATCGCGTGATTGATGGTGCGCTTGCGGCGGAATTCCTGCAAGCGCTCAAGCGCAATATTGAGGATCCGCTGAGCCTGATGCTCTGATGGGTGCTGGCTTCACGCTGCGCGATGCCACACCGGCCGATGTGCCGGTAGTGGTGCATTTCGTCCGCGCCTTGGCCGAATATGAAAAGCTGCTGCATGAGGCGAAGGGGACCGAGACTGACTTTGCCGCAGCACTTTTTGGCGAAACACCTCGTGCCGCGGCCATTATCGCCGAAGCGGATGGCAAACCGGTTGGGCTTTGCATCTGGTATCGTACCTTCTCCACCTTCACCGCGCGCCATGGCATTTGGGTGGAGGATATTTTTGTGGAGCCCGCCTATCGCGGCCGTGGCATCGCGCGCGCCATCTTTCGGCGTCTGGCGCGGCAAGTGAAAGATGAAGGCGGCGCAAGGCTGGAATGGAATGTGCTGGATTGGAATGAGCCCGCGATTGGCGCCTATCGCGCCATGGGTGCGCGTGGGCTTGATCAATGGACCATGCAACGCGTTGACGGCGCGGCGCTTGATCGCCTGGCCGAATAAAGGAAGGAGCCTGAGACATGGCTGAGGCATTTGATCTGGTGGTGGTGGGTGGTGGGCCTGGCGGCTATGTCGCAGCCATTCGCGCGAGCCAATTGAAGATGAAGGTCGCGCTGGTGGAGCGCGAGAATCTGGGCGGCATTTGCCTGAATTGGGGCTGCATCCCGACCAAGGCGCTGCTGCGCGCTTCCGAAATCAATCATTTGCTGCATAGCCTGGATGCCTATGGCTTCGCGGCTGACAATATCCGCTTCGATTTCGCGAAGGTGGTGAAGCGCTCACGCAGCGTGGCGGGGCAGCTTTCGGGTGGCGTCAAGCATTTGCTGCGCAAGAACAAGGTCACGGTGTTTGATGGTCATGGCAAGCTTGCGGGCGCCGGCAAGGTTGCGGTGAGCAAGGATGGCAAGCCGGTAGCTGAATTGGCGGCCAAGCACATCATTCTGGCAACCGGCGCGCGGGCGCGCGTGCTGCCGGGGATTGAACCGGATGGGAAGCTCATTTGGTCCTATCGCGAAGCCATGACGGCGCCGGCTTTGCCGAAGCGGCTGATCGTTATTGGGTCGGGCGCCATTGGGTCTGAATTCGCGTCCTTCTATCGCAATATGGGGTCCGAAGTGACGCTTATTGAAGCGATGGATCGTATTCTGCCGGTGGAAGACGCCGAGGTTTCCGCCTTTGTGCATAAGGCTTTCGAAAAGCAGGGCATGAAGGTGCTGGTCGGTGCCAAGCTGCAAGCCGTGCGCAAGGAAGGCGACGCGATTGCCGCGATTGTGGAGGCCGGCGGCAAAGTCACTGAGATCAAGGCAGATCGGCTGATCAGCGCGGTTGGCATTGTCGGCAATGTTGAAGACCTTGGGCTTGAGGGCACCAAGATTCAGGTGGACCGGACCCATATCATCACGGATGCTTTCGGCCGTACTGGGGAACCCGGCATCTATGCCATTGGTGACCTGACCGGCCCGCCATGGCTCGCGCATAAGGCATCGCATGAAGGCATCATTTGCGTTGAGGCCATTGCCGGGCTGCATCCGCATGCCATGGATATCGGCAATATTCCGGGCTGCACCTATTGCCGGCCGCAGGTTGCCTCGGTCGGGCTCACGGAAGCCGCGGCCAAGGCGAAGGGGCATGGGGTAAAGGTCGGGCGCTTCCCCTTCATCGGCAATGGCAAGGCGATTGCGATGGGTGAGCCGGAAGGCTTCGTGAAGACAGTGTTTGACGCCAAAACCGGCGCCTTGCTCGGCGCCCATATGGTGGGGCCGGAGGTCACGGAAATGATCCAGGGGTATGGTATCGCCCGCACACTGGAGACAACCGAGGCGGAATTGATGCACACCGTCTTCCCGCACCCCACGGTTTCGGAGGCCATGCATGAAAGCGTGCTTGATGCTTACGGCCGGGTGATCCACATCTAGCGTCTGATCCGCGTAGGTCGTATGACCGACGCGGTGAATCAGCCGCTCAAATCAAGTCTTGCTATGCCCCCGACTCGCATCGAAATTGACCATCGCGCCGCCAAGACGGGTGCCGAAAGGCATCCGGAAAAGGCGCATCGCCCGGATAACCCCATCCAGCGCAAACCCGCCTGGATCCGGGTAAAGGCGCCGACGCATCCGGTTTATCTGGAAACCCGCGCCCTGATGCGGGAGAAAAAGCTGGTCACGGTATGCGAAGAAGCGGCCTGCCCGAATATCGGCGAATGCTGGTCTCAGCGCCACGCTACCATGATGATCATGGGGGAGACCTGCACGCGCGCCTGTTCCTTCTGCAATGTCGCGACCGGTATTCCAAAGCCTTTGGATACGGATGAACCGCGCCGGGTCGCAGAAGCAGTTGCTTCGCTTGGGTTGCGCCATGTGGTGATTACCAGCGTGGACCGGGATGATCTGGCAGATGGCGGTGCGGGGCATTTCGCCGAAACCATTCGCGCCATTCGCGCCGCCGCCCCTGGCACCACGATTGAGGTGCTGACGCCGGATTTCCTGCGCAAGGATGGCGCTTTGGAAGTGGTGGTGGCGGCGCGGCCGGATGTGTTCAACCATAATCTGGAAACCGTGCCGGCGCTGTACCCGACCATCCGCCCCGGCGCGCGGTATTATCACTCGCTGCGCCTGCTGGATCGCGTGAAGCAGCTTGATCCTTCCATCTTCACCAAATCTGGCATCATGGTGGGGCTTGGCGAAAAGCGCATTGAAGTGCTGCAGGTGATGGATGATCTGCGCAGTGCGGAGGTGGATTTCCTGACCATCGGCCAATACCTGCAACCATCGGTGAAGCATGCAGCGGTGGATCGCTTCGTCACACCCGATGAGTTTGAGGATTACACCAAGGCCGCGCGCGGTAAGGGTTTTCTGTTGGTGTCGGCCACACCTTTGACGCGGTCTTCCTATCACGCGGATCGAGACTTCGCGGCGCTGAGTGCGGCGCGCAACGCGCAATTGGCCGCGCGAAGCTGACATGCCGACCCATGCGGAAAAGAAGGTGCTCCGTTATACGCAGGAGCAGCTTTTCGACATGGTCGCGGATGTGGCGCGCTATCCTGAATTCCTGCCCTGGTGCGTCGGCGCGCGGGTGCTGAGCCGCGATGAACAAGTGCTGGTGGCGGATTTGACCATTGGTTTTCGTATGTTTCGCGAAACCTTCAGATCACGTGTGGGCATGAACAAGCCCGGCCATATTCATGTGACCTATGAAAACGGCCCCTTTCGCTATTTGAACAATCACTGGCGCTTCACGCCGGTGGCTGGCGGGACAGAGGTGGATTTCTTCGTGGATTTCGAATTCCGCAGCCGCATTCTGCAAGTGGCTATTGGTGTGGTGTTCAATGAAGCGGTGCGGCTGATGGTGCGCGCCTTTGAACGGCGCGCACTGCATCTTTATGGACGGCCGGGCGCGGCTGGCATTGGCAAGCCAGCCTCGGCCTGAAGCTACTATTGCAGCTTGATATTGCGTGCCTGGATCATGTTGCGCCATTTGGCGTTTTCCGCCGCGAAATAGGCAGGCCATTCGGCGGTGTTGCCGACCGTTGGCACCACAGCAAGCGCGCTCAGGCGTTCGCGCGTATCTGGCGCTTCCATCGCCGCCTTGGTCAGCGCATGCATGCGCGCCAGGATATCAGCAGGCACGCCGGTTGGGGCTTGCAGGGCGATATGTTCCACCACTTCCACGCCCGGAAAGCCCTGTTCGGCGAAGGTTGGGATGTCGGGCGTCAGCGGGCTTCTTTCCCTTGTCGCCACGGCAAGCGCGCGCAGGGAACCGGAGCGGATATGCGGCAAAATGCCTGATGCTGCCTGGAAAACCATCGGTGTTTCATTGGCAAGCACCGCCTGCACCGCCGGCGCGCCACCGCGATAACCGACATCCTGAATGGTAAGCCGCGCTTCCTGCAAAAAGAGTTCGGTCGCGAGATGCGTCGAAGACCCCGTGCCGGAATTGGCATAGGTCAGGTTGCTGTTCGGGCGGCGCGCAATTTCCACAAACTCCGCCAGGGTGCGCGCCGGAAAGCTCGGATGCACCACCATGATGATCGGCATGGAAGCAATCAGCCCGATACCGACAAAATCCTTTTCGTTGTCATAGGGCAGCGGCATCAGATGCGGTGCCATGGCATAAGTGCTGACCGTGCTGACCAGCATGGTATAGCCATCGGGCCGCGCGCGCGCGACGCTATTGAAGCCAATCGTGCCATTGGCGCCGGTGCGGTTATCCACCACAAAACTGCGGCCTGTATCGGTGGAAAGCTTTTGTGCCAGAATGCGCGCCACCGCATCCGTAGAACCGCCCGCGGCCCAGGGCACCACCAGCGTAACCGGCCGGCTTGGCCAGGCATCTTGCGCGCGTACAGCCGTTGGCAGCAGCGCCGGCGCGGCAAGCAAGGCAAGGTGACGACGGGAAATCATGGGGTCCTCCTTCAGGATTTCTTTCGCTTTCATTAGGGTTACGCAGCGCTGCAAGGCAAGCCTGTTTCTCTGGACTTTGGTATTTTATAAGTGCCATCGGGAGGGATTTCTCCCAAGCTATTTTTCATGTCGTTGCCAGCGACGGCAATCGCAGCAACACGGCCCATGGCGATTTGCTGGCGGGTTAGCAGGCTGCTGAAATTCATAGCCTGATTTCCGTATTTATGATTCACTGTCCTCGCATTCGGTTGAGGTTGCGATGCGTGGCAATGATGCAGTGGCTGGTTCCTTGTTCAGCTATGTTGATCTTGAAAAGCGGGTGCGTCCTGACCATCCGCTGCGCGTTATTCGTGGCCTGGTGAACAGCGCGCTGGCTGATCTCTCGACCGC
>JADCEX010000246.1 GCA_020249825.1 Roseomonas sp.
ATGGTGAAGGCCAAAAAGCCGCCGGCAAGGATGAACCAGGCGCGGCGAGACGGCGTTTCCTTCATGCCTGACCTGCCCCTGGTGGCGCGCCCTTCTGCTGCACCCGATAACGCCCCCGGCCTGATGTTGCGTGAGCTGCAGCATGGCCTTGGCGCGTGCCCTGCGCAATCCCGCCCCTTGGCGACCGGCGCCTGCCGGTTCATGCTGTGCCGATAAGTGATTTCGGAGGAAACATGAAGCCGCGTATTGTTGTTGTCACGCAATCCATGGTGGATGAGGCGGTGATCCAGGAAATGGCGCCCGATGGTTTTGATCTGCGCATTGCCAAGCCTGGCGGCGCGGATTGGAAGGAAGCCATGGGGGAAGCCGAGTATCTCGTCGGTTTCGTGGATATGCTGGTGAAGGATGAGCTTTACGCCATTGCCCCTAAGCTGAAGCTGATCCAGGTATTGAGCGCGGGGTATGACCGCGCGGATATCGCCGCCGCGCGGCGTGGCGGTGTGCCCTTTGCGAATAATGGCGGCGCGAATTCCACCGCGGTTTCGGAACATGCGGTGCTGCTGATGCTGGCGGTATCACGGCAATTGATCCGCCAGCATGCCAATGTCGCCGCCGGCCGTTGGCGCGGCAACCAAACGCCGAGACTTTATGAATTGCGTGGGCGCACGCTTGGCATTGTGGGGCTTGGCACTATCGGCAAGAAGACCGCGCGTCTGGCCCAGGCTTTCGGCATGACCGTGCATTACTATGATATCGCCAGGCTGCGCGAGGAAACCGAAGATGCGCTAAATGTGCGCTTCCGTCTTTATCGGGAATTGCTTCGGACGTCCGATATCGTCTCGCTTCATGTGCCGCTCAATGCCAGCACCAAGGGGTTGTTGGGGGAAGCCGAACTGGCGCTGATGAAGCCAACCGCCTTCCTGATCAATACCAGCCGTGGGCCGGTGGTGGATGAGGCGGCACTCTATCGCGCACTATCATCGGGGCAGATCGCGGGTGCCGGGCTTGATGTGTTTGATCAGGAACCGCCGCCACCCGATAATCCGCTATTTGGTTTGGATAATGTGGTGCTGACCGCGCATATGGCGGGCCCCACGCAGGACAGCAATATCGCCCGGCTGCGCAATGCTTTTGACAATGTGCAGCGCGTGGCGCGCGGTGAGGCGCCGCTTTGGGTCATTCCCGAATTGAACGAATAGGACGGCCGATCATGTCATCTGAAACCATCACGCGCGCGATCGAAAAGCTGGTCGCGGTGCATAAGGGCGGCGCGCCGTTCGCCAATCTCGGCGATGCCGCACCAGGCAATGAGGCAGAAATCTTCGCCATTCAACGCGGCGTGCTGAAGGCGCTCGGTGGCGCCATTGGCGGCTGGAAATGCGCGACCCCGCCTGGCAAGCCCACCAATTTCGGCATCATGGCCGCGAGTGGCGCGCGCCAATCTGGCGGGCATTGGGGTGTTGTGAACACACGTCATGTTGGCCTTGAAACCGAAGTTGCGTTTCGGCTGAAGCGTGATCTGCCGCCGCGCGGCAGCGCCTATAGCCGCGAAGAAGTACTGGATGCGGTGGATGCCGCCTTCCCGCTCCTGGAATTGGTGCAATCGCGCTATGCCGATCATAAGATCGTGGCGCCCGCTGAAGGCATGGCAGATAACATCGCGCATCTTGGCTATGTGGTGGGCGCCGATGTCGCGGATTGGCGGCGTTTTGATCTGCCCCATCTTGCCGTGCGGCAATCCTATGCGGGTGCGCTACAGGTGGACCAAAAGGGCGGCAATCCTTCTGGCGACCCGGTGCTGCCTTTGGTGTGGCTCGCCAATCATCTGCATGGGCTTGGTGAGCATTTGCGCACCGGTCAGGTGGTGACGACCGGCACCTATACGGGCTGCATCTTCGTCCCGCCCGGCCAGCGCGTACAGGCCGGGTTTGCAGGGTTTGGTGAGATTAGTTTCGATCTCACCTAATAAAAACTTTGTTTGAGCGGCTGATTCACCGCTCCGGCTCAACGCCTCCGCGGATCAGACGCTACAGTCCAAGCTTGCCGGCCACCCCCAATTCGCCGGCAAGATTGGTCAATACCTCAATCGTCTTATCCTCGATCTCAATGCCATTGGCGCGGCGATCCGCCTCACGCATCGCTTCCAGTTCACCAGGGTAGAAGACACCCTGGCTGCCTTCGGCGGGCGGTGTATCCTTCAGATAGCGCGCGAAATCCGCGACTTCCTGCTTGAATTGCGCAAGTGGGCGGAAGGCATCCACCTTGAACACCGCCATGAAGCAACCGTCATTATGTCGGCCTGTGGGTTCCACACCAAAGCCAAGCCCGGTCAGCAAGCCGCAGAGGATTTCCACCATCGCGGCCAGGCCGAAGCCCTTATAGCCTTCCGTGCCACCAAGCGGCAGCAGCGCGCCGCCCTTCTTCAGTTGCGAAGGATCGCGCGTTGGCTTGCCATCAGCGCCAATCACCCAACCATCCGGCACTTCCTGCCCGCGTGCTTGCGCCAGAAACACCTTGCCGGCTGCGGCGGCCGAGGTTGCCATATCCAGCACAAAAGGCCCGGCCAAATCGGATGGCACCGCAATGGAAATCGGGTTGGTGCCAAGCCGTGCTTCGCGCCCGCCGAAAGGCGCCACCGCCTTCGGTGAACGCCCGGAATCAGCCGTGCAAATGCCAATCATACCGGCTTCGGCGGCCATCAGCGGATAACTCGCCAGCCGGCCAATATGCCCCTGCCGAAACACGGTGGCAGCGGCGACATTGGATTTCTGCGCCTTTTCGATGGTGTAGCGCATGGCCTTTTCATTGGCGACGTAACCAAAGCCCCAATGCCCATCAATCACTGATGTGGTCGCGCTTTCCTGCACAACCTTCCAGGGCGCGCCGGGCACGATATGCCCCACCTTGATGCGTTCGATATAGCCCGGGATCATGATGATCCCATGCGAATCATGGCCCACCAGATTGGCGCTGGTGCAATGCCGCGCGACGGTTTCCGCCTCATCTGCCGGTGCGCCGGCAGCGATCAGAAGGGTGCGACCAATTTCTTTGACGCGATCGGCACTGAGTTTCGGCATGGTATTCCCCTTTTCAATCGCGCAGTCCACGCTGGGGCAGCAAGGCTAAGCCCGCCCGAGCATCATCGGCAAGCCTCGGGCCGCAAGACTTGAAAGCGCTGCCGCTTGGGATCAGGCTGTCCGCACCTAAGCTGAAAGGACATGCGCCATGACCGATCTACCAAAAGCCGATGCCGCAACGCGCGCCTGGTTCGATGCCTGGCTGGATCGCTTTGCCGGTTTTGTGCGTGAGGTTGATTACGCTTCCGCGCGCCCGCTATTCCATCCTGATGTTCTGGCCTTTGGCACACATCGTGATGTTATCCCTGGGCTTGCTGCCTGGCAGGCGACGCAATGGGATAATGTCTGGCCAAAGACCGAGGATTTTCGTTTCACCCTTTCGGAAACCCATGTGCTGGCCTCGGACGACAAGTCCATGGTGATTGTTGTCGCACCCTGGACCAGCACGGGCTTTCACCCCGATGGCACGCGCTTTGAAAGGCCAGGGCGTGCCACCATGATTTTCCATGGTGCGCCCAATGCGTGGCTTTGCGTACATTCGCATATGTCACTCAATCGCGGGGTGCCGCAAGCAAGCCATGCCAATCGCCCCGTGAAGGCGCCCTAAATTCGCCGTTTTGAAAACGCATTACGCATTCTCGCCGTGATCGGAGCTAACCCCATGCGTCGCACCAGCCTTGCCCTTACGCTGATTGCCCCCGCTGCGCTTGCGGCGGAAATGCCGATCCGTGGCGTGACGCTTTCGTCCGCCGGCATTGCGCAGATTGAACGCGCCGGCGAGGTGGCGGCCAATCAGCCGGTCGTGTTTCGCACCCCGCTTGGCGATGTGGATGATCTGCTGCGATCGCTGATGATCCTTGATCCCGCCGGGCGTGTTGAGGGCCTCAGCCTGCCGGCGCGGGATTTGCTGAATGAGGCGTTTCGCGGCCTGCCGCTTCGTCCCGCAGATTTCGAAAGCCGCGCGAGCCTGTTGAATGCTTTGCGCGGCCAGGAAGCAGAAGCGGCGGGTGCGCGCGGGCGCATCGCAACCGCAGCGGAGACGGAGGCCGGGCTGCATCTTTCGCTGATCGGGCCGCGTGGTTTGCTTTCGGTACTGCTGAAATCGGGTGATGAAGTCACGCTGACCGACCCTGGGCTGGCTGCGCGCGTGGCACGCGCGGCGGAAGCGTTGGCGGCCGCGCGCAGTGATGATGAAAGGCGCATCGAAATCCGCCTGAGGTCTGATCGCGCGCGGCAGGTGGCGGTTATCTATATTGCCGGCGCGCCGCTTTGGAAGCCATCCTATCGGCTGATGGCGCCGGCGCTTGGTGCAACGGGCGCTCAGGCGCGGTTGATGGGCTGGGCTGTGGTGGAAAATGCCTCGGGCAGTGATTGGGAAGGTGTGCGAGTTTCGTTGGTCTCGGACGACGCTGCGGCATTTCGTCAGCCGATCTTTGAACCCTTCACGGTGCCGCGCCCTGAATTGCCGGTGCGCATTGCGGAAGCCATTCGCGTGACGCCTGATACCGGCCCTCAGCCTATGGCAGCGGCGGCCGCACCAATGATGGCACCGCCGCCCGCACCCGCAGCGCGCTCCGCCATGCATGCGGAAGCTGCGCCAGCGCCGCTCGCCGTCAATGTTGCGGCGGAAGCGGCCGCCGGGCGCGTGGCCTTCACGCTGGAACAGCCTGTGACGATTCGCAGCGGCGAAACGGCAAACCTGCCTTTCCTTGATCTCAACCTGCCGGCAGAACGGCTTTGGTGGGTGCAGGATCTTGCCGCGACGCGTCCCCTGCACGCAATACGTTTCCGCAACACGTCAAACCATGTGCTGCCCGAAGGGCTGGTCACTGTTTATGGCGGGCCGGATGCGCCAAGCTTTCTGGGTGATGCGGAATTGCGCGCACTATCGCCCGGCGATCAGCGCCTGATCGCCTTTGCGCGTGATCGTGATCTGCACCTGGCAAGCCAAAGCAGTAACCGGGACGACATTACGCGCATCAGCCTTCGGCGCGGCTTCATCACCCTTGAATCAAAGCGCATCGAAGAAACCGCACTTGCGATTGATCCTCGCGGTGCGCGCGGGTTGATGGTGATTGACCTGCCGCGCCGGCCCGGTGCCGCACCGCGCTTCCCCGTCGCCGCTGAAGGCGAATTCGGCCTGCGGCATGAAACGCAATTGGAAGCCGCACCCAAAACTATCCTGCTTGGCTTTGAACGCGATCAGCGCCAGGATTTGCCGCTCTGGGATCAGGGGCTGGGCGACCCACTTCTATTGCAGCCGGCGCAGTTCGATCTTGAGGCCTCACTCCGCCGCATTCCCGGCGGGCCGGGATCGGTCGAGCGGTTGCAGGAAATCCTGGCGCGTACTGGTGTTGATGTGCCAGGGCGTGAAGCGCTGGCCAACACCATTACGGCACTTCAACAAATCCGCGTCTTGCTGGATGCCGCGCGGCTTGCAGCGCGTGAAGCACGCTCAGCCGATCAAGCGCTGGCCCGCGCGCGCCAGGCGGTGGAAGATCGCACCGGCGGGGAACAACAGGCTGCGCGCCAGCGGCTCAATGC
>JADCEX010000247.1 GCA_020249825.1 Roseomonas sp.
GCCGGGTCAAGCGCGATTGCCATGCGATGCGCGGCAAGCTTGGGCGCGATATCGCGTTCCACCTGTTGCAGCGCCTCGGTCGCGTGGCTCGCGGCCAGGTTGAAGAAGGTGGCGCCGATCCGGCTGAGCAAGCGCCCGGAGCCTTCCAGCGCTTCCACCGTATTGGCGAAGCTGGGCGGGGAGGGGTTGGCGCCGATGGCCGCGACCTCGGCACGATGCGCTTCCATGGCGGCTTCGAAGGCGGGCGGGAAATGTGCGGGTTCGATGGCGCCAAAGGGCGGAAGGCCAAAGGGGGTGTTCCAGGGGGTCAGCAGCGGATTTTCGGTCATGGTCACAGGATGGGGCTGCGGGCGCGCGGCGTCGAGGGGTTTGGCTATTCTCCCAGGGCGCCGCTTCGGCTAGAAGCCCCCGATCAAGGCTAAATGGCCGGGAAAAGACACAAGGCGGGACGCTATAGGCGCCCTGTCAGGAACAGGGAGAAAAGCAACAATGATGCAACGCAGAACAGCGCTGAGCCTGGCCTTGGCGGCGGGGCTTGCCCCTCATCTGGCCCAGGCCCAGGCATGGCGCCCGACACGTCCTGTGCGTCTGGTGGTGCCTTTCGCGCCCGGTGGGTCGAATGACATTGTGGGCCGCATCATTGCGGAAGCCGCAGGCAATATTCTGGGCCAGCCCGTGGTGGTAGAAAACCGCGCTGGCGCGGGCAGCGTGATTGGCGCGGAACATGTCGCGCGGTCCCCGGCTGATGGTTATACCGTGCTGATCAATAGCGCGCATGCTTCGGTGCCCGCGCTGGTGGCGCGCGTGCCTTATGACACCATCAATGATTTCGTCGGCATCGCTGTGGCTGGGTTTTCGCCGCATGTGCTGGCGATCAATCCGCGCACGCAAGCGACGAGTGCAGCGGAGCTGATTGCGCTGCTGCGCGCCAATCCGGGGCGCTTGAATTTCGCCTCTGCAGGGATTGGCAGCGGCGTGCATTTGGCCGGTGAGATCTTCCGCGGCATCAGCAATACGCAATTCGAAATGGTGCATTATCGCGGCGGCGGGCCAGGTGTGGCGGCGTTGGTGAGTGGTGAGGCGCAATTCGGCACGCCCACCATGGCATCCTCCCTGGGTCAGGTGCGTGGCGGCGGCCTGCGGGCGCTGGCGGTGGCATCAAGCCAGCGCAGCCCTGCATTGCCGAATGTGCCAAGCGCGACCGAAGCTGGCATTCCAGGCTTCATTTTTGAGGAATTCTTCCCGATGCTGGCGCCAACCGGCACCCCGGCCCCGATTGTGGCCGCTTTGGGGGTAGCCTTCCAAACCGCCATTCAGCAAAGCGCCCCGCGCCTGAATGAATTGGCCGGGGTTGTGCCGCGCGCTGGTTATGAAACGCCAGAACAAGTCATGAATCTGGTGCGCGAAGGGGCGAAGACCTACACGGATGTGCTGCGCGCCGCTGGCGTGCGGCCGGAGTGAGCGGCGTTTGGCATTGGGCGCGCCCTGGCTTTCGGGGCGCGCCTTCCTGCGTTGATGCCTGTTACAGTCTGTAAAATCATCATCTGGCGCCATTGCGGATCGCTGCGGCACCTTTCGCAAAACAGCGTCGTGACATCTTGAACTTTATGCCCTTGCGGCCCATCTGGCGCTTCGTTGGGGTCCGGGCCCCTCTGACGGCGAAGAGATCCCGTCATGTCGGACACCTTCCATCTGACGGCTGCACGAAGGCGCAGCCTGCACCTGGGAGATGTCTATGTCGTATCAGTACCCTTCATCGCCCTATGGCCGCGCCGACAAGCCTGTTCGGTGTGATGGTCAATGCGAAGCCGTGCTTGCGCGGCTTGAGCGTCTTGCCTGGCTTTTGGACAGCGCTATCCGTGTGCCTGGCACGTCCTTCCGCCTGGGGGCGGATGCGCTGGCCAACCTGCTGCCTGGCCTTGGCCCGCTGGTTTCAAAGGGCGTATCCGCCTGGCTGATCCTTGAGGCATGGCGCCTTGGCGTACCCCGCAGCCTGCTGCTGCGCATGTGCGGCAATGTCGCGCTGGATGCGGCAATCGGCGCCGTGCCCGTGCTGGGCTGGGCCGCGGACGCCTTCTTCCGCGCCAATCGGCGCAATATGGCGCTGCTGCGCGCAGCAGTTTCTGCCGGCACGCAGCACCCCGCACGCCCTTCACCCATTGTTCGGACCCAGCCCCGCGCCACGCGGCCGGCCACGGCTTGAACAGAACCTTATCCCTCGAAAACTGGAGATTGGCATGATCGAGTTCCTGACAGGTAGCTTTCTTGCCACGCCCGTCTGGATGTGGCTGCTTTTCATCGGCGTTGTGGGCTTATTGCTGGTCCTGGACCTTGGCGTGCTCCACCGTGAGGCCAAGGAAATTGAAGTGAAGGAGAGCCTGATCCTCTCCGCGCTTTATATCGGCCTTGGGCTAGGCTTCGGCTTCTGGGTCTGGTGGAGCTTCGATAACCTGAAGCCCGAGGGCGTTGGGCTGGATGGCGCCACTGCCGCGACGCTGTATTGGACGGGCTTCATCGTTGAGAAGACGCTGGCGATGGACAATGTCTTCGTCATTGCGATGATCTTCACCTATTTCGCGGTACCGCGCATCTATCAGCACAGGGTGCTTTTCTGGGGCATTCTGGGCGTGATCGTGCTGCGCGCGATCATGATCGGCCTGGGTGCGACCATTGTCTCCCAATTCTCCTGGGTGCTCTATGTCTTCGCGGTCTTCCTGATCTTTACTGGCATGAAGATGTGGGTGATGGCCGAAGCCAAGCCCGACATCGCCAAGAACCCGCTGCTGAATTTCATGCGCCGGCGCTTCAACGTGACGGAGCAGCTGCATGGCGAGAAGTTCTGGGTGAAGCAGCCCCATCCGCAGACAGGCAAGGCGGTGTGGTTCATGACGCCGCTTTTCCTGGCGCTGGTGCTGGTGGAAGTGGCCGATGTGATCTTTGCGGTGGATAGCGTGCCGGCGATCTTCGCCATCACGACCGATCCGTTCATCGTCTATACGTCAAACATCTTCGCCATCCTCGGCCTGCGTGCGCTTTACTTTGCGCTGGCTGCCATAGTGCATCGCTTCCATTACCTGAAATATGCGCTTTCGGTGCTGCTGGTCTTCATCGGTTCCAAGATCTTTATCGCGGATCTTGCGTTCCCGGAGACAGGCAAGTTCCCGCCTGCCTTGTCGCTTTCCATTACCTTCGCGATCCTTGCGGCCGGTATTGCGTGGTCGCTGTGGAAGACCCGCGGTGGCAATGGCGGTGGTCCGAAAACGCAGACCGTAGCTGCAGAGTGACAAAGCTTGGGCGGAGGCGCCAATGCGCCTTCGCCCATGGCTTTAATGAAGATCGATTGGCGCGCGGCCGGGGTCTTGCCCAAGCTTGCAACCGCGCCATGACGCACCGCGCATCCAGGCGACATCAGGATTGCGCGCTTGCCGCAGCAGAGGCTTTGGCGGGAAGCGCTTGCCCTGGCAGCACGAATTCTATTGACGCTTCCCCCCGCCGCCCCATAGCCTTCCGAAAAATAGGGAAGTCTTAGTGGAGGAAAGCAATGTTCGGGAAAGTCAATCGTCGTAATCTACTGGCGAGCGGGCTGGGAGCTACGCTGCCCGTGCCTGCATTTGCGCAAGGCGAATATCCAAGCCGGCCCATTCGCGTGGTGATTGGCTTCCCGCCTGGTGGTGGCGTGGACACGATCGGGCGGCCCACCTTTCAGCGGCTTGGCCAAAGGCTGGGTCAGGCGATTGCGATTGATAATCGCGCCGGCAATAACGGCAATATCGCCATGGATCATGTCACGAAATCGCCGGCCGATGGCTATACGTTGTTCTTCGGCAATGTCGGCAATTTCACCACGCAAGCGCTGTTTCCGAATCCGGGCTTCGATACGGTGCGTGATTTTGCTTATGTATGCCGCGTGCATATCGGTCCACTCGCAATTGCGGTGCCGGCGGATTTCCCCGCGCGGACGCTCCAGGAATTTCTGGATATCGCGCGCCGCCGGCCCGGCGAATTGAATTTCGGTTCCGGTGGTTCAGGCGGGGTACCACATTTTGCCTTTGAAATTCTGAAGCAGCGCGTTGGGTTTGATATTGTCCATGTGCCCTATCGCGGCAGTGGACCGGCCTTGCAGGATCTGCTGGGGGGGCGGGTGCAATTGATGGTGGATGGCTATGGGCTGATGCGCGGTGCGCATGAAGCGGGGCGCGTGCGGGTGCTGGCCATCACATCCCGCCAGCGGCACCCGAATTTGCCAGATGTACCAACAGTGGATGAGGCAGGTGTGCCTGGCTATGAATTCACTTCCTGGTCTGCCCTTGCCGCGCCGGCGGCCACACCGCCTGCCATTTTGCGGCGCCTTGAAGATGCCATGCGCTGGACCATGGAAAACACCGATCTGCCGCAAACCCTGCTTGGCTTTGCCACCTTCCCTGCCTTCGCGCCGGGCGCCGAGATACGAGAGCTTGCGGTGAAGGAACGCGAAACCTGGACCCGCATCGCGCGTGAGGTGAATATCCGCGCCGACTGATTGGCAAGGCAGGGTTTCTGCATGATGATGGCGCGTGCAAGGCGCGATCCGTAACACTTGGTCGCGCCATCAGGAATCGAGGAAACGGAACCATGCCCGAAGCTTTCATTTGTGCCGCCCTGCGTACTCCGATTGGCCGTTACGGTGGCAGCCTTTCTGCCGTGCGTACGGATGATCTTGGCGCGGTGCCGCTGAAGGCGCTGATGGAACGCCACGTTTCCGTGGATTGGGCGGCGGTGGATGATGTCATTTTCGGCTGCGCCAATCAGGCGGGTGAGGATAACCGCAATGTCGCGCGCATGGCGCTGCTGCTCGCTGGCCTGCCGCAAGCGATCCCGGGCGGTACGGTGAACCGGCTTTGCGGTTCTGGCATGGATGCGGTGGGCATTGCCGCGCGCGCCATCCGCGCTGGCGAAGCTGAATTGATGATCGCGGGTGGCGTTGAAAGCATGTCCCGCGCGCCTTTCGTGATGCCAAAGGCCGAAAGCGCCTTTTCGCGCAGCAATGCGATTTATGACACCACCATCGGCTGGCGCTTTGTGAACCCGGCCATGCACAAGCGCTACGGTACCGATTCCATGCCGGAAACAGCGGAGAATGTTGCCGCCGATTACAATATCGCGCGCGAAGATCAGGATGCCATGGCGCTCCGTTCCCAGGCGCGGGCGGCGGCGGCGCAGAAAAATGGCCGGCTGGCGAAGGAAATCGTGCCGGTCACCATTCCGTCCCGTAAGGGTGATCCGGTGGTGGTGAGCGCTGATGAACATCCGCGCGAAACCTCCATGGAGGCTCTCGGCAAATTGAAGCCGGTGGTGAAGGCGGATGGCACGGTGACGGCGGGGAATGCCTCGGGTGTGAATGACGGCGCCTGCGCGCTGATTATTGCGAGTGAAGCGGCCGCCAAGCGCCATGGGCTGACGCCGCTTGCGCGTTTTGTCGGCGTGGCGACAGCGGGCTGTGCGCCGCGCGTGATGGGGATTGGCCCGGTGCCGGCGACGCAAAAACTATTGGCGCGTCTTGGCATGACACAAGACCAGATGGATGTGATTGAATTGAATGAGGCCTTCGCGGCACAGGGCCTGGCCGTGCTGCGCGGGCTTGGCATTGCCGATGATGATGCGCGCGTGAACCCTAATGGCGGGGCGATTGCGCTTGGTCATCCGCTTGGCATGAGTGGTGCGCGGCTGATCGCGACCGCCACGCATGAAATGCAGGAACGCGGCCTTAAGCGCGCCTTGGCCACCATGTGCATCGGGGTGGGGCAGGGGATCGCGACGGTGTTGGAAAGGGTTTGATTTACCCTTTGCTGCCACAAGGGCGACATTGAGAAGCCGCGATCTGTGGCTTTCTTGCCTTAGGCACATGAAGGATCGCCCGATGATGCTGCTGCGCGCCACGTTTCTTGCACTACTTATCACCACCAGCGCTGCCATGGCGCAGCAAATGGTGCCGGCGCGCAACGGGTCCTGCCCATCGGGTTCCAGCCATGCGGGGTCTGGGTACTGCCGGTCTTCCTCTGGCGCGGGGTTTGTCGCTGCGCAGAACGGTTCCTGCCCTTCCGGCACCAGCCATGCGGGGGCGGGCTATTGCCGGACGGATGGGCGGACGGAATATGTGCCAAGCCGGGGCGGTTCCTGCCCATCCGGCACCAGCCATGCCGGCGCAGGGTATTGCAAGGGGCGCTAACCAGCACGGAAGAGGGAGGAAGCAATTCATGCAGGCCATCGGGAAGGCACTTGGCCAAAGCCTCGATCAGGCGACCTATGCGGGCTATCGCTTGGGGTTTGAAGCGGCGCGGGAAGAAGCGGCTTTGCTTGCGGAATTGGCCGGGCAGGCGGCACTTGCCGCGCAGCTTCGCGCCATGCGGCCCTTGCCCGATAAAAGCAATGCGCATTGATCATGCCCCGCCCATGCATGCGCGCGGCCTGATCGGCACAATGCGTCAGAGAGTTCTGTCGCCCCAGGCGAGCAACGCTTCGGAGGAGCCTTTCAGAAGCCTCAAGGGCGCCTTCGGCCTGCGCATGATGTCGCGGCCTGGCCGAGAAGAGACCATTACGCGCAGCATCCGGACCGCCCGCGCACGGGTTTCGGGGGAGAATTTGCGCATTGTGCTGCTCATGAGGGTTCCATCCTATTTGGCGATTGGAGCGGATGGCTTA
>JADCEX010000248.1 GCA_020249825.1 Roseomonas sp.
CTTTCGCCCGCCACGCACAGCACCATTTGCGATTGGGCGGAAGCCGCTGCCGGCATCAAGGGCTTTGGCCATGTGAAGGCGCGCAACCTGAAGGCCGCCCGCGCGCGCATGGCCGATATCGCCACGGAAATCTCCGCATGAACGCCATCACCTTCGATCTTCCTGAAGAAACCCGCGCGTTGCAATCTGTCGCGCGGGATTTCGCCCGCGATGTGCTGGCGCCCAAAGCCCTGCAATGGGACCGCGAACAGCATTTCCCCGTGGCCGAAATGCGCGAAGCGGCAGCGCTTGGCATGGCGGCACTTTATGTGCGGGAAGACTCAGGCGGTGCGGGCCTCACGCGGCTTGATGCGGCGGTAGTGTTTGAAGCGCTTGCGACCGGTTGCCCCACCATCAGCGCCTTCATGTCCATCCATAACATGGTCGCCTGGATGATTGACCGCTTTGGCAATGATGCGCAGCGCAGCACCTGGTTGCCGAAGCTGATCAGCATGGAAGCGATCGCTTCCTATTGCCTGACAGAACCAGGTTCAGGCAGCGATGCGGTGGCGCTAAAGGCGCGCGCGGCGCGCGACAATCAGGGCTATGTGCTGAATGGCACCAAGCAATTCATCTCGGGCGCTGGCGCGTCTGATCTGTACCTCACCATGCTCCGCACCGGCGGTGATGGGCCGGGCGGTGTTTCCGCGCTGCTGATCCCGAAGGATACGCCCGGCCTTTCCTTCGGCGCCAATGAACGCAAAATGGGCTGGAATGCGCAGCCGACGCGGCAGGTGATTTTCGAAGATGCGCGTGTGGGCGCTGAGGCGTTACTGGGCGCTGAAGGCCAGGGCTTCCGCTTCGCCATGGCGGGGCTGGATGGTGGGCGCTTGAATATCGCCGCCTGTTCCTTGGGGGGTGCAGAAGCCGCCTTGGATATCGCGCTGCGCTACACGCAGGAACGCCGCGCCTTCGGCAAGGCGATCAGCGATTTCCAGAACACCCAATTCAAGCTGGCCGATATGCGCATTGAATTGGAAGCGGCGCGCGCGCTGCTGTGGCGTGCCTGCGCCAAGCTTGATGCGGGCGAAGCGGACGCCACCATGTATTGCGCCATGGCCAAGCGTTTCGTCACCGATACCGCGTCACGCGTGGCGGATGATGCGCTGCAATTGCTGGGCGGCTATGGCTATTTGGCGGAATACGGCATTGAGAAAATTGTTCGGGACCTCCGCGTGCATCGGATTTTGGAAGGCACGAATGAAATCATGAGGCTTATCGTCGCGCGGAAGATGTTGGGGGCATAGCGCAATCAGGGGCGGCGCCCACGCAGCCAAGCCAGCGTCCCGCCAAGCCCCGCCATATCGGCGCGGAGTTTATCAAAACGCAGCGTCAGCCCATGCCCAAAAGCCTTGGACGCATGGTGCCACACCCGCGCCCAGGCTTCGCGCCGCACCGCCGCGCTACACTGCATCAGCGCCATGTAATGCAGCCGGCTCCAGGCCATATGCCGCGCCTTGAAGGCAGAAAGCGCTTGCGATGGCGCGGAAGAACCGCCCCCCGCGTGATGCATCACCGCATCCGGCACCAGCACGAGGCTACGCCCTTTCGCGCGGGCGGCGGCGCAAATCGCGTCATCCTCATAAAACAGGAAGAAGGCTTCATCGAAGCGTAGCCCATCGGACGCCCGCAGCAACATGCAAGCGCCCGAGAGGAATTCCGCGCATAACGGCCCCTCCGGCCAGGGCTCGGCGCCTCGTTTGCGCGAAAGCTTGCGGCGATGGAGCTGCTCCACATCCCAAGACCGCACACGCGCGCCGTCTTCATCGCAAAGCATGGGCGCCAAAATGGCCGCATCGGGAAAGGCATCGGCGACGGCAACAAGCCGCGCAATCGCCCCCGCATCCAGCCGCGTATCAGGGTTGGCCAGCAGCACGAATTCCGTCTCTGCCGCCGCCATGCCGATATTGCAGCCCGCGCCAAAGCCAAGATTGGCCGCGTTGCGGATCACGCGCGCGCCAGCGGCTTCCGCCACCGCCGCGCTGTCATCGCGGCTGGCATTATCCACCACAATCACAGCAAGGCCGGGCGGCAGGCTCCCCAGCAACCCGCGCAAGGCGGCAGCGCTGTTATAGGCAACGGTGACGACGCAAACGCGTCCCAAGGCACTGGAAGTATTCAGCCCTTCAAGCTCCGCAGCCCCACACAAATGCGTTCCACCTGCGCATCGGTCAATTCGGGATACATGGGCAGGCTCATCACCTCCTGCGCGGCGTCCGCGGTCTCGGCGCAGCCAGCCGGCCCCAGCGGCACGCGGCCCTGATAGGCTGGCTGCAAATGCACCGGCACCGGATAGTGAATGCCCGTGCCAATGCCTTGTTCCTTCAGCTTCGCCTGCACCGCGGCACGATCCGGCACGCGCAACACATATTGATGGAAGACATGCTCTGCCCCCGCGCGGCGTTGCGGGGGCGCATAGGGGCCGCCCGCCAGCGCGGCATCATAGGCGCCAGCAATCGCGCGGCGGCGTTCATTGCCGGCATCAAGCGCCGTCAGCTTCACCCGCAAAATTGCCGCCTGCACTTCATCAAGCCGCGAATTCACGCCCACCATGTCGCTGATATAGCGTTCCTTCCAGCCATATTGCCGAATGGCGGCGATGCGAACCGCCAAAGCCTCATCATTCGTGGCCAGCACGCCGCCATCACCAAGTGCGCCAAGATTCTTCGTGGGATACAGGCTGAAGGCGGAAGCCGTGCCGAGCGTGCCGAGCTTCGCACCATTCAGTGTCGCGCCATGGCATTGCGCGCAATCCTCAATCAACGCGATGCCCGCCGCGCGCGTTGCCGCCAGCATCGGTTCCAAATCGCAGGCCTGGCCATAGATATGCACCGGAATCACGGCACGCAAAGGCGGCAGACCTGGCGGCGGGTGATCCAACACGCTCAGCAGCTCATCCGGATCCATGGTGTAGGTATCGGGGTCAATATCCAAAAGCAGCGGCGTCGCCCCCACCATTTCAATCGCGGACACGGTGGCAACCGCAGTGTGGGACACAGTGGCGACACTCATCCCAGGCCCAATGCCAAGCCCGCGCAGGATCAAGGCCAGCGCATCCGTGCCATTGGCGCAGCCAATTGCGCGGCGCGTGCCAAGCCAGGCCGCGTATTCTTCCTCAAACGCCGCGCCTTCCTTGCCAAGGATGTACCAACCGCTGGCGAGTGCGCGTGCCACGGCCGCGTCAATTTCGGCCTTCTGGGCGCGATAGCCGGCGCCGGGATCGGCCTGGGGGATCATGGTGGTGACGGGCGCATTCATTGTGCGTTCTTTCTCTTCGGGGTCACAAATAATCGGCAAGGCGCTGGCGATACCAGTCAAGGGAAAGCTTCAGCCCCCTATCCAGGTCAATCGTCGGCGCCCAGCCGGTCGCGGAACGGAAGGCGCGATCATCCGCGGCGTAGGAACCGATATCAATCGGCGCCCGATCGGCAGGGAATTCGCGCGTTTCAAAACTGCCCTCACCGCCATTGGCGGCGATCAGCTTGGCGGCCAGATCAAGCAGGGAAACCGGTGGGCTGCCGCCGATATTGAAAACCTGGCCGCCCACGCCCGGGTTTGCCGCTTGTTCGGCCGCCATCAGAAAGGCGCTGGTGACATCATCCACATAAGTCAGGTCACGCAGCTGCGCCCCGCCCCAGACTTCAAAGGGCTCGCTTTCCAACACACGGCGAATCCAAATGCCCAAAAAGGTCTGGCGCGCATCGCGAATACGCAGCCGCGGCCCGTAGCAATTGGTCAGCCGCAGCGACACCACCGGACGATGCAGCACGCGGTTTTCCAAAAGCCAATATTGCTCGCCCGCCCATTTGGAAACGCCATTGGCATCGGGCGGGTTCACAGGGTGCAATTCATCCACCGGCAGGCTGCGCGGCCTTCCATAAAATTGCCTTGTGGAGGCGTGCACCACGGTCGCTTTCGGCGCGGCTTCGCGCATCACGCCAATCAGGCGCACCTGTGCCACCGCATTGATGGCGATATCGGCAACGGGGTCCTTCTGCCCGCCCATATGGCTGGTTTGCGCCGCCATATTGAACAGCACATCAATGCCTTCACAAAGGGAATGCAATTCCGTGTCGCGGATATCGCCGCGCACCAGCAGAACGCCGGCCCCTTCCAGATTGCGGGCCGAAGCGCCGCCATCCGGCATCATGGCATCAAGCGCCGTGACCCGCGCGCCCATGCCGGCCAAGGCGTGACAGAGGTTGGAGCCCAGGAAGCCCGCCCCCCCAGTCACCAGAACCCGTTTTCCCTGCCAATAAGCCGGCGTCACCATGCGCGCATATCCTGAAACCACTTGCTGAATCTCATACCCCAATTGCGGCGGAATGGCGCCTGTCGCGTGGCGGATTTGCATCCGCTCATCCGCCACGCGCCAGATTCTCTGTTTTGTCGCATTTTCCGAGCCGCCAAGTGTGCCACTTGGCTTGGAAATGCTTAATGGCTGGCGGATCGGGGGCGTTTTTCCTCGCTTTCCGTCATTTGCACGCGGCGGCTCCGCATAATCTCAGCAAAGCCAAACAGCAGCAGGATCTGCCCTGCCAGCACCTGCACCCCGGTCAGCAGCCGGATGCCATCATCATGCGGTGTCAGATCACCAAAGCCGACGGTCGCTTGCGTGACCAGGCTGAAATAGAGCGCATCAGGAAAACTGAGCCGGATCGGCCCTCCCGGCCCATGAAATAGCGGCAGGCGCGAAACCCCATCGGCGATGCGATAGAAGCAGGCAAAGGCAATCACCAGCAGGCTATAGAGCGTCAGGAAGGCAATCACCGGCACGGTGATGCGGTGCAGCCTTTGCGCCAATTCCTCGGTAACCAGAGTCAAATCGCTCAGCAGCAGCACGACCGGGCGGACCGAGACCGCGACAATCACGGCAATGGCCGCCATGGCGGCGACCAAAGCCAGCCCTTGATCAATAGGGGATAGGCGATTGAGCGGCAGGGACAGGCTGAAGCCCCCCACTACCCATACCGGGATCAGCCAGCGCGCCATGCGCGGCAAATGGCCATGATCAAAAGGGGCATCGGCCTGGGCGGCCCGGCGCAGGCTATCCCGCCGCCACCAGACCGAGCCCAAAAAGGCCAGCACCGGCAGCAAAAAGGCGATGGTATAGGGAAGCGCGGTGGCCTCAGGGAAAGCCGCGCGGCCAATCACCACGAAAAGGCAGGCATAAACCGCAAGCCCGGCGCTGGCGCCGAAGCCGAAATGCATGCCCTGGGGAAAGAGCAGGTAAAAGGAGCCAATGGCAAGGGCGGCCACGGCAATCAGCAGCAGCGGCAAAAGCCCGCCCTGATCCGCAAGCCCGCCCGCCACCAAAAGGCCAAAGCCAAGGGTCAGGGCGGCAGCGCGTAACCAAGCCCTAGGTGCGCGCGGGGAAGGGGGCGCGTTCACGGCGCCAGGGCGACCCCGGTGATTTCCACCTTCCAGGCCGGGTCAACCAGCGCGGCTTCAATCGTCATGCGGGCGGGCTTATGCGCGCGGTCCAGCCAGCGATCCCAGGCGCGGTTCATGGCCGGCGCATCGCGGATATCGGCCAGCATGATGGTGGCGGACAGCAAGGCCCGCTTATCCGTACCCGCTTCGGCCAGCAGCGCATCTATCTGCTTTAGGATATCGGCGGTCTGGCCTTCCGCATCCAGGGTCACGTCATCGGCGACCTGGCCGGCAAGCCAAATCAGGCCGCCGCCGATCACGGCGCCGGAAAGGCGTTCTTCCGGGGCAAGGCGGGTGATGGGCATGGGCGCTTTCCTCTCCATTCAAGCTGATCGGCGCGGCGGCCGCTGAGGCGTTGTCGGTTCCCTCGATACTCTAGAAGGGATTTGGCATGCCGGAAATGATGGCGCATGCCTTGCTGGGCCTTGCGCGACAGGAACAAAACAAATACAAATAATCCAAGCAACTTAAAATACATCTTATGGTTGTATTTTTATGATCAAGACTCCTTTTTTCTGCGAATTTCTAACCGTGAATCTATAGAATCAGTTACTTGACGCTTTTAAAGTTAAAAATAAAAAAACCTTTCTTAAGCGTCAATTTGACTCGAAGTTTTGGCGTTTTCGTCGCCAAATTTCCCTTGCTTTGCAGAGCGCGATTCATATTATTTTAACCCTGGGTTGTATTGATGAGAGGTAGTTCGTGTTATGAGTGAAGCCCTGCGTAGCGACCGCAAAACCATCCGCCTGGACAATATCGTCCGTGCACGGCTCAAGACCTGGCCACAGCGCCCACCGGGGGCAACTTCCAGTGTGGGGGCATCCTGGCTGCGCGCCCGCCCGAGTGAGGGGGAGCCCATTGCCCAACCCTATCTGAAGGTGCCGGGTTCTGACCGGATGCGCACCATCCCGGATGGGCTTTGGCTGCATTTCGGCGGCACGCCGGAAGACCCCTATGCGGATATCCTCTGCATCGAAGCCTGCTCCACCTTTCAGAATTTGTTGGATAAGCGCTCCCGCTTCGCGCCTTCCACCACCTCCTTGCTCGCCTTTTGCCCCTTGCCCTGGCTGCTGGCGCCCATTCAGCCGGGGGATGAAACACCGCGCTGGCGCCTGATCCCAGCCTGTGTGGCGGAACCCATGGCGGGCTTGACGCTGCCGGTGCGCGATATCCGCGTGCTCTATGGCCTGCAGCGGGAACATTACACCGGCTTTGCGCGCAACCAGGTGCCCCAGCCGCATGAGTATTTCTGCCCGATGGAGGCGCTGACCGCGCATGAGGGGCATGAAAACCCCTCCATGCGGTCCCTGATTGCGCGCGCTTCCATGTCTTCGGCCTTCATGGACCCGCCTTAAGGCGCTGATATCGCACCGGCGGCGACAAGCTGACCGAGGGTAGCCGCCACGACCTGCGCCGGGGAGGCCTGCACCGAAACCGTTACGGCATCGGCTTCCGTAGCAGGGTCTTCCAGGGTGGCGAATTGGCTCGCCATCAGGGAAGGCGGCATGAAATGGCCCTGGCGCGCGGCCTGGCGGCTGGCGATCAGCCCCGATTCCCCCGCCAAATGCAGAAAAACCAAATCCTTATGCCCGGCACGCAGCCTGTCCCGATAGGCGCGCCGCAGCGCCGAACAGGCCACCACCACGGGTTGCTCTGCCTTGCGCGCCGCTTCGATATGCGCGGCAATCGCATCCAGCCAGGGCCAGCGATCCTCATCCGTCAGTGGCTGGCCCGAGGCCATTTTCGCGACATTCGCCGCCGGGTGAAAGCCATCCGCATCGGCAAAGGGCCAGCCCAGCGCCTCGGCCAGCAGGGCGCCAATGGTGGATTTGCCCGACCCCGATACCCCCATGACGATGATCGCGGCGGCGCGCATTTCTATTTGGGCTCGAGGTGTCCGCCAAAGCCGTGGCGCATGGCAGAAAGCGCGCGATCGCCGAAATTGACCTGATCACGCGACCGGAAGCGGGCATAAAGCGCTGCGGTCAGCACCGGCGCCGCGACGGAGGTTTCCACCGCCTGCTGCACCGTCCAGCGGCCTTCGCCGGAATCCCCCACCTTGCCGGAATATTTCGCAAGATCAGGGTCTTCGGCCAAGGCGCTTGCGGTCAGGTCCAATAGCCAGGAAGTAATGACCGAACCGCGCCGCCAGGCTTCGGTCACATCGGCGATATCAACGCTAAGGCGCTGATCTTCCGGCAATTCAGGGCTATCGGCGTGACGCAGCAGGTCCAAGCCTTCAGCCAGCGCCTGCATCATGCCGTATTCAATGCCGTTATGGACCATCTTGACCAGATGCCCAGCACCGTGATCGCCGCAATGAATCCAACCTTCTTCAATATTTGCAGGGCGTCCTTCACGGTGTGGTGTGGCTGGAATATCTCCCCGCCCAGGCGCCAGCGCCGTGAAAATCGGCGCCAGACGCGACACCGGGGCGGGTTTGCCGCCGATCATCAGGCAATAGCCGCGCTTCAGCCCCCAAACCCCGCCCGAAGTGCCGATATCAAGGTAATCAACCCCCCGCGCGCCGAGCGCCTTGGCGCGGCGGATATCATCCTTCCAATGCGTATTGCCGCCATCAATGGCGATATCGCCGGGCGAAAGCAGCCCGCCCAATTGTTCCAAGGCGTCTTCCGTTGGCGCGCCATGGGGCAGCATGACCCACACCGCGCGCGGTGGGGCCAAAGCCGCGACCAGCCCGGCCAGATTGGCGACACCCACCGCACCTTCAGCGGCAAGGGCGGCCACGGCGGCGGCATCCTTGTCCCAGACCACGGCGCGATGCCCCGCCTGCATCAGCCGCCGCGCGATATTGCCCCCCATCCGGCCCAAACCGACAATGCCGATTTCCATGGTTTTGCCCCCGTCAGACCAAAGCCGCGCGCACGCGACCGATAAAGCCATCCTGCGCCTTGGGGTCGGTCCAGCGCAGCACCGCCACAATCCCCGTGGCCGGGTCCACCCAGGTCAGATTGCCCCCGGCGCCGGAGGCGAAAAACGCATCCCGCGCGGCAGAGGGGAACCGCTCCCCGGAGGTATTCAGCCACCAAAGGAAACCATAGGATGGATTGAGCGCGCAGGCTTCAGTGGACCAGTCAAACCATTGCGCCGGCAGGATTTCACTCCCCGCCCAAAGCCCGCGATTGAGCGCGAGCAAGCCGATCCGCGCCTGATCCTCGGCATGGATCGCAACGCCGCCGCCCCAATGCGTGCCGCCGGGGACGGATTGCACGCGCTGGCCATTTTCAAGCGTCACCCAGGATGTCCGATAGCCATCCCAGCGCCAATCCCGGCTGCCGCCGATCGGGTTCAGGATGCGTTCGGCGAAAACCTCCGGCAAAGGCCGGCCAAAGCGGCGCAGCAACGCCAGCGAAAGCCGGTTCACCCGCACGTCATTATATTCCCAATGCGTGCCTGGGGCCTGCAATTGGCGCATGCCCTTCTTGCCCTGGCCCTCGGCACCGAGATCCCGGCCGCGGTCAATCATATCGGATTTGCCGAATAGCGTGCCTTCCCATTCGGACATATTCTGCAGCAAATGCCGCCAGGTGATCGGCGCGTTTTGGGGCGAATCAAACCCGCCATCCTTGACGGTTTCGCCCACACGTTGGTCGAGGTCCGGGATCAGCCCATCGGCCCAGGCGATACCGGCCAGCATTGATAGGTAGGATTTGGCGACGCTGAAGGTCTGGCTGACTTCCCGCGTATCGCCCCAGCTTGTCACCAACGCGCCGTGGCGTGTGATCAGGCCGCCAGGCGCACCGCGTGGGCTGAGCGGGCCCAGCACCTCATTATCCGGTGGCGCTTCAAAAAAGCCGCGAGCGATATGGCCGGCCAGATCATAGGGCCAGGGGGTTTCATGCGCGGCGGCGAAAGCGACAGCGCCTTGCAGCTTCGCGGCATCGAAACCGGCTTCAGCGGCGGTGGTCGCGGGCCATGCGGCCGGGGCGGGGGCAGGGAAGATCATGCTGGTCATGCGCCTGACCATGCGGCTTTCCGCGCCACTCTCCAAGAGGGGGCGTGCTGGACCGGCGCGCGCCAAAGCGGCATGGTGGGAGGCCCTGCAGGAGGTAGCCCCATGGACATCGCTGATGAAGCCAATGCCGGCACTTTGGATGTGATTTCGGACGCGATCTGCCCCTGGTGCTGGATCGGGAAGC
>JADCEX010000249.1 GCA_020249825.1 Roseomonas sp.
AAATGACTTCGCGCCAATAGCTTAACTGGTGTTTTTCTCATTCACCCTGAAGCCGAGCCCCCAGCGCCGCAAAATGGGCCGCCTTTGCCACAATCTGGCCGCAAGCGCGGCCCAAATCCGCCGCCGTTGAGGACTTAAACCCTTCATCAATACCGGGAATCCGGTGCCCCCCAGTGAGAGGCCTCATCGCCTCTTTCATTCAGGTTCGAAGGTTCAGGACACCATGTCCAGCGTTCCCGTACAGACCATCCAGCAATCCACAACCCAGACCATTGGTTTGGAACGCGACCGCAAGTCGCTTTTCCCCATCGCCAAGCGCGCGCTGGATATCATCGGCGCTGGCCTCGGGCTGGTGTTGCTTGCCCCCTTCTTCCTGATCGTGGCGCTGCTGGTGCGCGCCGATGGCGGCCCGGCCTTCTTCGCTCATCAGCGCGTCGGGCGTGGCGGCAAGCTGTTTGGCTGCTTGAAGTTCCGCTCCATGGTGATTGACTCGCAAGCCCGCCTGGAAGCGCTGTTGGCGAGCAACCCTGCGGCGCGCGCTGAATGGGAAGCAACCCGCAAGCTGAAGAATGACCCGCGCATCACGCGGATCGGCCGCTTCCTGCGCTCCACCAGCCTTGATGAATTGCCGCAGCTGATCAATGTGCTGCGCGGTGAGATGAGCCTGGTCGGTCCCCGCCCGGTGCAAGTAGCGGAGATTGATCGCTACTACGGTGCCTCTGCCGCGCATTACATGGCGGTACGCCCTGGCATTACTGGCCTTTGGCAGGTGAGTGGGCGGAGCGAAACATCCTACGAATCGCGCGTTGCTTTGGATGTTTCCTATGTGTCGCGTCCTTCCATGCTGACCGATCTCTCCATTCTGCTACGCACACCGGTTGCGGTATTGTCGCGCCGCGGCGCGCATTGAAGATGGCGGCGCGCGGCAAGCCTGCCGCGCTGCCTTCTTTCTAAATTCCAGCGCGCAGCCGGCTGAAGGGTTCGCCAATGGCTGAGGCGCAAATTTCCACTTCTGCGGAACGCGCGGGCGGGCGCAGGCTGGTTTCCGGTATCCTCTGGAACGGGCTTGGGCGCGGCCTGCCTTTGTTGCTTGCCCTTGTCATCACGCCATTTTTGGTTGGTGCCCTTGGTGTCGAACGCTGGGGGCTTTTCACCCTGGCGCTGGCGCTGATCGGCATTTTCGGGGTTTTCGATCTTGGCCTTGGCATGGCGCTGACGCGCGGTGTTTCTGAAAAACTCGGCGCCGGCGCGGTTGAAGAAGCCCGCGCCATGATCGGGGCGACATTGCTCGCGCTGCTTGGCGTTTCTTCAATCATGGCGGTAGCGCTTTTTCTGACCGTGCCTTGGCTGGTTGGGCATTTCCTCAATGTGCCGGAAGCCTTGCAGCGGGAAGCTATCATTGCCTTTCAATTGCTCGCCGCCGGCGCGCCTTTGGTGGTGCTGAATGCCGCACTTTGGGGTGTACTTTCCGCCTGGCAGCGCTTTCGCATCGCCAATCTGGTCAATATCCCGCTCAATACCTTCTATTATCTTGGCCCTTTACTGGTGCTGTTCTTCTGGAACAGCCTGGTTGGCGTGATGCTGGCGGTTATTCTGGTGCGGCTGTTCAGCGGTATCGCTTACGCCATCATCGCCCATCGCGATGTGCCGGGGCTTGGCCTGCGCGAGGCACGCTTTAGCCTGATGCAGCCCCTGCTGCGCCAGGGTTTGTGGATGAGCCTTTCGGGCGCGCTTACGCAACTGTTGCTTTACGCAGATCGTTTCATTATCGGCGCGATGCTGACACTTTCGGCGGTGGCGTTTTACGCAACGCCGCTTGATCTGATCATCCGGCTTTGGATCATTCCCGTGGCGGTAGCGCAGACCATGCTGCCGGCGATTGCCTCATCCTTTCGGGAACTGCCGGACCATACCGCCCTGCTGATCAAGCGCGGCGCGCTGATTGTGATGCTGCTCAGCCTGCCGGCCTCATTGATTCTGATCCCCGGGGCAGAGCTTTTCCTCGGGCTATGGCTGGGTGCGGAATTCGCCGCGGGCGGCGGGCCAGTCCTGCGCATTCTGGGCTTTGGCATTTTCTTTTCATGTCTCGCCTTCATCCCCGGTGTCTTGCTGGAAGCGATCGGGCGGCCGGACGTGACGGCGAAACTCTCGCTCGTGCTGGCAGCGATATTCCTGCCACTCAGCGCGGCACTTCTGCCTTGGCTTGGCATTGAAGGCGCGGCATTGGCTTGGGGGGGCCGCTGCTTGATGGATTGCTTGGGGCGCTGCTGGTTCGCCGCAAGGCTTTACCCGGCAGTGCGTGAGACCATGCGGCAATTGCTCTGGCCCATCGCGCCCGCGGCGCTTGGTTTGGCTGTGTTGGTGCCCTTGGGCGGCTGGCTTTGGCCCGCGCTTCTGGCCGCCCTGATTTTCGGCTTGGTTTTCGCCGCTGGTTGGTCCATTGCCGCGCCGCAGGACAAGGCCCACACCTTGGGCATGATCCGCAGAATGGGGCGCCGCAGCGCATGATGCCAATCGCCATCAATGGCCGCTTCCTGACGCAGGGCATGACCGGCGTGCAGCGCTTTGCGCGCGAAATCACCGCAGCGGCGGATCGGCTGGCGGGCCATGATGCCTGGCCTGAGGCGCGGCTATTCATACCAAGCCGTGTGGTGCAAAGCCCCTATGCCTATCTGAAGGCCGAAGCCATTGGCCAGAAATCAGGGCAGCTCTGGGAACAATGGGAATTGCCCCGCGCGGCCAAGGGTTCCTTCCTGATCAACCTCGGCAATACCGCGCCGCTAATGCTGGGCCGCGTCCAAGCAGTCGTTATCCATGATGCCGGCGTCTTTGACACGCCCGAGAGTTATTCCCTCGCCTTCCGCACCTGGTATCGCTTTCTGCACAAGATGCTCGCGCGGTCCGGCGCGAAATTGCTGACGGTGTCCGAATTTTCACGCGGCCGGATTGCTGCGGCGCTTGGCGTGGCGCCCGAGGCCATCGGCGTCTTGCCAGAAGGTGGCGATCACATGCTGCGCATTTCCGCCGATAGCGGCGTGTTGGCGCGGCATGATCTGGAAGCGGGCCGTTATGCCCTCGTGGTCGGCAATCCAGCCGCGCACAAGAATCTGGCGGCGCTGACCAGCGCTGCGGCGCTGCTCGGCGCTCGCGGGCTGACCTTGGCCGTGGCGGGTGCGGCTGATCCGGCGGTGTTTCGCGCCGGTGGCGGGCCGGCGGCCGATGCCGGGCGCATCCTGGGCCGCGTTTCTGATGCCGAATTGCGTGCGTTGTATGAAAACGCGCTCTGCCTGATTTTCCCGTCACGTTATGAAGGGTTCGGCCTGCCGCCCTTGGAAGCCATGACCTGCGGCTGCCCGCTGGTCGCCGCCCATGCCGGCGCGGTGCCAGAAGTGTGTGGCGAAGCGGCGCTGTGGTTCGACCCGCTGCGGCCAGAGACTCTCTCGGAAGCCTTGGAACGGCTGCTGGATGAAGAAGGCTTGGCCGCCGGTATGCGGGATGCGGGGCTGAAGCGCGCGGCGCATTATACCTGGGAAAAGGCAGCGCTTGCCTTGTTGGCCCTGATCCGAAAGAAGGCGGCATGAAACTCGCGCTGGTGCATGAATGGCTGGATAGCTATGCGGGTTCCGAACGCGTGCTGGAACAGCTTTTGTTGGAATGGCCGGAAGCGGATGTCTTCGCCGTCTGCGATTTCATGCCGGAAGCCGAGCGTGGTTTTCTGCAAGGCAAGCAAGTCACCACCAGTTTCATCCAGCGCATGCCCTTTGCGCGGAAGCATTTTCGTAAATTCCTGGGCCTGATGCCGCTTGCGATCGAACAGCTTGATCTTTCCGGTTACGATGTCGTGATTTCATCGTCCCATGCCGTCGCCAAGGGCGTGCTGACGGGGCCGGGGCAGCTCCATATTTCCTATGTGCATAGCCCCATGCGCTATGCCTGGGATTTGCAGCACCAATATCTGCGCGAAGCGGGCCTCACGCGCGGGTTGAAGGGCGCCTATACGCGCTGGCTTTTGCATCGCATGCGGCTGTGGGATCGGGCGAGTGCGCTGAACCCCGATATCGTGCTCGCCAACTCAAGCTATATCGCGGAACGCATTCAAAAGACCTGGCGACGCGATTCGCGGGTTTTGCATCCGCCGGTAGATATCGAAAGCTTTACGCCTGCGCCGAGTAACGGTGACTATTACCTGATCGCGTCCCGCATCGTGCCTTATAAGCGCGTTGATCTGATCGCCGCTGCATTCCGCGCCATGCCAAACCGCAAGCTGATCATTGTGGGCGATGGCCCGAATGAGGCGCAGGCGCGCGCCGCTGCCGGCGATGCCGCCAATATCACCTTCAAGGGACGGCTTGCGCGGGCGGAATTGATCACAATAACGCAAGGCGCGCGTGCGGCGGTATTCGCCGCCGAGGAAGATTTCGGCATCGCCACCGTGGAAGCGCAAGCCTGTGGCACGCCGGTGATCGCCTATGGTCGCGGTGGTGCGCGCGATATCGTGGTCGCGCCACCTGATCCGCGCCCAACCGGCATTTTCTTTCAGGAACAAACCACCGCAAGCCTGATCGCCGCGGTGGAGCGCTTTGAAGCCATGGCACCCGCCATCTCGCCCGCGGATTGCCGCACCAATGCGGAACGCTTCAGCAATGCGCATTTCCGCCGCAGCTTCCGCCAAGTTGTGCATGACGCGCTTGGGATCACCGCGACATGAGGTTCTCGCTCATAGTCGCAACGCTTGGTCGCAGCAGCGAAATCGGCGAGCTGCTGGAAAGCCTGCTGGCGCAAGGGCGCGATGATTTTGAAGTGATCATCGTGGATCAGAATGCGGATGATCGCGTGGCGCTGGTGCTACAGCCTTATGCGGCGCGCCTACCCATCACCCATCTGCGCTCTGCTATCCGCAACGCCAATCATGCGCGCAACCTTGGGCTGCGCGCGGCGCGCGGTGAGATCGTGACTTTCCCTGATGATGACTGCCTTTATCCGGATGGCGTGCTGGCGCGTGTTGATGCCACCTTTCGTGCGGCGCCATTGCTTGCTGTGCTGACAGGCCCGGCCGCATCGCCCGAAGGCGGGCTTGGATCAGGGCGCTGGCGCGAGGCATCGGGCGCGATTGACCGGACTAATGTCTGGACCAGCGTGATTGAATTCAACCTGTTCCTGCCGCGCCATTTGATGCTGGCGCTGGGCGGCTTTGATGAAAAGCTCGGCCCCGGCACGCGCTGGGGCTCGGCCGAGGGCAATGATCTTGTCTGCCGCGCCATGGCACGCGGTGCAGTGGCGCAATATGACGCAGACCTCCGCATCATTCATCCCGATAAGCGCCTGACCGAAGTGGCAGTTTCGCGTGCCGGGAGTTACGGGCGCGGGCTTGGCTTTGTGCTGCGCCGGCATGGCGTGCCGGCATCGATCTGGTTCGCCTTTCTGGTGCGCCCGATTGGCGGCGCCTTGCTCAGCCTGGCAAGGCTGCGCTTTCACAATGCTGCCTATTACGCGATGAGCTTTTGGGGCCGGCTGATCGGTGGCCTGGCGCGGGAAGCGCGCGAAGCACCTCTGCCGGCGCCGCTGCAAGGTAGCTCCTGATGCATATCACCATCGGCATCGCCACCCGTGGCCGGCCGGCCATTCTGGCGGGTGTCTTGCGTGATCTTGCGCGGCAATCGCGCACGGCGGATCGCATTCTGGTCTGCCATGTCTCCGCTGATGACATCACGGGCTGTGAAACTATCCCCGATGTGGACTTCATCACCGCCCCCGCCGGCCTGCCGCGCCAGCGCAACCGCATTCTGGATGAAGCGCGGGACAGCGATGTGGTGCTGTTTCTGGATGATGATTTTCTCTGCAATGCGCAATTCCTTGCTGTGCTGGAAAGCTGCTTCCAGAACCATCCTGAAATGGTGGTTGCCACCGGCACGGTGATTGCTGATGGCGCCAATGCACCGGGCTATGATCTGGCCGAAGGTGCGGCGCTGCTTACCGCTGATCCAGGTGTGGCCGATCCTCTCGCCGTGACCGAAGCCTTCAACGGCTATGGCTGCAACATGGCCTTTCGCATGGCTACCGTGCGCGCTCATGATATTCGAGTTGATGAACGGCTTCCGCTTTACGCCTGGTATGAGGATATTGATGTGACGCGCCGGCTTGGTGCGCACGGGAAAATCTTGCGTCTTGCGGGCGCGCGCGGTGTGCATCTTGGCGCAAAAGCGGGCCGCGTGCCGGGCCTCAGGCTTGGTTATTCGCAGGTAGTGAATCCGATCTACCTTGCGATCAAAGGCTCCTTCCCCTGGAGCCACGCCATCCCAAGTGCTGCGCGCCATTGCGCAAAGAATCTGCTGCGCGCGCCCTTTCCGGAACCCTGGGCGGATCGTTGGGGCCGGTTTCGCGGCAATATGATTGGGCTTTGGGATGTGCTGCGTGGGCGCGTCACGCCGGAACGCATTCTGGATTTGTAGTGCGCGCGCCCCGCGCATTTACCCCCTTTCCCTTCTGGCCAAGCCATAGGAACATCCCCTGATCAATATCAGGAGGAAGCTCAGCCATGAGCCTTGAACCAGGCCGCGCCCGGCCGGAACCCACACCCGAAACCCGCCACTTCTGGGAGGGGCTGCGCCAAGGCAAGCTGTTGCTCCAGCGCTGCGGCGATACGGGCAAGCCCTATTTTCCACCACGCCCCTTCAGCCCCTATACGGGCACGCGCAATGTCGAGGTTTTTGAAGCATCAGGCCGTGGCACGCTGCATTCCTATGTGATCCATCATCGCCCGGTGCCTGGCTTCAAGCCGCCCTATGCGATTGCGGTGGTCGAACTTGAAGAAGGCCCGCGCATGATGACGAATATCGTTGAATGCCCGCAAACGCCGGAAGCCTTGGTGCTGGACATGAAGCTGGAATTGGCGCCAACCAAGATGGATGATGATATCACCCTGCCCCTTTTCCGCCCCGCGAAGGAGGCTTGAGCCATGATACGTCCCGGTGAAATCGCCATTGTTGGCGCGGCTGAAAGCACACGCATCGGCACTATCCCCGATATGGCGCAAATCATGCTGCATGCAGATGCGGCGCTGAATGCCATGGCCGATGCGGGGTTGAAGCCCGCCGATATTGATGGCGTTGCCTGTGTTGGCCCCATGATGCCGCAGCAAATCGCGCATTACCTTGGCATTACGCCAAAATGGGTGGATGGCACGGGTGTTGGCGGCTGTTCCTTCATGCTGCATGTGCGCCATGCGGCAGCGGCCATTCATGCCGGCTATTGCAAGACCGTGCTGATAACGCATGGGGAAAGCGGCAAATCCCGCGTGAATGGCACGCCGCGCCCGCCGGAACCGCAAAGCCTGAATGGGCAGTTCGAAGCGCCGTTTGGTCCCATGGGTCCGCCGACCCTCTTCCCCATTCCTGTGCTGCGCTACATGAAGACCTATGGCGTCACGCATGAACAAATGGCGCAGGTTGCGGTGGTGCAGCGCGAATGGGCGGCGAAGAACCCGCGCGCGGCCTTCAAGGACCCGATCACGATTGATGATGTGCTGAACAGCAAAATGATCGCCTATCCCTTCCGGCTGCTGCAATGCTGCCTGGTGACGGATGGCGGTGGAGCGCTGATCCTCACCTCCTCCGACCGCGTCAAGGATTTCCCGACTAAGCCTTGCTACATCCTGGGCAGCGGCGAAAGCGTCGAAACTACCATGGTCAGCCAGATGGAGGATTTTACCTCATCCCGCGCATTCCGCGTGGCGGGGCCGGAAGCCTTCCGCATGGCCGACATCAAACACAGCGATGTGGATCATTTGATGATCTATGACGCCTTCGCGCATTTGCCCATGTATGGCTTGGAAGATCTTGGCTTCGTCAAGCGCGGTGAAGCCAAGGATTTCATCTGGGAACGCAATACGGCGCCGGGTGGCAAGCTGCCGATAAATACCAATGGCGGTGGGCTTTCTTACACCCACACCGGCATGTATGGCATGTTCGCCCTGCAAGAAAGCGTGCGCCAGGTGCGCGGCACAGCGCCGGCCCAAGTGCCCAATGTGAAAATCAGCGTGGCGCATGGCGTGGGCGGCATGTTCTCTGCCTCCGGCACGGTGGTTCTCAGCAATCAACGTCCCTGAGAGAGGTTGAAGATGACGGAGGCGGTGAATTTACGCGAAAGGGTCAAGGAACCGCCTTCGCCATTGCTGGTGGAAAGCTATTATCGCGGGTCAGTCGCGCGCGCACAGCATTATGTGTTTGCGCATGAAATGTGGGTGCATCTGGCCCATGGGCTGATGCTGGAACGCCAAGGTATCATTGCCCGCGATGCCATGGCGCAAATCCTGCCGGAAATCCTGGCCATGGCGAATGCCGGGCCGGATGCGGTGCCGGTGGATTACCGGCAGGAAGATCTCTATTCCTATGTCGAGAAACAGATCATTCAAAAACTCGGCCCCGATATTGGTGGGCGGCTGCATACTGGGCGGAGCAGAAATGATCTGAACGCAACCACCTGGCGCATGGCGTTGCGCACGGAATTGCTTGCGGTGCTGGGACTGCTGGCTGATCTGCGGCAGGTAATGCTGGCGCGGGCTGAGGAACACATCGCCACCATCATGCCTGGCTATACACATGGCCAGCATGCGCAGCCCATCACCTTTGGCTATTGGTTGGCCTCGGCCGCTGATGCGCTGGCGCGCGATCACCAAAGGCTGATGGGCGCGCTGGCGCATTGTGATCTTTGTCCCCTGGGCGCGGGCGCGCTTTCCACGACTGCCTTCCCGCTTGATCGTGCCTCGGCTGCCAACGCGCTGGGTTTCGCCGCGCCGTGGGAGCTTGCTTATGACGCGGTGTCGGCGCGCGATGATGCTTTGGAAGCGGCTTCCGCCATGGCGGTGATGATGACGCTGCTCTCGCGGTTGGCGACCGATCTGCAGAATTGGGGCAGTTGGGAATATGGATTTGTCGAATTGGCTGATCGCCATTCCGCGGTATCCAGCATCATGCCGCAAAAGAAAAACCCTGTGGCGCTGGAACATCTGAAGGCCGCCGCGGCCATGGTGCAGGGTGCGCATCACGCCGCCATGGCCTGTACCAAGAACACCGCTTTCGCTGATGTGAATGATGCGGTGACGGCGGTGAATGAACCCGTGCTGGATGCAGCACTTCGCAGCCGGCGCATCCTTGCCTTGTTTTGGGAAGTGATGCAGGGCCTGAGCCTGAACAAGCACCGCATGGAAAATGCGGCGCGGGAGGGGTTTGGTTCAGCGACCGAATTGGCGGATGTGATTGTGCGCGAAACGGGCCTCAGTTTTCGCATGGCGCATAACATCGTCGCCATTGTCGTGCGCGATGCCTTGGCCGAAGGCCGCACGGCGGAAAGCATTTCAAGCGCGGCTTTGGATGCCGCCGCGCAGACGCTATTCGGCAAAGCGCTGAACATTCCAGCCGCAAAACTCCGCGCTGCGCTTGATCCGGCGGGGAATTTGCTTGGGCGCAACGTGCAAGGCGGCCCGGCACCTGATGCCATGACAGCGCTGCTCGCGCGCCGGCGTGACAAGCTGGCGCAGGACCGCGAAGCGGTCGCCGCCATCAACCAGCGCCTTGCCGATGCGCGGGCAAGCTGTTGGGCAGAGGCAAAGCAACTGGCGGCGCCGCCATAGTCTTGTCCTGCTGGCCTATGGTATAATGAAGATGAAGTAGCGCGGGCCAAAGCTGCCTAGCGCCAGAACCGGGAGGAAGACATGAAACTGACACGCCGTACTGCCATAACCGCCGCTGCGGGGCTGCTTGCAGCACCTGCCATTGCGCAATCAGGTTTTCCCAATCGCCCCATTCGCCTGATCGTGCCCTGGCCGCCCGGTGGGTCCACCGATGGTCAATTGCGCGCCTTGGCGGAAGCGGGATCGCGCTATCTTGGCCAGCAGGTGATTATTGATAATCGCGGTGGCGCCAGCGGCACCCTGGCGGCGGCAGCCATGGCGCAGGAACAGCGTGGCGATGGCTATCTGGTCGGCCAATTGCCAATCACCGTCTTCCGCTTCCCGATGATGTCGAGCCGCCCAACCTGGGATCCGCTGCGTGATTTCACCTATATCATCCATCTGACCGGCTATCTTTTCGGCGTCGTGGTGAAGGCCGATAGCCCCTGGAAAACCTGGGAAGAATTCCTGGCCTATGCCAAGGCCAATCCGGGCAAGGTCGCTTATGGGTCGCCCGGCGTTGGCACCACGCTGCATATCACCATGGAACGCATCGCGCTTGAGCGCGGCATTGAATTTCTGCATGTGCCCTTCCGCGGTGGTGCTGATAATGCGCAATCCCTGCTGAGTGGGCAGACCCAGGCAATGGTCGATTCAACCTCCTGGGCGCCATTGGTGGATGGGGGGCAGTTCCGCCTGCTCTGCACCTGGGGTGAGACACGCGCCAAGCGCTACCCGGAAGCGCCGACGCTGGTTGAAAGCGGCATCAATATCGTCTCCACCTCACCCTATGGCATTGCCGCGCCCAAGGGCGTTGATCCCGGCATCGTCAAGGTGCTGCATGATGGTTTCAAGCAGGCGCTGTATGATCCGGTGCATACCACCGCGCTGGAACGCTTCGACATGCCGCTGATCTACAAGAACAGTGAGGATTACCGTGCCTCTGTGGCAAAAATCATCGAAGAAGAAGGGGCGGTCATTCGTCGCCTAAATCTTCGCATCAATTGATTAGCTCTGGTGAAGGTGGTCGCACCATCGCCTTCATCGCGCACGTAACTCATCCAAGGCCAGGGAGACATGGCGCTGCACTGCGCCATCCTCATCGCGCAGTGACAGCGTCGCGCGTCTGTTCGGCCAATCAATTTCCACCGTGCCGAAATTGATGCGCGGATAAAGCTCACCCAGGCGATTGGGGCCCTGTTCGCGCGCATTGACGAATTGTCGATTGATCCCGCTTGAGGTGATTTCCGTCAGCGCATAGGGCGTGCCCTGGCTTTCGCGATAAAGCGCGCCGATATGCCGATCACCAGATAGAAACATCACGCCGCCGGCCTTGGTGCTGGCGATCAGATCATAAAGCCGCTGGCGTTCGCGCGGGAAATTGCCCCATCTTTCCCAGCCATGGCCTTCCACCACGACCTGGATGGAAGAAACAATCAGGCGCAGCTCGGCGGGTTCTTGCAAGCATTGGGCAAGCCAATCCCATTGCGCCGCACCCAGCATGGTTTTCGCTGGATCATCATCGGGCAAATAGCGTTCCCGCCCGGGCGCGCCGCGTGCATCGGTAATGCGTAAAGGCGAACGAAACCAACGCGTATCCAGCAGAATGATCTGCACGCGCTGCCCTGCCGGGCCGAGTGTCAGATGATGATAGAGGCCATCGCGTCGGCGCCTGATATCGTCGGCCGGCACACGCCAGAATTCCAGAAAGGCGTCTTTCGCTTCCTGCTTGAAGGGGTTTTCAACGCCGCCATCATTCACGCCAAAATCATGATCATCCCATATCGCCGCGTGATGCTGTTGCCCCGCGATGAAACCCATGAACTCCTCATGCTGACGGGCACGGGCATAGGCTTCCTGCAATTCGGCCAGATCATGCCGCCGCACCCCGCCATAGACATTATCGCCGGCGAAGATGAAGAATTCCGGCTGCCAGGCACGCACCGCGCGCCAGATCGGCTGCGGCTGCTTCTCATCGGAACAGGTTCCGAAGGCAATGCGGCTGATCGCCGCACCCTGCGCGGTAACTGGCACGGCAAGCGGCGCGAAGGCCGCCGCCGCCAAGCCACGCCGGGTGATCATCAGGCTCAAACCTGCGGCACTTCAACCTTCCCGGTATGCAGCTTGAGCCGCGCCATCTCAGGCGCATCCTGCCCGGCATCACGGAAGGCCTGCTTCAGCGCCGCCATATTCGGCGCGAAGATGCTTTCACGATTGCTACTGACCCAATCGCGCGATTGCTGCGGCATCACCAAGGAACCCTGGAAGCGCGGCATCACCCAACGGGCGAAAAGCTCAAAGGAACGCATGGTGGCTTCCCGATCCGCCCATTCATGGGCGCGGAACAAGACACCCCCTGCGCCCCCATTGGTGAAGCCCAGCAGCCGCTCAATCCCCGCCGCCACCGTCTCGGGCGAACCCACAAGCGTTGAGCCCATCGCCAACCCATCACGCAGCGGGTCTTCTGAACGCATCGGCGGCCGGCCAAGGGTTTCGCTGAAATAGGTCAGCGTCTCCAAGGCCTCACCATGGCGCACATCGCGCAGCGCTCGTTCATCATCCTCGGCGCAATGAAGATTGACCACCAGGCGCCAATTACGCCGATCCATCTTCTGGCCATGCTTGGCGGCTTCCGCTTCCGCCATTTGCCATTGCTCGGCCAGTGATTTCGGCCCGCCCGGCAAACCTGCGCCGAGTGAGAGCAAGCCAAGCCCATATTTCGCCGCCGCCAGAGCGCCCGATGGCGTGGTGGAAGACGCGACCGAGATCGGGAAACGCGGTTCGGAATAGGGTGCCAAATGCAGACGCGCCTCACGGAGCGTGAACCAATCGGTTTCCATCGTCACCGGCTCTTCGCAGGCCAAAAGCCGCGTGATGGCATTGAGCGATTCATCCATCCGCCGACGCTGATGCGCCGCATCAATGCCCATCATATACGCATCAGACACCAGCGCGCCCGGCCCGCAGCCCAGCATCACGCGCCCGCGTGTCATATGGTCCAATTGCACAAAGCGCTGCGCCACCAGAAGCGGATGATGATAGGGCAGGCTGGTGACGCCAGAACCAAGCTTGATGTGCTTGGTGCGTTCCGCCGCCGCGGCAATCATGATTTCCGGGCTCGCGATGGTTTCCCAGCCGGCGGAATGATGCTCACCGATCCAGGCCTCGTCATAGCCCAGATGGTCAAGCCATTCGATCAATTCCAAATCGCGCGTGAGCCCAAGGGTCGGGTTGTCACCAACCCGATGAAAGGGGGCAAGGAAGATGCCAAAGCGAAGGCGGCGAGGCAGCATGGGTGGAGTCTCCATCACATGGAAGGCGGGTCGCCCGCCAGGAATTCCTCGCCGCCATAATCGGCCGCGCGAGGCAGGCGCAGGATGCGCCCTTCAGGGGTCATGCCAATCTGTTCCGGCAGCACGGTGACCACGGGCTTGGCGCGCGCGGTGGCAAAGGCTTCCGCCACACTATCATGCCGGGCGAGTTTGGTCAGGTTCATGCGTGTCGGGAACACGAGTTTCTTGGTGCCGGCAAGGCCTTCTGCCAGCGCATCGGCGGGCCTGATCCAGACACTATCAACCGCTTCATGTCCATCATGCAAAGCGGCCTGATCTTCCGGCGCGGCCGCCAGGAAGAAATGCGTATCAAAGCGCTTGGGCACATCCACCGGCGTGATCCAGTGCGCGAAATGCGCCAGGCCGGAAATCGCGGGCACCAAGCGGCGTTGAGCGAGCATGGCAGCGAATTCGCCCTCAGCTTCCGGCGCCTGGCCTTCCTCCGCCAGCAAGACACCGCATTCTTCCCAGGTTTCGCGAATCGCCGCGACACGAAAGGCGCCATGCGCATCGCCGCCGGCCAGCACCTTGTCCGACGTTTCCACTCGCCCGCCCGGAAATACCAGCGCGCCAGAGGCGAAATCAATCTGGCGGTGGCGCACCACCATGAAAATTTCCATGCCGCGCTTCCCATCACGCAGCAGCATGACGGTGGAAGCCGGGCGGGCGGGGGCGGCGGTGCGATCACTCATGGGCGTATTGCAGCGCGCCCAGGGCTCCGCCGCAAGGTGCCGCGCTTCAGGATTTCGCCAAACGGCGCAAATGCTGGGCTGCCGCGCGGCCTGCCGCCGCTTCAATGTCACGAAAGCCGAGTACCAGCGCCTCCCCAAGGCTGGTCAACCGCGCCCCGCCGCCGCCGGCGCCACCGGTGATGCGCTCCACCACCGGGGCCGAGAAGGTCTCGTTCAACTCCGCCACCAATTCCCAGGCGCGGCGATAGGACATGCCGAGTGACCTGGCGGCGGCGCTGATCGAACCGGCCTCCGCAATCGCTTCCAGCAGGGCGATCTTGCCGGGGCCGACACGGCCATCAGCAAAATCCAATCGCAGCCATAGCGCGGCGTCCTTCATGGCCGGGGCATCACATGCAAGGCATCGCGCAGCAGGGAAACGCTGCATGCTTCGCCAACTGCCAGCGCGTTACGCTGCGCGGCATGGCGCGGCAGGGCGAAGGTCAATTGTCGGCCTTCGGGGTCCCCTACATCCAGGGTCACGCGCATTTCCTCACCCATGGGCAGCAGCGCGGTGATGGTGCCGGAAACCGGGTTCTCCCTCTCCCCCGCCGAGGGCCGGCCGCGCCGATGCAGCACCACCCCGCCCGCGCCAATCAGCCAATCCACGGCAGTGCCGGGCGCCAGGCTCGGCATGGGCGCGGCTTCCAGGATTTGGTCACCCCAGCGAAGGCGCGTGAGGCCAGCCTCATGCGCCAGGATCACGCCAGTAAAAAGATTGCGCAGATCAAGCAGCCGCGCGACCTCGGCCGAGGCCGGGCGGGCCAGCATTTCCGCCGGCGGCGCGGTTTGCAGCCCGCGCCCCCGATGCAGCAGCAGCATCCGATCAGCAAGCGACGCGGCTTCATCCAAATCATGCGTTACCAGGATGATCGGGATGGAAAGCCCCTGGCGCAGATTGGCCAATTCCACCTGTAAGCGCCGGCGCGTGGCGCGGTCCACGGCGCTGAAGGGCTCATCCAGCAGCAGCACGGCAGGGTCACGCGCCAAAGCCCGCGCCACGGCAACGCGTTGCTGCTGCCCGCCGGAAAGCTCTGCCGGACGACGTTCTTCCAACCCGGCCAGATGCACGCGCGCCAGCAGGGCGGCGGCGCGTTCCGCACGCGATGTGGTGGGCAGATGCCCCATCGCGGCCATCACATTGCCAAGCGCGGGCATATGCGGAAACAGCGCGTAATCCTGAAATACCAGCCCCACGCGGCGCCGATGCGCCGGCACATCAAGGGCGCGGCTGGTGTCGAGCCAAACGTGCCCATCACAGATCACGCTGCCACTGGCCGGATGATGCAGCCCGGCAATGGCACGCAGCGTTGTGGATTTGCCCGCACCTGATGGGCCGATGATCGCCAATAGCTCCCCCGGCGCGCAATCAAGCGCGATATCCAGCGCGATGGGTGCTGCGGCCTTAAGGTGCACAGAAAGCCCCGCATTAGTCATGGCGGCGGCGCCCAATCCCGCGCGTCAGGCGCTGCACAAGCAGCAGCGAGACCAGACATATCACGAGCAGCAGGGCGGACATGCTGGCCGCGGCGGCATCGTCAAAAGCCTGCACGCGATCATAAATGGCAATGGCGGCGGTGCGGGTTTCGCCGGGGATGGCGCCGCCCACCATCAGCACCACACCGAATTCGCCAAGCGTATGGGCGAAAGTCAGCACTATGGCGGTGGCAATGCCGGGCCAAGCGAGCGGTATTTCAACACGCCAAAATACCGCCCAGGGCGCCATGCCGGAAGTCGCCCCCGCTTCGCGCAGATTAGGCGGGATGGCGGCGAAAGCGTTTTGGATCGGCTGTACTGCAAAGGGGACATTGGCGATGGCACTTGCCAGAAGCAGCCCTTCAAAGGAAAAGGCGAGCGTCCGGCCGAATAGCGCTTGGAAAGCGCCGCCAAGCCAAGTGCCGGCGCCAAAGGCCGTCAGCAGATAAAAGCCAAGCACGGTTGGCGGAAGCACCAGCGGCAGCGCCACCGCCGCTTCAACCAC
>JADCEX010000025.1 GCA_020249825.1 Roseomonas sp.
AGCACCGCCAGGATCGGCAGCGCAATGGCAAAGGCAAGGCGTGTCGCGATTTTGAGTGAGGAGTTTTGTTGTGACATAGGGAAGACCTTTCCTGCAGAAATGACGCAGGCCTTCTTGCCTAAATTAAAATCATGAAAATAGAATTAGGCTGGAAAAGAGATTATTTTGCCCAAATAAGCAGCGTTCCTTGATGATTGGTGAATGGGAAGCCCCAGGGCAAAACAGCTTGCATCACACCAAACCTCACGCGCGATTTGCCAAAGCCTTGGGTCGCTGTTCATAATCCATCAAGCTTCAATCGCAATAGCGACAAAGCCTCTCTGAAAAGGCTTCGTCCGGTGCTTTTGATGCTCGGCCGAAAGGCGCAGTCAGCACAGGTTCCCTGCCATGGTTGAAACACGCCCGATGAAGCCCGAAACAGCCAGCCACGTGGAAGCTGACGCCATCATCATTGGCGCTGGCATATCCGGCATGTATCAACTGATCCGGCTTCGCGAACTCGGCATGAAGCTTCGCGTGTTTGAAACGGGTTCTGATGTGGGTGGCACCTGGTATTGGAATCGCTACCCCGGCGCGCGGTTTGATTCGGAAAGCTGGTCCTATGGTTATTCATTCTCGAAGGAATTGCTGCAGGAATGGGAATGGCCGGAACATTTTTCGGCACAGCCGGATACGCTGCGCTATCTGAATTACGTCGCTGACAAGTTTGATGTCCGCAAGCACATCACCTTCAATAGCCGCGTCAAGGCAGCGCATTTTGACGCTGCGCGAAACCTTTGGACCGTGACGCTGGAAAATGGCGAAACCTCCTGCGCGCCCTTGCTGATCACGGGCCTTGGGCCGCTTTCCGCGCCAACCCTGCCCAATATCCCGGGTCGTGATTCCTTTCAGGGCCAGGCTTTTCATACCGCCCGCTGGCCGCATGATCCGGTGGATTTCACCGGCAAGCGCGTTGGCATTATTGGCACGGGCGCCACCGCCATTCAGATCATCCAAACCATCGCCAAGGATGTTGGCCATCTGACAGTGTTTCAGCGCACGCCGAATTGGGCCGCGCCCTTGCATAACCGCAAGATCACACCGGAAGAACAGGTAAAGATCAAGGAAAGCTATCCGGAAATCTTCGCCCGCTGCCGTGAGACTGCAACCTGTTTCATTCACCAAACCGATCCGCGCAAGGCCTTGGAAGTCTCCGCCGAGGAACGCGAAGCCTTTTGGGAAAAGCTTTATGCCGAGCCTGGTTTTGGCATTTGGGTTGGCAATTTCGCCGATGTGCTGACCGACAAGGCAGCCAATGCCTTGGCCAGTGATTTCATGGCGCGCAAGATTCGCCAAAGGGTGAAAGACCCCGCGGTTGCGGAAAAACTCATCCCCAAGAATCACGGCTTTGGCACAAGGCGCCTGCCGTTGGAAAGCGGCTATTATGAGGTCTACAACCAGCCTAATGTGCGGCTGGTTGATATCAACGAAACCCCGATCGAACGCGTCACCGCCGAGGGCATCAGAACCAGCGCTGAGAATTTCGGTTTTGATATCCTGATCTTCTCAACCGGCTTTGATGGCGTTACCGGCCCTTATGACCGGATCGATATCCGTGGCCCTGGCGTGCGCAACCTGAAGCAGGAATGGATCGCGACACCAAGAACCTTTTTGGGTGTGATGGCCGAAGGCTTCCCCAATATGCTGATGATCCTTGGCCCCCATACAGCGCGCGGCAATATCCCACGCAATATCGAAGAAATCGTGGATTGGGTCACTGGCCTTGTCATTCATATGCGCAAGCACGGCCTGACGCGCGTGGAACCAAAAGCGGATGCGGTGCGCTGGTGGGGCGAAAAGGTGGAAGAAGCCGTAGCCGGGCTGCTTTTTGCCGAGGTGAATTCCTGGCAAACCGGCATCAACCGCAATGTTGAAGGGCGCGATATTCGCCGCACCCTTGGCTATTATGGCGGCGCGGTGGAATATCGCCGCATCGCGGATGAAGTGGCCGCCGGCGGCTATCGCGAATTCGATTTCGCCTGATGCGTCACGAAAAACAGGGAGGATCACAGATGCAACCCAAAGCAACCGCCACACGCCGTTCCCTTTTGGCGCTGGGCGCCGGTGCAATATTCTCCACGCCATTCATCGCTGGCGCCCAGGAAGCGAATTGGCCAAGCCGCCCCGTGCGCATCATCGCGGCCTTCCCGGCGGGCAGCGGCACGGATAGCCTTGCGCGTTTCTATGGCGAACGCTTGGGGCGCATGTTCGGGCAGAATTTCGTGATCGAGAATATCGGCGGCGCCAATGGCGCCATTGGCGCGCGCGCCGCTGCCCGCGCCGCGCCTGATGGCTACACCATCTTTTTCGGCTCCGTTTCCACCCATGCGGCCAATCCGCATCTGATGCGTGAACCGGGCTATGATCCGCTGCGTGATTTCGCCCCGCTTTCCATGATCAGCATCAACCCGCTCGGCGTTCTGGTGCGTGCAGATTTCCCGGCGCGTGATCTGCAAGGCTTCATCGCCCATGCGCGGGCCAATCCCGGCGCGCTCAATTACGGCATTGGCAATGCGGGCGGGCTGGCAGGGACGCATCTGCTAAGCCAGGCCGCCGGCTTCAAGGCAGAACAGATTTCCTATCGCGGCACGCCGCAGGCCATGGCGGATTTGCTGGGTGGGCGGCTGCATTTTTTCATTACGGATCTTGGGCCGGCCGTTGAGCATTTGCGCGCCGGCACCATCCGCGCCCTTGCGGTTACCACCGCGCGCCGGGTGGAAACCTTTCCAGATGTGCCAACGGTCGCGGAATCCGGCCTGCCTGGCTTTGATTTCGCTTCCTGGAACGGCGCCTGGATGCCGGCACGCACGCCGCCCGCCATCATTGCGCGGCTCAATCGAGAAATCCAAATCATTGGCCAGGGCGATGAAGCCAAGCGCCATATCGGCGCGCTTGGCATTGTTTCCACGACCAGCACGCCGGAAGCGCTTGGCGAATTCAATCGCCGCGAATTGGCGCTTTGGGCGCGCATCGCGGCAGAGGCGAATGTCGCGAAGGAATAGCCGCAACAGGCCGGCGCTTCATTTCCGCCGGCTTGGCGGTACTTCGGAAATACGGAGCGTCGCGGGCTGCGGCGGCCCGCGATCCACCGTGCCGATCCAGATATTGTAGTTTCCGCTGGCGGGCCGCTGAATGATGATGCCGGGGTTCAGCCCCTCCAGATCATCATTGCAAATCCACCTGCCCGAAGGATCATTGATGATCAAGGTCGTATCGGCCTGCGCAATGACCGAGATGTAAAGCGGCAAATTGCCCGCCTGATAATTCAAATCCACATCGGGGCGGGCATAGTCAATCCAACCGGTGCAATCATTGCCAAGCCCTTGCACCTGGCGGTCACCACCAGCTTCCACGCGGGTTTCATGCGGGTCCGGCGCGAAATCCGCGCGCAGATTGACCGTGGCATAACGTGGCTGCGCCGCGACATCGGGGGTTGCCTGCCGCGCAGGCGATTTCTGCTGCGCCAGAACGGGCAAGGCCATGGCACAAACAAGGACAAAGGCGAAGGGCGCGATTTTCCGCATTGGATTCTCCCTACTGGAAAGCGGATTTGATCCAATTGCCAATAGAGGAGAATTCTTAATGCTTCGATATCAAATCAGCGCTCTTCGCCTTGATGCAGCATCAGCCCGGTGTCGCACCACTCGCGCGCACCACAGGTGCCCAACGATCTGCCTCACGCGAGACAAAGGCCTGCACATCGGCCGGGCCATTGTCAGTCATGGTCAGCACGCCAAGCCCCGCAATGCGGTCCTTCATGCCGGGTTCATTGATGGCGGTGATGAAGGCTTCGCGAATACGCGTCACCACAGCTTCAGGCATACCGGCCGGGCCGGCCAGCACGAACCAATTGATGGCGGTGGCACCCGGAAAGCCCGCTTCCACAATCGTCGGTACATCGGGGAAGGTGGACATACGCTCCCCGCTCGTGACCGCGATGGCCTTCAGCGAACCGCCACGCACGCTGCCGGCATGCGCGCCAAGCGTATTCCAAAGCGATCCCAGGCTGCCGCCAAGCACCTGCTGTTCCGCTTCCCCGCCGCCGCGGAAGGGCACATGCAACAGCTGCACACCCGCTTCGCGTGACCAGAGCATACCGGAAAGATGCCCAACCGAACCAATGCCGGCGCTGCCATAGCTCATTGCCTCGGGCCGCGCGCGCGCGGCGGCCAGGTAATCCGCCATATTCTGAATGGGGCCATTGGGCCGCACGCCAACCACCATGGGCGCGCCGCCCACCAGCATCACGTAGGAAAAGCTGCGCCGCACATCATAAGCCAGATTGGGGAATAGCGTTTGCGCAATGGCCATGGGTCCGGCATTGGCAAGCACAAGCGAATAGCCATCCGGGCGTTCACCCGCGATATGCGCCGTGCCCACTGTGCCACCCGCGCCGGGGCGATTATCCAGCACCACAGGTTGCCCAAGCACGCGTTCCAGCGTGGGGGAGAGCAGCCGCACCACCCCATCCGAAGTGCCACCCGCCGAAAAGGGGCTCACCACGCGAATGGGGCGATTGGGGAAGGCCGCTTGGGCAAAACTGCCAGAAGGCAGCAGCGTAGGCAGCGCAAGCGTAGTGGCGGCGGTCAAAAGGCTACGACGATTCATCTTCTGCACCCTGGGCTGAACTGATTATGCAAAGCGGCGATGTTCGCCACGACGAAGAAGCATAACGCCGCGCGTAACCGCCGCAAAGCCACCGCCTCTCAATAGCGGCAAAAAACAAGATGCGATCGCGGCATTTGCCGCCAAAACGCGCAATCTTGCGCGGCAACTGCCCCGCCAGCGTTCACAACAAGCGCCAGCACGCACTGGCACCCTACCTTGGCAGGGTGCTCGCCCCCATCAGGAATTCATCCACGGCGCGCGCGCATTGCCGGCCTTCGCGAATGGCCCAAACCACCAGCGATTGCCCGCGCCGCATATCGCCCGCAGCGAAGACCTTGGGCACGGATGTCTGATAGGCTTCCGTATCGGCGCGCACATTGCCCCGCGCATCCAAAGCAACGCCTGAGGTTTCCAGCAGCCCCGCACGGCGCGGCCCAAGGAAACCCATGGCCAGCAGTACCAGATCGGCCTTCATCTGAAAGCAGCTGCCCGCCACTTCGCGCATTTGCATGCGCCCGGCTTCATGCACCCATTCCACGCGCACGCAATCAAGCGCCGTCACGCGGCCATTCTCACCCACCGCCTGCTTGGTCAGCACGGCCCAATCACGCGCGCAGCCTTCATAATGCGCCGGCGCGGTGCGGAGCTTATGCGGCCAATTCGGCCAGGTGAGGCCCTTGTTTTCATGCTCTGGCGGCTTTGGCATGATTTCAATCTGCGTGATGGAAGCCGCACCCTGGCGCGCTGCGGTGCCGATGCAATCCGCCCCCGTATCGCCACCACCAATCACTACTACATGCTTGCCCTTGGCCGAGATGGTACCGCGCGGCGCGGCGCGGTCTTCAGCATCGCCCGCCACACGCTTGTTCTGCTGCGTCAGGTAATCCATCGCAGGATGAATGCCGGAAAGATTGCGGCCATCCACTTCCAATTCGCGCGGCCATTCCGCGCCGCCCGTCAGCACCACGGCATCATAACCCGCCAGCAGCACATCAAAAGGCAGCGTGCTGCCCACTTCCGTGCCGGTGCGGAATTCCACACCTTCCGCCGCCATCTGATCAACACGACGGTCAATCAAATGCTTTTCCATCTTGAAGTCAGGAATACCGTAGCGCAGCAAACCGCCGATGCGGTCATGCTTTTCAAACAGCGTCACCGCATGGCCGGCGCGCGCCAATTGCTGCGCCGTCGCCATCCCCGCCGGGCCGCTGCCCACCACGGCCACGCGCTTGCCGGTTTTGCGCGCGGGAATTTGTGGCTTGATCCAGCCTTCTTCCCAGCCGCGATCCACAATCGCGCATTCGATGGATTTGATGGTGACCGGCGTTTCGGTGATGTTCAGCGTGCAGCTTGCCTCACATGGCGCGGGGCAGATGCGGCCGGTGAATTCGGGGAAATTATTGGTGGAATGCAGCGTGTCGAGCGCCGCCTGCCACTGATCCCGATAGACCAGATCATTCCAATCGGGGATCATGTTGTTTACCGGGCAGCCATTATGGCAATACGGAATGCCGCAATTCATGCAGCGCGCCGCCTGCTTGGTCAGCTCCGCCTCCGGCAGAGGCGTCACATATTCCT
>JADCEX010000250.1 GCA_020249825.1 Roseomonas sp.
CTGGAAGATGCCATCGCCGCTTCCGATGGGCCGGTATTGCTGCTGGACCAGGTGACGGACCCGCGCAATGTGGGCGCGATTCTCCGTTCTGCCGCCGCTTTCGGCGCGGCCTGTGTGGTGCTGCAGGATCGCCACGCCCCGCCCGAGACCGGTGCGCTGGCCCGCGCAGCCTCCGGCGCCTTGGATATTGTGCCGGTGGTGCGGGAAGTGAATTTATCCCGCGCCATTGCCAGCCTGCAAAAAGCCGGTTTCTGGGTGATGGGCCTGACCGGGGATGCTTCCCGCACATTGGCGGAAGCACGGCCGCGCGACCGGCGCGTGGCGCTGGTGCTGGGCGCGGAAGATACCGGGCTGCGCCGGTTACAACGCGAAACCTGTGATGAGCTGGTGCGGCTGCCGATCACCGAAGCCATGGAAAGCCTGAATGTGGCGGCGGCGGCGGCGGTCGCGCTTTATGAGGTGGTGCGCGACGCCTGAGAAAAACGGGGGAGTCGCCTCCCCCGATCTCAACTCACTTCTCCTTCGCAGCGATGATGGCGCCGGAAAGGCTTTCCGGAATCCGCTGTGTCCAGCGGCCGCAATCCACTTGCGTCACGAAATCCAGCACGGCGCGGTTGAAGGCGTCCGGGTCTTCCAGATTCATGGTGTGGCCGCATTTGGGCATGACCAATAATGCGCTGCTCATGATGGTGCGTTTCAGGAACATGGATGGCTCGAGCGTGGGGTCATCCTCATCGCCGGCGATCACCAGCGTTGGCACCTTCATCTGCTTGAAGCCCGCTTCCAGATCAAACAGCGATGGCCGTTCGCGCTGCACGCCCTGCATGGTTAACGCCGAACCTTCGGTTGAATGTTCCGCAAGCTGGGACTGGAATTCCTTGAAGCCGCGCGGGTCCTTTTCTTCGAACACCAGGCGCGTCGGCCCGCGGGAATAGACATTGGCCATCTTATCCATGCCCTCGGCGCGGATGCGCGCGGCGGTGGCATCCACCTCGGCCCGGAATTGGTCACGCTTGCCGGGCGCGGCGCCATAGCCGACGCCGGCCGCAACCAGGCTGCGCGCCAGTTGCGGGTGGCGAAGCCCCAGATGCAGCGTGGCAAAGGCGCCCATGGAAAGGCCAACAACATGCGCCGGCGCCAGGTTCAGCCCCTTGATCACGGCGGCAATATCATCCGTCGCGCGGTCCTGGCTGTAGGACGCCGCGGAATTGGGCACGGCGGATGGCGGATAGCCGCGCGCATTGAACACCACACAGCGATAGCGGCGAGAGAAAAACCGCATCTGCATTTCCCAGGAACGCGAATCGCCCGCGAATTCATGCACGAAAACCATGGGCGTGCCGCTGCCGGCTTCCTCATAGAACAGGTCAACACCGTCATCGGTGCGCAAAATGGGCATGGGTTCATCCTGGAAAGGGTGAGTGGAGAACCCAGAATGGGCGCGGTTTTCCGCCCCGTCCAGCGCTTGACAGGGCGGGGGGCAAGGCGCATCTGGAATTAGGACCGTCGTGGTCCGGATTGTCAGGAGGATTGCCCGGTGCTGCGGCTTTCAAAGCTGACCGATTACGCCGTTGTGGTGCTGACGCGGCTGGATGACGCGGCGGAAGGCGGTGTGCTGACCGCGCCGGGTCTTGCCGGCGCCACGGGCCTTGCCGAGCCCACCGTGGCCAAGGTCTTGAAAATCCTGGCGCATGCCGGGCTGGTCGAGGGAAGGCGCGGGGCTTTGGGGGGCTATCGGCTGACCCGGCCTTTGGCGGCCATGCCGCTGATTGAGGTGATCACCGCCATGGATGGTCCCATCGCACTCACCGCCTGCGTGGATAACTCCTTCGGCGTTTGTGAATCCGAAGGCGCCTGCCCGGTGCGCGGGCGCTGGGACCCGGTGAATGAGGCGATCCGCCGAGCGCTCACCGGCATTTCCATTGCCGATCTGGCTGGCCCGCCCGCCGTGGTGCCGCACCCTGAAACCGCTTCCCCCGTTCTTGTTGCTGGATAGAGCATAACCATGCCCGCTGTTACCGAGACCATCGAAACCGTCCAAGCCGTCACGGATTCCACCTATAAATGGGGGTTTGAGACGGATATCGACATGGAATTCGCCCCCAAGGGGCTTTCCGAGGATATTGTGCGCTTCATCAGCGCCAAGAAGGAAGAACCGGCCTGGTTGCTGGAATGGCGGCTGCGTGCCTTCGCCGCTTGGCAGAAAATGGAAGAACCGCGCTGGCCGGCGGTGAAATATCCGCCGATTGATTACCAGGATGCCTATTACTACGCCGCACCGAAGCAGAAGGTGGCGCCGAAGTCCCTTGATGAAGTGGACCCGGAATTGCTGCGCACCTACGAAAAGCTGGGCATTCCGTTGAGGGAGCAGGCGATTCTGGCGGGCGTTGAAGGTGCCGGCGAAAGCCCCGCCGAAGGGCGCATGCCAATCGCCGTGGATGCGGTGTTCGATAGCGTTTCTGTTGCGACCACCTTCAAGGATCGGCTGGAAAAGGACGGCATCATCTTCTGCCCGATCAGTGAGGCAGTGAAGACGCATCCTGAATTGGTGCAGAAATATCTGGGCTCCGTCGTGCCGCAGGGCGATAATTTCTTCGCCGCGCTGAATAGCGCTGTCTTCACCGATGGCAGCTTTGTCTACATCCCGAAGGGCGTGCGCTGCCCGATGGAGCTTTCCACCTATTTCCGCATCAATGCCAAAAGCACCGGGCAATTCGAACGCACCCTGATCATTGCCGATGAGGGTTCCTACGTTTCCTATCTGGAAGGCTGCACCGCGCCGATGCGCGATGAAAACCAGCTACATGCGGCTGTGGTGGAGCTGGTGGCGATGGATGATGCCACCATCAAATACAGCACGGTGCAGAATTGGTACCCCGGCGATGCCGAGGGTAAGGGCGGCATTTATAACTTCGTGACCAAGCGCGGCGCCTGCCGAGGCGCGCGGTCCAAAATTTCCTGGACGCAGGTGGAAACCGGTTCGGCGATCACCTGGAAATATCCGTCCTGCATTCTGCAGGGTGAGGATAGTGTTGGCGAGTTTTATTCAGTCGCCATCACCAATAACTACCAGCAGGCCGATACCGGGACGAAGATGTTCCATATCGGGCCGCGCACCAAATCCACCATTGTCTCCAAGGGCATCAGCGCGGGGCATGGGCAGAATACCTATCGCGGGCTGGTGCGGATTGGCGCCAAGGCAACGGGTGCCCGCAATTTCACGCAATGCGACAGCCTGCTGATTGGCGATCTCTGCGGCGCGCATACCGTGCCCTATATCGAAAATCGCTGCCTGAGTGCGAAGGTGGAACATGAAGCGACCACCAGCCGCATTGCGGAAGACCAGCTTTTCTATTGCCGCCAGCGCGGGCTTTCGCAGGAAGATGCGGTGGGGCTTATCGTGAATGGTTTCTGCCGCGAAGTGCTGAAGGAATTGCCGATGGAATTCGCGGTGGAAGCACAGAAGCTATTGCAAATCTCGCTCGAAGGGAGCGTTGGGTGATGTTGGAAATCAAGGGACTGACCGCTGAGGTTGATGGCAAGCCCATTCTGAAGGGCATTGATCTTGTTGTGCCGCAGGGTGAAGTGCATGCCATTATGGGGCCGAATGGGTCGGGTAAATCCACCCTTTCCTATGTGCTGTCCGGCCGCGATGGTTATGAGGTGACGGGCGGCACTGCGCTTTTGCATGGCCAGGATTTACTGGCGATGGAACCGGAAGAACGCGCTGCCGCCGGCGTGTTTCTGGCGTTTCAATATCCGGTGGAATTGCCCGGCGTGGGCAATGCGACCTTCCTGCGCACTGCGCTGAACGCCATTCGCAGCGCCAAGGGCGAGAGCGAATTGGATGCCATGCAATTCCTGAAGCTGGCGCGCGAACGCATGAAAGCACTTTCGATGAATGATGAAATGCTGAAGCGTGGCGTCAATGTCGGCTTTTCGGGCGGCGAGAAGAAGCGCAATGAAATTCTGCAAATGGCGCTGCTGCAACCGAAGCTCGCCATTCTGGATGAAACCGATAGCGGGCTTGATATTGATGCGCTGAAGATCGTGGCCGATGGCGTGAATGCCATGCGCGGGCCGGATTTCTCCGCGCTGGTGATTACGCATTATCAGCGTCTGCTGGATTACATCGTGCCGGATCGCGTGCATGTGCTGATGGGCGGGCGCATTGTGCGCTCGGGCGGGCCGGAATTGGCGAAGGAGCTGGAAGCGCAAGGTTACGGCGCAATCCAGGCCGCGGCGTGACAGCGGTGGCGCAACCGGGCGCGGCGGGATTCCTGGCGCGCTATCAGGGCTTGAAGGACCATTTGCCGGGTGCGCGGCTGCCTTGGCTGGCGGCGCTGCGCGCGGATGCGGCAGCGCATGTGGCGGCGCGCGGCTTCCCGACGCGGCGTGTTGAGGCTTGGAAATACACGGACCTTTCGCCGGTGGCGCAGGCGGGTTTTGCTGAACCACTCACGGCCGTTGCCGGCGCATTGACGCTGCCGAAGCCACGCTGCGCGGCGCGGGCAGTATTTGTGGATGGGCGCTTTCGCGCTGATCTTTCGGCGCTGGATGGGCTTGCCTATCGCGTGGGTTCTGTGGCGCAGCATTTGCCGGAAATGGAAGGGCGCTTGGGTTCGCTGACGTCCTTGGCCGAACACCCCATGACCGCGCTGAATACGCTGATGTTCGAAGATGGTCTGTTGCTGGATGCGCCGGCGGGCGTGGATGCTGGGCATTTGGAACTGCTTTCCATCGCCGTTGATCCTGGCCGGCCCTTCGCTTTTCATCCACGCCATGTGATCCGCCTTGGTGCGGGTGCAAAGCTAACGCTACTGGAAAGCGCCATGGGTGGCAGCGCGCAATATCTGCATAATCCTGTGTTTGAGATTGATCTGGCGGAAGGCGCCGTGCTGACGCATGGCCGCGCGCAACAGGAAGGCGAGGGCGCCTTTCATCTTTCCATGGTCCATGCGCGCATCGCTGCCGAGGCCCGTTATGACACCATGGCGGTTTCTGCCGGTGCCAGGCTTACGCGCATGGAAATCCATGCGGCGCTGACAGGCCCCAAGGCATCCTGCCACATGAATACCGCGCAATTGGCATCAGGCCGCGCGCTGGTGGATACCACTACCGCGCTGGATCATGCGGCACCTGATTGCGCCAGTCGGCAGACCTGCAAGACAGTTTTGGCGGGCCAATCGCGCGGCGTGTTCCAGGGCAAAATTCTGGTGCGGCGTGAAGCGCAAAAGACCGATGGCTATCAGATGAACCAGGCTTTGCTGCTTTCCGAAGATGCCGAGATGGACAGCAAGCCTCAGCTTGAAATCTATGCCGATGACGTGAAGTGCAGCCATGGTGCGACCATCGGCGCTTTGGATGCGGATAGTCTTTTCTATTTGCGTTCACGCGGCGTGCCGGCGGATCAGGCGCGGTCCATGCTGGTGCAGGCGTTTTTGCATGAAGCCTTTGAAGGGCTCGAAGATGACACGTTGCGTGAAGCGCTGACCGCCGCCGTGGATGGCTGGTGGGTCCGGCATGGGACAGCCTCATGAGCTTTGATGTCCAGCGTATCAGGCAGGATTGCCCGATCCTGTCGCAGCCGCAGCATGGCAAGCCGCTCGTGTTTCTTGACTCAGGGGCGGGTGCGCAAAAGCCCCGCGCGGTGATTGAGGCGATGACGCGCTGCATGGAAACGGCCTATGCCAATGTGCATCGCGGCGCCTATCGGCTTTCCGAAGTGGCGACTGATGCTTACGAAGCCGCGCGCGGTGCGGTGGCGCGGTTCATCAATGCGCCGGATGTGCGGGAAGTGGTCTTCACCCGCAACAGCACAGAAGCAATCAATCTGATC
>JADCEX010000251.1 GCA_020249825.1 Roseomonas sp.
CAGCGCCACCGCCTCACCACGCGCGATCGAAAATGCCTCGATGGTCAGTTCAAAGCCAAGCGCACCACCTGGAGCCTGATGGCGGATGATCACATCTTGCAGCAGCAGGGTCGGTGCGGGTTGGTTCATACATGCCTTCAGGGCAGCGCATCCAACGGCACGGGATACATCGCCTCACCGGGATTGCGTCCGCCATCGAAGCTGACCCAAAGCGATGGCTGGCGATTGAATTCCTCATAAAGGCGCAGCTTCGCTTCCAGCGCATTGACGATTTCAGTGCGCCGCCCGGCGCCCATGCTGTTCCATTCTTCCTGCGTGAATTCCATGATCTGGCTTTGATAGGGCAGATCCTGCAGGAATTCGCCAAAGGCGCCGCCCAGGCGTTGGAATTCCGCCATGCGGCGTGGGTCGCGTGCGGTGGCGGCGGCGGCGGCGCGTACGCGTTCGAAAAATGTCTCGGGCGAAAGGCGCGCGGCCGCCTGAGCCTGGATGATGCTGCGTAACGTATTCGCCAAATCGGAAAGCTGATTGCGCGTCAGCAGCACACGCACATCCAAGGGCCGCCTTTCTGGCCGTGGATCAGCCGGGTTCAATTCCTGATCCAGCACAAAGCTGCGCACCACATCGGGCGCGGCCTGCTGCCTTTCGCGCCCCAGATAGGAAAGCCGCATGGCGGTGCCGACAATCTCCGCCTGTTCGGCGATGCGCCGTTCGGCCGCGCTTTGCGGCGCCCTGATACCGGCAATGGGCCGCCCGACGGCAGCGGCAACTTGCGCGAGCAGCGCATCCGTCAATGTATCAACGGTCTGGCCGAATTGGTTCAGATTTCCCTCATTGATTGGGTAATATAGCTCACCCGCCGCACCAAAGCGCGTGAGTTCGCGGTATTGCCTCTCGGCGCGCGCATGATTGTTGCGCCCTTCCGGTGTTTTCAGATGGATGGCGTAGATCGCGACCTGCTTTGCTTCGGATTGCGCCAATTGGCGCATTTCTTCCGGGCCCATTTGCGTCTGACTGCGCGGGTCCTTGGCATCGCGCGCGCCGGCATCGGTCACTAGGATGACAAAGCGCCCGCCATATTGCTGCCAGGGCACCTCATCCAAGGCGAGCTTGATGCCGGCGAGAGAGTCCTCATCGAAGCCCTCATTGCTTTCGCGCGCTTCGGCCAATTGAGACAAGCGCGGCAGGATCGCGTCCGAAGCCTCGGCCAGATCAGGCAGGGAGACCATGCGCGTGACATATTCAAGCCTGGGATTGCCGCCCATATGGTCGCGGAAGGCCACCATGCCGAAGCGGAAATTATCGCGCACGGCAGTATCGCGAATGCGATCCACCACGCGCTTCAGTGCCTCACGCGTGCGGTCAATATAGGGCCCCATGCTGATGGTGGTATCCACCACGAAAACCACCGCACCGCGATAATTGCGGAGCGCATCCGGATCAGCGGGCGGCGGTGGCGCAGCTTGGGCGGGGGCAGAGATCACCTCCAGCAGCCGCGCTTCCTGCGCTGCCTCATTTTCCACACGCTGGGCTGAGATGATGGGCAGCAGATAGAATTGCCGCGTGATATCAATGAAATTCTCAGGCTCGAGCGCAATCACCGGCCCTTCGGTATTGGCGCGGGCCGCTTCGCGCAGCCGCGTCGCCTCCGCCGCGCCGCCGCGCGTATTCAGCCAAAGCGCATGCGGTGTTTCGGCATCGCGGAAAAACATCGCGCGGTCGCGCCCTGCAGGGTTGTTGAAAGCCAAAACCATGGTTTGCTTCCAATCAATGGTGCGTTCTGCCGGCACCCAACCTTGCGTGCGACCATCCTGCGCTGCGCCGATTTCGAGCCAGGCATCAGCGCCGCTGCCCTGGCGCGCATAGACATAGAAAACACCGAAACCGGGTGTGGGCTGGGAAGGCGCATTGGCGTCTGGGCGTTCGGCAAGGCGTGCACCGGGTCGCAGGATCACGCGTTGGAATAGCGTTGCGCGCCCTTCCATCAGCAGCGGCTGCCGCACCGGCTGTTGCGCGCTGATTTCCGCAACCGGCAAGGCGCAGAATAAACCCAGTGCAAGAGCCCAAAGCGCGCGACGCAACATCATGGCCAGAATTCCCTCAGCGCAGTTTCCGCCGTGCCATTACCAGCGCGCGCCTGTTCCTCAAGCCAAGTCTTGAGCGCGGTACGCGGGGCTTGCGCGGCCGCATCACCCTTTTGTACCGCATCACGGTAATAGCGCGCCGCCGCACGCGGATCAGGCGCGCGGAAGGGACGACCGGCGACAAAACCAATCGGGTCATAAAGCCGCGCGACAGCGGTCAGCGCCGGCGCATGGCCGCGTTCGCCAGCTTCTTCGAACAAGACCAGCGCATCATCATGCCGACCGGCGGCCTGACGCCTGAGCGCCGCCGCGTGGATGGCGGCAGCGTCGGCTGCGGATTGCACCAGATCGCGCAGGTTCATGCCATCGCTGCGTTCCAGCCAGGGGCGTTCCGCCGTGACTGGCGCGGGTGGCGGTGCCGGTGTTGCGACGGGCGCCGGTGCCGGTGATGGCGCGGGGGAGGAACCGGTGAACCACCAGACAGCGCCACCAACCGCCACCAGCAACAGCAAGCCGATACCGGCAAACAAGGGCGCGCGCGAGGCACCTTCGTGCTTTGCGGGTGGCGCAACATCTTCGCGCGGCGGCGGTGCGGGCGCAGGCGCTGGTGCGGGCGGTGCGGCAGCAACCGGAGGAGGCTTCGGCGCCATTTCCGGATCTCGCGGTAGCACCGTTTCTGGCGGCAATTCGCCATCGAAAACATCAATATCGTCGGGCCAAAACAGACTTGCTTCCAAAGCCGCTGCCGGTAGCAGAAACACCAAGGGGCCCGGTTCCAGATGCCGCGTCAGCCTTGGGCCGATCACTAGAACGGTGTCAGCCCCTTCCTGACGGACTTCGACCGGGCTCAGCTTTTCTTCCTGTACCTGCCAACCACGCCGGCCAAGATTGGCCGCGGCATAACCTTCCCTCACAATACGAAAGCCGCCATCGCTCGGCGCCTGCACACCCTCAAGCGTGATACGCGCATGGCCCAGCGAAAAGCGCCGATCATTTTCAACACGCAGCATCATGGGGTGGGGCCTTTTTGCTTCATGTCTCAGGCGGCCACCTTGCGCAGGCCACTCAGCAGGCTGCCAAGCCGGGCATTGGAATTTTCATCAACCATGGCGCCGCCCGCGCCGCGCACATTATCTTCCACCAGGCGCACAAAGGCGACCGCCCAATCCACATAGAACGCTGCATCATAGGCGATGGGTGTTTCGGAAAGCTGCGGCATGTCATCGGCAGGCGCGGGCGGGCGAATGAAAATACTGCGCCCTTCGCGCCCAGCCCTGGGCCGGGCTTCCACCGGCATTTTGTCAAAGCCCATCCAGGTGACGAAATCATTGATCGCGCGTTCGGCAATCATCACCGGCTTCAGCAGCCGATTGGCCATGGATTCATTATAGGCCGCTTCGGTCCGCATGCGTGCGGCGATGTTTTCACGCAGCTTTAGGCGCCGCGCCCCGGCCGCGAGTTGCGCGACCAGCGTTGCAATCGCCTCACGATCCATGCGGAACAACTCAGGGCTGTCATTGCGCGCGGCGAAGCGGTGCATATTCTGTAGCCATTCCGCCACTGCCGCTTCGGCGAAAAGATCCGCCTGATCGCGTGGGCCTTCTTCGGCTTCTTCAACCGGTGCAGCGGGCGCGGGATCATCTTCGAACAGCGCTTCGAACTCACTCCGCAATTCCCGCGCCGTGGTCTTGCGCCCGACAGGCGCAGTCACCGCAGAAGGTGTCTCAGCCGCAGCCAATTGCTGGCGGCGGAACAGCTCGGCCAGGGTTTCGCCCTGCACCTGCAATTCGCGCAGTAGCAATCCAAACGCCTGGGCTTCCGCGCAGGCAAGCAATTGCCGCCCCACCAGCCGAGCTTCTGCCCGGCGCTTGGCCAATTCGGCATCCAGATCACCGGAGACATGATAGCCTTCCAGCCTTCCCGCCATGCGCTTGGCAAGATCACCAAGCTGGCCTTCCACCTGACGGCGCTTCAGTGCGGGGTTGCAGACAGGGCGGAGCTTTTCGGAAAGATAGCCAATGCCACCATCATTCAAGGCCATGCCCGCTTCCCAGGCGCGTTTGGGATCGGCGAAGTGCTTTTGTACATCCGGATTGGCGAGGAAATTTGCCTTCAGCCGCGCCACGCGTTCCGGATCGCGGAAGCCGATCTCACGGCCATTGGTATCATAATCCAACAGCCCCTTGTTCAGCACTTCAGGGTTGCGCAGCCAGAAAGTATTATTGAATGGCTGCCCCGGCACCCATTCCGATGGCCAATCATGGCCCAGGCCCAGGAATTCGAAAATCGTCGTCTTCAACCGTGTGGACCAGCGTTCCAAATTATCTTCCGCGCCGCCTTTGATCTCAAATTCCATGTCGAACATAGTCAGCACTAGGAACAAGGCGACATCCTGGCCCTTTCGTGCCTCGGGCGTGGCGCCATGGGTGCCGTCGATCCAGTTCCGTACCATGGCGGGTACGGTGCGCACCTCCTGATTGCTGTGCTTCAGGCAAAGCAACATGGAAGTCAGTTCCTGTTCCGCCAGATAGCGCTGATACAAATAGGCAACCTTGCCGCGCCGGAGCAGCATGAAAAGATCGCTCTGCGCCACTTCCTCGGCCTTGGCTGCATTGTATTTTTCACGCCCGCGCGCACCGGGGAAATCCAGCAGATCAGTATAGTCGAAGAAATCGAAGGGCTTGTCTTCCAATTGCAACTGTAACTCCGCGACAACAGCGGTCAGCACCGCGCGCGGCAATTCCGCGCGACGCCCTGCACGCGTTGCCACCGGCACGGGGTCACCATCGCCCTTGCCCAGATGCGACATGGTCTCAACATCAATGATGCTCTGCGCCTTGGGCTCAATCGCCAGCATCGGGCAGCAGGCTTCTTCCGGAAAATCGAGTTGCGCCAGCGCCTGAACCAATTTCAGCGCAGTCGCCGTCATGGTTGGCGTATTGTTCCAAAGCAGGCCGTAAAGCTCCACCCGATCGGCAATGGCGAGGCGTGGTGCGAGACTTTCAATTTCGCGCCAGGCGCCGGGCTTTAGCGCCAGATGCGTCGGGTGGTTCAGGAAATAGCGTTCAAAATAGTCGAACAGATCATAGATATCATCTTCATTCAGCCGCCCCACCGCCGCCGGCGCGGCCTTGGCGCGCAGCTTCGCGATGCTCGCTTCAATTACGGCGCCTTCAAGCGGCACAACCGTGTCACGGTCGAAATCCTCCATGAAGGCATTTGCCATGATTTTCACGATGTCGGTTTCGGACAGCATGCGGCAGACCACGGGCATGCCGGGCATGCCGTTCACTGGCCGCGTCGTGAAACGTGTGACCAGACCGGTTGATTCCTTGCCGCCATCGGGGTTGATGTCGCGGTTGAAGCCGCGCAGCTCCTCCCCGAAGCGGATCGTGGTGGGCTTGCCTTCCTTCCGCGCTAAGGAGGCGATCAGATAGCTTTTTCCCTGTTGGCTTGGGCCAAAGACAGAAACGCACATGGGCCGGCGCGCAGCATTGGCAAGCTTGCGCGCGCGCAAGCCTTCGCGCCGGAAGTCGCGCGCCAAGGCAGGGCCTTCTTCACGCACTATGTCGCCTGCGCCAGCAATCCATTCAATCGCCCCCTGCGCGGCATCGGCCACCGCATCGCAGCTTTGCGCCAGGGCCTCGTTTTCGGCATTCGGTGTTGTCATTGCCTGATCCTCACGGCACCGAAAGCGCGCCGGTGTCGCGCCAATAGCCTGCTTCACTGCGCTCGGTTTGCAGGCGCAGGCGCACAATGCCGCGATGCTGAGGATCGCCCTCGGCATCCAGGATTTCGTCTATGGTAAAATCCTCCCGCAATTCTTCTGCATCCGTGCTTTCGGGGTCTATCTCCGCACGCTGGATGGAAAGCTTAAGCGGCAGCTTCAGCCGCGGCACGTTATCGGGATTGGCATATTCCAGAATGTAAAGCCGGCTTGCGGTCCAGCGTTCCAGATCCAATTGGCGAAAGCCAAGAAACACGGGGGCGCGGAATTCCATATTGAATTTCACATCCTGCGACGCACCAGGCGCCTTGGACAAAGCCGCATCCGGGTCCCGCAGCAGCACATTTGGCCTAAGGATTTGCCCCGAAATCTCCATCCGGCCGAGGTATTTGGCGGTTGAGCGCATCGCAAGCCGGCTAGTCCGCATCAGGAAGCTTTCCAAGCGTCCTTCCGCCACGGCGCAAAGCATGGCGCCGACCGCTGCCGTGGTTTTTGGATCATCCACGCGCCCGGCGGAATCGCGGAAAGGGTACCAGCTTCCGGCACGATAGCGATGCATGCCGACAATGCGATGCGGCGGTACCGGCATCTTGGCCAGCACCATATCAAAAATCGCCCGCAGCCGAGATGGCCTGCCAGACAGCAGCAGCCAATCGCAATCAAAGGCATAAACAACTTCGCAGAGATCAGCGATCACCTGGCCAAGGGCGGCCTGCACAATGGCATCCACACTGCCCGCCGCCGCCGCCATTTCCGCTTCCAGCAATTGGAAACCGGCCGCCCCGGCACGCGCCGCCTGTTGTTCGAAATAGCGCAAGGGTGCGGCCACATCGCGGCCATGCAGAATGGCGGCGAGCTTTTCGCGCAGGAATTCGCCGGAAGCGCGTTCATCTATCTTTTCGTAGCCATGCAGGATCGCAAGCCCGGTCGGTTCCAGCACTTGCGTCACAAATTGCCGGCGCAAATGCCGTTCCAATTCGCTTTGCGCCCCACGATCCCCGCCCAGCACTTCACGCAGCAGCGCCTTAGGATCACGCGCGCCGGCTGCGCGCAGGCTTTCTTCAAGCTGCGGCAGGACGATGCTTTGGATCACCTCCTGCAACACCTCATCGCCCGCAATGCGGAAGCCTTCGCGGAAATTCTGATGCGGTTCAATTTCCTGCCCCGCTTCGGCAGAATAGGTACAGATCATCAAATCCGTGGTGCCGCCGCCAATATCAATGCTGGCGACGCGCAGCGATGGCGCCTTGCCATAACCATCCCGCGCGCGCCCGGTCAGCGCGAAGAAACTCGCGGGATCGCCACGCAAGCGCTGGCTGGCCTCGGTGTAAAGAAACACCAGCTGTGTCGCCGTCGCCTCATCAAGGTTGGCGATGATGCGCGGTTCCGGCGGTGGTGCTGCGGCGCCAGGGGCGGCATGGCCCCAGCCCATCATGTCCCAGGCCAGCCGCACGGCGGCTTCGGCACGATGGCGGAAAATCCGCTGTTCCGCCAGCGCCATGGCCGGCGGCATGGTCAGCAATATCCGCCGCAGCCGGCGCGGCACATCGGGGAAGCTCCGCGCATAACGCGTTTCCACCGAATTGATTTGTGACAGCGCCTGCAACAGGATTTCCGCAAGCAGAAAACTCATCAGCGATGAACGGCTGAAGCGCGCCCGCACGGCGGGTTGGCGCGGCGCACCACCGCGGCCACGCGGCTTGGCGCGCAGCACTTCGCCTTCTTCCGTGACCCAGGCCATGAAACTGCCGCTCACGGGCGGTTCCGTCGTCACGCCATCAGCGGCCATGCCATTGAAGCGCCAGACCTGTGTGGTGGCCCTTTCGTCCCAAAGATAGCGCTTGGGCGATGAAAGCCCAGTCGCGCCCTCATTGCCGCGCGCGGCGGCGGAAAGCCGCACCGCTTCCGGGCCGATGCGCACCGGGCTCAGCCATTGAAAGGCATTGCCCCGCCCGGAACGGCGGCTGAGCGCGTCCTTGCCGAAACTTGCGCGCGCGAATTCCACGCGGCTTTCGAAGGGAAAGGCATAGCCCAATTCAGGCGCGCTCAAATCCCGCAGCTTCAGGGGATAGCTATTGTTCAGATTAAGCCGGCTGTCGCGTTCATCTTCCACCAGAATGCCGCAAGTGCGCGCATTGCCGATATCCAATACCAGATCAACATTGATCGGTTCGTAGGATTTGCTGTTTGAAACCACATCCACCAGCTTCACGCGCGGCAGGATACGCGCTTCGCTCAGCAATTCCAGCAGCGTGATGTAACGCGCCCAATGTTCGCAGGCGCGCTGGTCATCATCGGGGCGCGGGCGCCGGCCAGTTGCGGCGCGCATTTCCTGCAAGACTTCCTCAAGCCACTGGATCAGCCAGGGTTCATTCATGAACCAGCTTGTCTGTTCCCGATCAGAAACAAAGGTGAATTCCCCGGCGCGTTCGCTATCCGCCGGCGAAATTGCGGTATAAGGGCGGCCTTCTTCGCGCGCGCGCAACGCCGTATCGAAGGCCAGCACGGCGTGATGCGTATGGCCTTCCTCATCAGGTGCCGAAAGTGCGGTGATGCGCAGCCGCGCCCAATTGGTCGGCCCCTTGTCATAGACTTCCTGGCCCGAGGCACCCACGGCGGCAACACGGAAATACGGCAGCGGTATCCAGCGGCCCAAAATGAATTCCAACGCCTGGCCGCGCCCCACCTGATAGATTTCCTCATCGGGTGGGCTGCGGCCACTGATCGGGTCCAGAAGAGCGCCATCGCCGCTTTCCATCAGGCGGCGCAAATTGACCAAGCCTGCACTTGCCGGTTCAGCGCCGGGCGGCAGCGGCTGTTCCCAGAAGGAACGCGGCGCACGCGGTAGCCGGTCCAGGTTGAACCGGATGTCTATGAATTGCAGACCGGTCTGCGGCACGATGCTGATGATTTGCGGCAGGCCCTGCATTCTTCAAAACCTTGAGGCTAAAGACAGATACTACTCAATATGCCGATCAGCCCTGCCCGGCGCAACCAAAGCCTCGCTTTTGCTGGGGTCAGGCCGGCAGCACCACTGGCTGAGGGTCCAGCCATTGCAGGAACCAGGATAGGCTGAAATGCAAATGCGGTCCGGTCACGCGCCCAGTCATGCCGATGGCGCCAATCCTTTGGGACTGCGCGATGCTCTCACCCTCGCGCACTGATATCTCCGACAGATGGGCATAGAGCGAATTCACCCCATGGCCATGATCCAGCACGATCAATTTGCCAAAGAAATGGAATTCATCGGCCAAAGTCACCCGCCCAGCGGCAGAAGCCAGCACTGGCGTGCCGGTCGGCGCAGCGAAATCCAGCCCGTAATGGGGCTGGCGCGGCTGGCCGTTCAAAATTCTTTGGCTGCCAAAAACGCCCGAAATGCGCCCGGGGGCGGGGCGCACAAAGCCCTCGGCAAAGCCGGTCAGGTTGGTTTCAAGGGCGCGGATCGCGGCCAGTTTCTCCCTTTCGCGGGCGATGCGCGCCAGGGTTTCGGCATCCGGCGTCACCTGCGCCGGGGGCAGGCCGGAAATGCGCTCAGTCGGCCATTCGCGCTTGGCGATGTTCAACACGCGGGTTTCTGCCGCGCCGCTGGGGGCCGTGATCACCAGCCGCGCCTGGGCCGCATGGTCGCGCCCAAAGCCAAAGGCGAAATCCCCCGATGGCGAGACCCTGACCGCGCGGCCATCCAAGGCAAGGCGGGTCCCCGGCGCGGCGCGGCCCAGCACAAAGCCGCCCTGGGTCAGCGCGGCCTCATTCAAGGTGACAGCCCGGGCGGGCGCTGCCAGCAGCAGGGCGGGTGCGGCGAAAAGCAGCCGACGAGGCAGGGCATTCATCACAACAGGCGTCCTTGGCGCGTGCCATCGGCACTGACCCCCACTTCGCCATCCGCGAAAGTCAGGCGCAAGGGCTGGCCGGGGGAGATCGCACCCGCCGCCACCACCGGCGCGCCCTTCGCATCGCGCACCAGCGCAAAACCCCGTGCGAGTACTGAGGTATAGGAAGCGCTTTCCAGCCGCGCCGCCAGCCCTTCCAATTGCGTCCGCCTTTGGCGCAGCGTCGCCAGCACCGGCGCCGCCGACAGTCGGGTCAGGCCGGGGGCCGCCGCTAGCCCATCGCGCCGCCGCGCCCAGGCGCTGCCAAGCCGGAGGCCCAGCGCATCAACCGCCGCGCGGCGCGCCAGAATGCCTTCCCGGGGATGGGGCATGCGGATCGCGCCAAGGCGCTGCGCCCGCGCGGTGATGCTCGTGCCGGCAGCGCGCGGCAGCCTTTCCCCCCAATCATCCAAACGCTGGCGCGATTGCGCGAGCCGCGCCGGCACATCCGGCAGACCACGCTCAGCGCGCAGCAGCCGAAGCCGCGCGGCATTCACCAAACCCGAAGCTGCCTGGCCCAGCCGCGCACCGGTTTGCATCAGCGCGGCGGAAAGCTCCGCCCGCGCCGGCACGGCAAGCTCGGCGGCAGCGGTCGGCGTCGGCGCGCGGCGGTCAGACGCGTAATCAATCAGCGTCGTGTCGGTTTCATGGCCAACGGCGGAAATCAGCGGAATGGTACTCTCCGCCGCGGCGCGAATGACGATTTCCTCATTGAAGGCCATAAGGTCTTCCAGGCTGCCGCCGCCACGCGCCACAATCAGCACATCGGGGCGCGGTACGGCGCCGCCTGCGGGCAGGGCGGAAAATCCCCTGATGGCGGCGGCAATCTGTTCCGCTGCACCCTGGCCCTGCACTGCGACCGGCCACAGCAGGATATGGCGCGGAAAGCGGCGCGCGATGGTGGTGCGGATATCCTGAATGACCGCGCCTTTTTCGCTGGTGATCACGCCAATCACGCGCGGCAAAAGCGGCAAGGGGCGCTTGCGGGCCTCATCAAACAGCCCTTCTTCCAGCAGGCGTTTGCGCAGCGCTTCGATGCGCGCCAGCAAGGCGCCTTCGCCGGCATATTCCAGCCTTTCAATCACCAGCTGGTATTTGGACCGATCCGCATAGGTGGAAATGCGGCCCGTGGCGATCATCTCCACGCCGTTTTCCGGCATGGTGCCGATATTGCGCACCGAGCCTTTCCAGATGACGGCTTCGATCTTGGCGTCCTGATCCTTGAGCGACAAATAGATATGCCCGGAAGGATAGCGCTTCATTTCGGTGATTTCGCCGCGCAGGCGCAGCCGCCCGAAAGCGCCTTCCAGCGTGCGGCGAATGGCGCCGGCCAGATCGGCGACGCCATATTCGGGAGTGTTATCCGGCCGGGATTCGTCCATCGCCCATAACTAGCCGGGATCGGGGGCTGATGGAATCAGCCCCCCAAGGGGCAAGGCCAGGCTATTCGCCGGCGACGCCGCTCCGCGCCACGGCTTGGGCCTGGGCGGCCAAGGCGCGCGCCATCTGGCTCAGAGCCTCCTGGTGCTTGTCATTGTCAATCAGCGCGAAATTGCGCGCCAATTCCAGGCACATGCGCTGGCGCTGAGACATGGAAGGATCAACGCTTTCGGATTTCAGCCCTTCAAAAAACCAGGAAATCGGCACGCCCAACACCTGGGCAATACCGTAGAGGCGGCCCGCCGAAATGCGGTTCAGCCCGCGTTCATATTTATGCGCCTGCTGATAGGTAACGCCGATCATCTTCGCCAATTGCTGCTGCGACAGGCCAAGCATGGTGCGCCTTTCGCGAATGCGCGCGCCCACATGCTTATCGGCAGCATTGGCCCTTTGGGTAGAGACCACTTCGACGATACCAGCCTCGGCCTGGCGGAATGATTGTGCAATTTCGACGATGCTGTCCATCAACCCGATTCCTCAGCGGAGCATCATGCCCCTCACTGATTTCGGATTATGCGTGGCATTGGTGATCAACCGGTGAATATGAGGCTCAAAAAAGCAACGCGCTCAGCCTTTGGCGCGCGATTTAAGCGCGGCCAATTCGCCGCGCAGTGTCTCAATTTCTTTCTTTAACGCCTCGGTTTCATCACTCGGGGCGTTTTCCTCGCGTCGCGCGAAAGGTGTGAACAGGCTCATCGCGCGTTCCATCATGGCGATATTCTGCTTGCCGACTTCCTGCAGATCAGGCACGGCGCCGGGGAAAGGCATGAAGCCGCCCATGGTCTTGCTCAGCGTATCGCGCATCTGTTCCTGTTGCTGCGAGAATGACGCCATGGCCGCTTCCAGATAGCGCGGCACCAAGGATTGCAGATTATCGCCATAAAGCCCGATCAATTGCCGAAGCACCGAAGTGGGCAGCATATTCTGCCCCTTGCCTTCCTGTTCCACGATGATCTGCGTCAGCACGCTGCGGGTCAGGTCTTCGCCGGATTTGGCGTCATAAACCACGAAATCCCGACCATCGCGGACCATGGCGGCCAGGTCATCCAAAGTGACATAGGATGAGGTTTCAGTGTTGTAGAGCCGCCGATTCGCGTATTTCTTGACAACAATCGGGGGCAGCGCCTTCTGCTCGCCGGGTTCAGGGGATTGACGACCAGACATGGGTGCTTGCCTCGGCTTCTTCGGTTCTGGATTGGACCTAGCACGTTACATAACGCAAAGCGAAAGCCTGTTGCAGTGCAAAAACGCGCCCTTCGGGTCATATCGCGCCGGCGCGGATGCGGCTATAAGCCTGAGGGATGGCTGGCCCCGAGGACCTCGAAAAGCTTGCGGAAGACTGGATCGCGCTCTGGCAGAGCGAGGTTGCCGGGCTCGCCGCCGATCCGGAATTGGCCGAAAGATGGGCGGCCTTTGCCTCCCTCGGCGCCGCCTGGTTCCGCGCCGCCGCCCAGTTCAGCAAGCCTTTTGCGCCAGGTGCTTCCCAGCATGACAGCGCCGCTGCGCCGCCGCGGCCCGCGCCCGCTGCCGCTCCATCTGGGGCTGGCGGGGATCCGGGCCATGGCGGCAGCGGGGGCGCTGCCCGGGATGCCATGGCCGAACGCATCGCCACCCTGGAACGGCGCCTGGCCGATCTCGAAAGCGGGGCAGGCGGAGGCCGCGCGAATCAGCGCCGCCCTCGCCAACGCCGGCCACGCGCCTGAGGCGTTTCGTGGCGCGGTTCTGAACCGGCTGCTGCGGGCGGATCGGGCGCTGGTGGCGGGCTTGGCCGCCTATCTGCGCCACCCTTTTCAGCGTGTAACGGCGCCGATGCCGGCCATTTGGGCCGAGGAAGACACCAAATTATTGGATTATGGCGGTAAGGGGCCCACGGTCGTTTTTGTGCCTTCCCTGGTGAACCGGGCCTATGTGCTTGATTTAATGCCGGAAGCTTCCCTGCTGCGTTGGCTGCCGGGGGAGGGGTTCCGCACCCTATTGCTCGATTGGGGCTGGCCGGGGGAAGCCGAACGGCATTTTACCTTGACCGATTACATCGCGGGCCGGCTGGAACGTGCCCTGATGGCTGCCCCTGGCCCGGTGATCCTGGCCGGCTATTGCATGGGGGGCTTGCTTGGGCTGGCGCTGGCCTTGCGGCGGCCGGATCTGATCAGGGGCCTCGCTTTGCTGGCGACCCCTTGGGATTTCCATGCCGGGCCGGAAGGTGAGGCCCGCGCCCGCGCCGCCGCCGCAGCCTTGCCGGGGCTGGAAGCGCTGATGGAGCCAACCGGTGCACTGCCAGTGGATGTGCTGCAAACCCTGTTTGCCAGCCTTGATCCTTTTGGTATTGCTGAGAAATTTCGCGGCTTTGGCCGGCTTGACCAAGCTTCCACTGCCGCGAGGCGCTTTGTGGCGCTGGAGGATTGGCTGAATGATGGCGTGCCGCTCGCCGCCCCGGTGGCGCGGCAATGCATTGGCGGCTGGTATGGCCGGAATGAACCCGCGGGCCTTGCCTGGCGCGTCGCGGGGCAGGTGGTCGACCCAGCCCTTTGGCAAGGTCCGGCCTTTGCCGCCATTCCGCATCGGGACCGCATTGTGCCCCCGGCTTCCGCCCTGGCGCTGACCAGCCGCTTGCGGCAGGTCAAGCTGCATATGGCGCCGGCAGGGCATATCGGCATGGTCGCTGGCATTGCGGCCGAATCCGCGCTGTGGCAGCCCTTGCGCGACTGGTTGCGCGGTTTGTGTTAAGAAGCCTGCAAATGCCCATCTGAGGAAGGAAATCCCCCATGACCGAAATCGTCATCGCTTCCGCCGCCCGCACGCCGGTTGGCGCCTTTAACGGGGCTTTTGCCTCTCTGCCCGCGCATGCGCTTGGCACCGCCGCGATCACCGCCGCCATGCAGCGCGCCAAGATTGAAGGCGCCGAGGTGGATGAGGTGATTCTGGGCCAAATCCTGGCCGCCGGCGCGGGGCAGAACCCAGCGCGGCAGGCTTCCGTGAATGCTGGCATTCCGGTGGAACACACTGCCTTCGGCATCAATCAGCTTTGCGGTTCGGGCCTGCGCGCCGTTGCCTTGGCGGCGCAGCAGATTGCCACCGGCGATGCGCGCATTGTCATCGCGGGCGGGCAGGAAAGCATGACCCAGGCGCCACATGCGCAGCAGCTGCGCTCTGGGCAGAAGATGGGCGATCTTTCCCTGATGGATACCATGTTGCGCGATGGGCTGATGGATGCCTTCCATGGCTATCACATGGGCAATACCGCCGAGAATGTCGCCCGCGCCTTCCAGATCACGCGCGATGAACAGGATCAATTCGCCTTCAATTCGCAGCGCAAGGCGGGTGAGGCGATGGCAGCCGGCCGCTTCGCCGATGAAATCGCGCCCGTAACCGTAAAGGGCCGCAAGGGCGATGTTGTGGTGTCTTCCGATGAATATCCGAAGCCGGATACGACGATGGAAATCCTCGGCAAGCTCCGCCCCGCCTTTGCCAAGGATGGTTCCGTCACCGCCGGCAATGCATCCGGCATCAATGATGGCGCCGCCGCGGTGGTGGTGATGACGGCGGCGGAAGCGGCCAAGCGCGGCCTTACGCCGCTGGCGCGCATCGTTTCCTGGGCGACGGCAGGCGTTGATCCTTCCATCATGGGTACCGGCCCCATCCCGGCTTCGCGCAAGGCTTTGGCCAAGGCGGGCTGGAAGATTGATGATCTGGATTTGATCGAAGCCAATGAGGCTTTTGCCGCGCAGGCCATCGCGGTGAACAAGGATCTTGGCTGGGATACCAGCAAGGTGAATGTGAATGGCGGCGCGATTGCGATTGGCCACCCGATTGGTGCGTCTGGTGCCCGCGTGCTGACGACCCTGTTGTTCGAGATGCAAAAGCGCAATGCGAAGAAGGCGCTGGCGACGCTTTGCATCGGCGGCGGCATGGGTGTTGCCATGTGCCTTGAACGTTGATCCGCGTTCACTGCGTTTGACGCAAAAAGGGCTCGCCGGTGTGGTTCCGGCGAGCCCTTTTCATTTTTGCCGCTTTGGCTGGTTCAGAATTTCGCCACGGCTTCCGCGATGGCGCGGCCTACATCCACCGTGCCGGCCTGCCCGCCCATATCGCGCGTGCGTGGGCCGCCTTCCGCCAGCAGCTTTTCAATCACGGCCAGGATCGCATCGGCGGCCTGTTTTTCGCCAAGATGTTCCAGCATGATCGCCCCCGACCAGATCTGCCCAATCGGGTTGCAGATGAATTTGCCCGCGATATCCGGCGCGCTGCCATGTACGGGTTCGAACATGGAAGGGAAGCGCTTTTCGGGATTGATATTGGCGCTGGCGGCGATGCCAATGGAACCCGCCACCGCCGGCCCAAGGTCTGACAGAATATCGCCGAACAAATTCGACCCCACCACCACGTCAAACCAATCCGGATGCTGCACGAAATGGGCGCAAAGGATGTCAATGTGGAATTGATCCGTCGTGATGCCCGGATAATTCTTCGCCATCTCCGCGAAGCGTTCATCCCAATAGGGCATGGTGAAGGTGATGCCATTGGATTTCGTGGCACTCGTCACCTTCTTGCGCGGCCTGGTCTTGGCCAATTCAAAGGCGTAGCGCAGCACGCGATCCACGCCGATGCGGGTAAAAACGCTTTCCTGGGAGACGAATTCGCGGTCCGTGCCCGCAAACATGCGCCCGCCGCTTGATGAATACTCGCCTTCGGTATTTTCGCGCACCACGATGAAATCAATATCCTTGGGGCCACGATTGGCGAGCGGCGTGGTGGCGCCTGGCAGCAGCCGGCAAGGGCGCAGATTGACATATTGGTCAAAGCCGCGACGGATGGGGATCAGCAACCCCCAGAGCGAGACATGATCCGGCACGCCAGGCCAGCCCACGGCACCCAGGAAAATGCTGTCGCTATCCTTCAGCCGATCCATGCCATCATCCGGCATCATCTTGCCGGTCTTGGCGTAGGTTTCGCAGGACCAATCGTAATGCGTCAGTTCCAATTCAAAACCGAAGCGCCGTGCTGCCGCATCCAGCACGCGAAGCCCCTCGGGCGTGGTTTCCTTGCCAATGCCATCCCCGGGGATGACGGCGATACGATGCTTGCGTGTGGCCATGGGGTCTCTCTCCTGCCTTTTATCAGGCGCCAGTCATAACGCGGGATGCGGGCTTTGCCAGCCCTGCGGCTATCAGTGTTCGGCGCTACGCCAGGCCTTGAGCAACCCATGAGCGACAGCAAGCAAGGCAGGGCCGATGAACAAGCCCAGAAAGCCAAAGGCGATCAGCCCGCCAAAGACGCCAAGAATAATCAGCGAAAGCGGCATTTCGCTGCTGCGCTTGATCAGCAAGGGCCGCACGATATTGTCGCTGCCCGAGACGACAATGAGCCCCCAAAGCCCCATGAAAACCGCCCAGGCGATTTGCCCTTCGCTGTAAAGCCAGGCCGCTGCGCCAAGCCAGGAGACCACCACCAATGGCCCCAACACCTGGCTGATCGAAAAGATCATGGTCAGGAAGGAAAGCACCGCCACACCTGGAACGCCCGCCATGGCAAGGCCAATGCCCATCAGCGCTGCCTGAATGATTCCCGTGCCGACAATGCCCCAGGCCACACCTCGCACAGCACCTTCAGCCGCCGCGACCGCATTGCGCCCTGTTTCACCGGCCAGCCGCCCGGCGATATCATTCACCTCATGCGCCAGCTTGTCGCCATTGATCCAGAAGGCAGTGGCCACAATCAGCGCCAGCAGGATTTGCACCACGCTGGCGGCTGCCGCTTGGCCGATATCCACCAAAAGGCTGGTGATGCGCCCGGCATAGGGCGCCAGCAATTCAGAAAAATCACCCTGCACATGAAGCAATTGCGGCCACCAATTGCTGATGGCGCCGCCCACCAGCGGAAGCCCGGAAAGCCAAGCGGGCGGCGCCTCGGGCAGGCCCGCCAATAAGTCGCGCGCGACTTTGGACGCATGCGCGATCTGCCCGCCCAATTCCGGTGTCAGTGCCAGCGCCGGTACTGCCAGTGACAGGATCAGCAGCAACAGCATGAGGGTGGCGGCGATGCTGCGCGGGATACCGCGACTGACTATCGCGTCCCGCAGCGGCCAGGTGCCGATGGCGATAAAGGCCCCGAAAGCAATCGCAAGGCCGAAGGGTTCCAGGACGCGGATAACGCCATAAAGCAGCAAGGCCAGCAGCAGCAAAACCGCCGCCCTTTCGGCGAGCATGGCGGTTTGCGTATGGCGCGTGGGCGAAGGCCTGGGCGATTCGGCGTCGGACATGATGTACTCCTGCGATCGTACCCAAGCACAGGCAGGCCCGTTGGGGAAAGCTTGTGAGCGATGCTGGTCGAAGGCGGGTGGCGCGCCAGGAGTTGATTGACGAATGCCGCCAAGGGCGTGAAGCTTCCTGCCCTGGGATGAGAGGGAAGTTCCATGACGATGGTCAGAAGGCTGATATTGGCGGCAGGGCTGATCCTTTTGGGGGGCGCGCCGTCGCAGGCGCAGCGCAGCCTGACGATCGGTGCGCAATCCGCCCCTTCGGGCATGGACCCGCACTACCATTCCTCAAACCCCAATAACGCCATCCTGCGGCAGATTTTCGAAACCCTGGTGGATTTCGACACCTCTGGCCGCCTGGTGTCACGCCTTGCCGAATCCTGGCGCGCGATTGATGACCTCACCTGGGAATTCAAGCTGCGCGATGGTGTGAAATTTCACGATGGCACGCCTTTCACGGCTGAGGATATTGCCTTTTCCTATGCGCGCGTGCCGACCATCACGAATAGCCCTGGCCCCTTCACACCCTTTGTGCGCAGCATCGCCGCCATTGAAATCCCGGAACCCCGCCGTGTCCTGATCCGAACCAGGGAGCCAAATCCCTTTCTGGATTGGGATCTTTCCAACATCATGATTGTCTCTCGTAGCCTGCATGCGAATGCGACACTCGGCGATTTCAACGCGGGCCGCGCGATGATTGGCACGGGCGCCTATCGCCATGTCAGCTATACGCAGGGCGAAAGGCATGAAATCACCCGCAACCCCAATTATTGGGGGGAAGCGCAGCCTTGGGAACGCGTGGTAACGCGCTTCATCAGCAATCCCGGCGCGCGCGTGGCAACATTGCTGTCCGGCGATGTTGATCTGATTGATTTTGTGCCCGTGCAGGATGTGCAGCGGCTGACTAATGATGCGCGGCTATCTGTCTTTGGGGTGGCCAGCAATGGCACCGCCTATCTTTTCCCCGATGCGGCGCGTGATCCATCGCCCTTCGTTACCGACAAGCAGGGCCGCGTTCTGGAACGTAACCCCTTGCGCGATGCGCGGGTGCGCCGCGCGCTATCCCTTGCCATCAATCGCCAAGCCATTGTGGACCGCCTGCTGATGGGCCAGGGCATGCCGGCGGAACAATTTGCTGCCCCCGCCGTTGCTGACCGCGCGCCCAATATGCCTCCGCCGCGTTATGATCTGGATCAGGCGCGCGCGCTGCTCCGTGAAGCGGGCTATCCGGATGGTTTCCGCATCACCATCCACAGCCCCAATGGCTGGTTCGCCTCAGACACTGATGTGGCGCAAGCCATCGCCCAGGGCTGGACGCGGCTTGGCATTGAAACTCGGGTCGAGGTCCTGCCGCCCGCCAATCTATTCACCCGTGCGACGGCGCGCGAATTTTCGATGTTCATGACCACCTATACCTCCTCCATCGCGGCCAATACGCTGCGTCAGGTATTGATGACCCGAAATAGTGAAACCGGTGCGGGGCCCTTCAATCGCCAACATTATTCCAACCCTGCGATGGATGCGCCCTTGGCCGAGGCTTTGCGCACCATGGATACCACGCGGCGCAGGGCGCTGACCGCTGAGGCGATGCGGATCGGCATCGAAGATGGCGGCGTTCTTCCGATCTTTTATTTGAAGGTTTCCTGGGCGGGGCTCAGGAATAAGGTGAAATATGATGCCTCGCCTTCCTGGTACACCAATGCGCTTTTGGCGAGCCCGCCCTGAACCGCAATTCTTGAACTTAAATGGGAAAATTCATCATGGCCGATAAGGAAGCTATGGCGCGGATCACCGCTGCCATAGACGCGAATTTCGACAAGCAGGTGCAATTCCTGGCCGAATTGGTGCGCTTTCCAAGCCTGCGCGGCCGCGAAGCGCCCTTGCAGGATTGGTTCGCGCGCCAGATGGCCGCACGCGGCTATGCGGTGGACCGCTATACGCTGGCCGATGTGCCGCCGCATCCGAAAATGGCGCCGATGGTGGAATGCGATCCCGCCAATAGCGTGCAGGTGGTGGCGGCCTATCGCGCGAAGAACCCCACCGGGCGCAGCCTGATCCTGCAAGGCCATATTGATGTGGTGCCGGAAGGCCCCGCCGATATGTGGACCCACCCGCCCTATGCCGCGGTGATCCGCGATGGCTGGATGTATGGCCGCGGCGCGCATGACATGAAATCGGGCGTTGCCTGCATGGTCTATGCCATGGATGCCATTCGCGATGCCGGCTTTGAACCCGCCGCCGATGTTTATGTGGAAACGGTGACAGAGGAAGAAAGCACCGGCAATGGCGCGCTTTCGACGCTGCTGCGCGGCTATCGCGCTGATGCGGCGCTGGTACCGGAACCCACCGGGCACACCATTACCCGCAGCCAAACCGGCACCATCTGGTTTCGGCTGCGCGTGCGCGGCATTCCCGTGCATGTGGCGGTGGCGCAGGATGGCAGCAATGCCATCATGTCCGCCTATGTGCTGATCCAGGCGCTTTATGAACATACGCGCAAATTGAATGAGGCCGCGCGGTCCAGCGCCTGGTATGCCGACATCAAGGACCCGATCAAATTCAACCCTGGCATTATTCGCGGGGGCGATTGGGCTTCTTCCACCCCCGCCTGGTGTGAGGTGGATTGCCGCATCGGCCTGGTGCCCGGCACCACGCCGGAAGAAGCCATGGCGGGGATTGAAGCGACGGTGCGCGCCGCTGCCAAGGGAGATGGCTTCCTCGCCAATAACCCGCCCGAAATCATCTGGACCGGCTTTCAGACCGACCCCTATGTGCTGGAACCGGGCAGCGAGGCCGAGGCGGTGATCGCCGCCGCCCATGCTTCGGTCCATGGCGGCAGCCTGCCGGAACGGCGCACCACGGCGGTGAATGACACGCGCTATTACGGGCTTTACTTCGACATCCCCGGGCTTTGCTATGGCCCAAAGGGGGAGGGGGCGCATGCCTTTGATGAACGCACCTCGATCGAGGATTTGCGTAAATGCACGCTCACGATGGCAACCTTCATCGCTAATTGGTGCGGGCTTAGCCCGCGCACGTGAACCCGCCATGGCGTCCCGGCCAAGAAAGGGCTTGGCCTTCGGTCCGGTCACGTTCATGTTATAGGGGCTCGGCTGTTGCAGTCTGGCTTACGAAACCTTTGGGAGACAGAAGAATGATCCGATTTACCCGCGTCCTTTCCGGCGCGGCCCTGGCGGGGTTGATGGCCGTCACCTCCATCCCGGCCATGGCGCAAGCGCCGGCTGCCGACACCATGGCCGCCATTCGCGCCCGTGGGCAGCTGATTTGCTCCACCTCGCCTTCCTCGGTCGGCTTCGCCTTGCCGGATAGCCAGGGCGTGTGGCGCGGGCTTGATGTGGATTATTGCCGCGCTGTGGCGACGGCGATTTTGGGCGACCCCAATCGGCTTCGCATTGTCCCGTCATCAACGCAGCAGCGCTTCACCATGCTGCAATCGGGCGAAATTGACCTGCTTTCCCGCACCACAACCTGGACTCTGACGCGCGAAGCATCGCTCGGCCTCGCTTTCGCGGGCATCAATGTCTATGACGGCCAGGGCTTCATGGTGCATCGTGATAGCGGCGTGACCTCAGCCAAGCAATTGGATGGCGCGACGGTGTGTGTGCAGCCAGGCACCACCACCGAACTGAACATGACCGATTTCTTCCGCACCAATAGGCTGCGCTTCACCCCCGTCGTGATCGAGAATATCGAAGAAATCCGGAGCGCCTTCATCAACAAGCGCTGCGATGCCTATACAACGGATGCTTCTTCGCTGGCTTCCTTCCGTGCGGCGCAGGGCAATAACGCGGATCGTTTCCTGCTGCTGCCGGAAATCATTTCCAAGGAACCGCTTGGCCCCGTGGTCCGCAAGGGCGACTGGCGCTATTTTGACGTCGTGCGCTGGGTGCATTTCGCCCTGGTAACGGCGGAAGAACTTGGCATTACGCAAGCCAATGTCGGCAGCTTCGCCAATAGCACCAATCCCGATATCCAGCGCTTCATGGGCCAGACCGGTGATCTTGGCCAGATGCTGGGCCTTGAGCGTGATTGGGCGCCGCGCATCATCCGCGCTGTCGGGAATTACGCGGAAATCTGGGAACGCAATATGACCCCGATTGGCTTCCCACGCAGCGTCAATAATCTTTGGAGCAAGGGTGGCCTGCAATACGCCCCCCCGATGCGCTGATACACAATCAGGGCAACAGAAAAGGCGGTGGAAATTCCACCGCCTTTTTTATTGCGCCCCAGGGGAGCGGATCAGCCGCGCCTTTCCTTAAACACCCCCTTTGCGGCGGGCGTTATGTGGCGCGGCCAGGGGCTTCGGTTTTTGGGTGATTGCTACTGCGTAACATCTGGCGGCTTTCGTTTTAAGTGATCCCCCCCGCTTTTGGCTACACGTGCAGCGTGCTTTGGGCGTCTGAATAAACCGACCCTGCCCAGCCAAGATTAAAACACAACCCAGGATTGCAATCGAGGGCTTCAGGAATGCCCTGCTGATTCCAGCGTTTCAGCAGAATTATTGCTTGCGCGGCGCGGAAGCAAAGGTTAATTTTTTACCATCTTCTTACCTTGGAAATTTGATTTAGCAGCAAACACACAGCGCCCGGCACGCGATGTGCTGAAAGGAAACACCGTCATGTCAGCCGTTTATGGTAACGCCGCAGATAATCTGCTGTCACTTGGGTCCAATGCGAATGATACGCTTTTTGGTCTCGGCGGGAATGACACGCTGGTGGCCGGCGGGGGCTATGGTCAGATCCTCTATGGCGGCAATGATGCCGATAGCCTGCGGGGCGGGAACGGCGCTGATCAGTTGCTCTATGGCGATGCCGGGAATGACACGCTGGTCGCGGGCGGGGGCAATAATCAGGACCTCTATGGCGGCAATGATGCCGATAGCCTGCAGGGCGGGAACGGCGCTTCTCAGGTCCTCCTTGGCGATGCCGGGAATGACACGCTGGTCGCGGGCGTGGGCCTTTATCAGGGCCTCTATGGCGGCAATGATGCCGATAGCCTGCGGGGCGGGAACGGCGCTTATCAGTTGCTCTATGGCGATGCCGGGAGTGACACGCTGGTCGCGGGCGGGGGCAATGTTCAGTTCCTCTCTGGCGGCAACCATGCCGATAGCCTGCAGGGCGGGAACGGTTCTGGTCAGGTCCTCCGTGGCGATGCCGGGAATGACACGCTGGTCGCGGGCGGGGGCACTGATCAGTACCTCTATGGCGACGATGGTGCCGACAGCCTGCTCGGCGGCACAAACAATGATTGGCTGTTTGGCGGCGCCGGCAATGACACACTCGTTGGTGGGGCGGGCACGGATTGGGCGGGCTACGAAGGAGCCACGGGCGCGGTCACGGTCAATCTCGGCGCGGGCACGGCATCCGGCGCAGATGGCAATGACAGCCTGACGGGGATTGAAAACATATATGGCAGTTTTTACGCCGACAGCATCCTTGGCGATGGCGCGCATAATTGGCTGGCAGGCGTAGAGGGGGCTGATACCCTTTCTGGCCTTGGCGGCAATGACACGCTGTGGGCGGGCTGGGGCGCTAATGCCCTGCTATATGGCGGCGATGGCAATGATCGGTTGGAAGCCGGCGGCGGCCAATATCAATACCTGAATGGCGAAGCAGGCAATGATTTCCTGATCGCGGGTAGCGGGGCTAACCAATATCTTTTCGGTGGCAACAATAATGATCAGCTTCAGGGCGGAAGCGGGGATTACCAATATCTATACGGGGAAAATGGCGATGATAGCCTGACCGGCGGCACTGGATCCTTCCAATCGCTCTTTGGTGGCCTGGGCGCGGATAGCTTTCTGGGTGGGGTGGGGAACAATCAGTATCTGTACGGCGAAGCTGGCGCCGACACGCTGATCGGTGGTGCCTCAGGCTCGAATTTTCAGTACATATTCGGTGGTGAGGATAACGACAGTCTTCTGGGGGGCTCCGGCAGCAAACAATACCTCTATGGCGGTGCTGGCAGTGATACGCTGGTGGCAGGTGCGGCGGGCCAGACGCTTTCCGGTGACGAAGGTGTAGACAGCCTTGTTGGCAGCAATGGCAATGATTGGCTCAGTTTCGGCGACGGGAATGAGAGCTATGTCTACGCGCCTGGCACTGGCAGCGATACGCTGGATGGCGGGAATGGCAGCGATACCCTTGATCTCGCCGCCGATGATTGGAACCGCAGCACGGCCGAGGGTTGGACAATTTATACGGGAAGCACCGCGACGCTTTATGTCCGAAATTGGGACCTGGTTTTGGAAGGCAGTAATACGCTGATCGGTAGCGGGAATGACGCGGTCCACTACTTCGCGGGCACTGGTCCGGATAGTTTGCTGGGGGGCTCCGGCAATTATCAGCAGCTCCATGGCCAAACCGGCGCTGACACTTTGCTTTCCGGTACTGGCCAGTATCAATATCTTTTTGGTGGCGCTGGTAACGACAGCCTGATGGGCGGCGCCAATAGCGGTGCGCGCTATCAATATCTCCATGGCCAGGATGGAGCGGATACGCTGGCTGCCGGCAGCGGCGGCCAAGTCTATCTTTATGGCGGCGATGGTGGCGATAGCCTGCTTGGCGGCAGCGGCGCCAACCAATACTTACTGGGAGAGGGCGGGAATGACACCATCCGCGCTGGCTCAGGCGAAGATCAATTCATTGATGGCGGGGCCGGCAATGATGTGATCCTTGTCGGCAGCGTCACCGTCGCTGACATCATGGCGCTGTTCAATAATTGGTAGCGGGGCACTGGGCGGCATTGCGCGCCATGGGTTGAATGGCGTTCTGACCAAAAGGAAAGGCGGTGGGATTTCCACCGCCTTTTTTATTGCGCAAGGCTTATTCAGCCAATCGTCAAACGCTTTTCCATGATCTGCTGCTTCATGGATTTTTGCAGCTTTTCAAAGGCGCGCACTTCAATCTGGCGCACGCGTTCACGGCTGATATTGTAGTGCTGCGAAAGTTCTTCCAGCGTGGTCGGTTCTTCCTTCAGGCGGCGTTCGATCAGGATATGCCGTTCACGTTCATTCAGCGTCTTCAGCGCGCCGCTGAGTAATTCGCGGCGGTTTGACATGTCCTGATGTTCAGCGAGTTCCTGTTCCTGGTTGTCGCTTTCATCCACCAGCCAATCCTGCCATTCGCCTTCGCCATCGGCGCGGAGCGGGGCATTGAGGCTATTGTCGGCAGCCGCAAGGCGCCGGTTCATGGAAATCACATCCTGTTCCGGAACTTGCAGCACATGGCTGATCTTGGCCACCTGTTCGGGCTGCAAATCGCCTTCTTCCAGGGCGGACATTTGCGCCTTCAGCCGGCGCAGGTTGAAGAACAGCTTCTTTTGCGCCGCCGTTGTGCCCATTTTCACGAGCGACCAGGAATGCAGGATATATTCCTGAATGGCCGCGCGGATCCACCACATGGCATAAGTCGCCAAGCGGAAGCCCTTTTCAGGGTCAAACTTTTTAACCGCCTGCATCAGACCGATATTGCCTTCCGAAATCACTTCCGCCACAGGCAGGCCATAGCCGCGATAGCCCATCGCCATCTTCGCCACGAGGCGCAAATGGCTGGTCACCAGCTTTTCAGCTGCACCGGTATCTTCATGCTCACGCCAGCGCTTGGCGAGCATATATTCCTCGTCCTTGTGCAGCATCGGAAATTTACGGATCTCAGTGAGATACCGCTGAAGGCCCAGTTCTGGCCCTACATTAAGCGCGAGTGCGCGAGTCATATGTCCACTCCCCAAAAGAATTACCCTTATAAAGCGGGTAATAGTAGGAGCGTCGGGGCAGGGATTTGGTTCCCGTTCCGGCGTTCGAGACTCCACTTAGGAGTGGGGTTGGGCAAAATAAAGGCCTGACCTGATGAATGATTGGTAAGGTTTCGTCATGGCTTGGATTAGAAGTCCTGATCCCACAAGAAAAGGGCCCTCTGACGACGTCAGAAGGCCCCATTCTGTATTGGATCGGTGGCTTAAGCCGCGCGGGCCAATTGGCGCAGCACGAACTGCATAATGCCGCCCGAGAAATAGTAATCGAGCTCGTTGGCGGTATCGATCCGGCTGATGACCGGGGCGATCACCACCGTGCCGTCGGCGCGGCGGATTTCGACTTCCATCTCTTTGCGTGGCGCGATGTCATTAATGCCATAAATGGACACCATTTCGTCGCCGACCAGATTGAGGCTGGCCCAAGTCACACCATCGCGGAACTGGAAGGGCAAGACGCCCATGCCGATCAGGTTCGAGCGGTGAATACGTTCAAAGCTCTCGGTGACGACAGCCCGGACGCCCAAAAGATTGGTGCCTTTCG
>JADCEX010000252.1 GCA_020249825.1 Roseomonas sp.
ACCCAATTGCGTTCCTTCCCCTTTGATCGGCTGAAGGTGGATCGGTCCTTCATCCGTGATTTGCCGGAAAGCGCGCAAAGCCTCGCGATCCTGCGTTCTGTGGTCGGGCTTGGGCGCAGCCTGGGGATTGCGGTGACGGCCGAGGGGGTGGAAACCCCGGATCAGATGCGGCTTTTGATCCTGGAAGGCTGCAATAGCGCCCAGGGCTATCTGATTGGAAAACCGAAAGAAGCCGCTGCCTATGCCGAGCTGATTGCCAATCCGCCGACGGAAGGGCTTGGCGTGGGGTAGCCGCGTCAGGCCGGCAGCAGAATGGTGGCTGCCGCCTGGGCGGCAATGCCCTCGCCACGCCCGGTAAAGCCAAGCCGTTCCGTGGTGGTGGCTTTGACAGAAACCGCACCCACATCCAGCCCTGCCAATTCGGCGATGCGCGCACGCATGGCATCCGCATGCGGGGCGATTTTGGGCCTTTCGCAAATCAGCGTCACATCCACATGCACCAGCACGCCGCCGCGCGCCGCAACCCGCCCGGCAGCATGGCGCAGGAAGGCGGCACTATCGGCATCCTTCCAATCCGCCTGGGATGGCGGGAACCAGCGGCCAATATCGCCTTCGGCCAAGGCGCCATAAATCGCATCACACAGCGCATGCAGCCCGACATCGGCATCCGAATGTCCATCAAGACCAAGCTCATGTGGGACATTGATGCCACATAGTATCAAGGGGCGGCCCGCCACCAGGCGGTGCACGTCAAAGCCAGTGCCGGTGCGCGGCACCATGCGGGCGATCATTTCAGCTTCCACGCGGGCAAGATCCTCGGGCCAGGTGATTTTCACATTACGCTCACTGCCCGGCACAATGGCAACCGCTTGCCCGAGTGCTTCGAGCAGGGAGGCATCATCCGTGACCGCCCCAGCGCGCGCCTCATGCGCCGCGCAAAGCGCCTGGTAGCGGAACGCCTGCGGGGTTTGGGCGCGGAACAGCCCCTCACGCGGGACGGTCGCGGCGATGACACCGCCCGCCACGCGCTTTAGCGTATCGGCCACTGGCTGGGCCGGTATGGCGCCGGGATGGGCCTCAAGCGCGGCGAGCAGGGCAGGCATGGTGCCTTTCGGGATGACGGGGCGGGCCGCGTCATGCACCAGGACATAGTCTGGCGCCTCCGGCGCGAGGGCTGCGAGCCCGGCGCGCACGCTGTCTTCCCGTGTGGCGCCGCCCGCCACCACGGGCAGGCAGGGCAGGCCTTCCAAAAGGCTGGCCACAAAAGCTTCCTCGCCAGCCGGGGCCACGGGTTGCAGCGCGGCCACCAGCCCCTCGGCCAAAAGCGCCTCAGCCGCATGGCGCAGCACTGGCCGGCCTAGCAAAGGCAGAAATTGCTTGGGCTGCGCCGCGCCAAAGCGGCTGCCATGCCCGGCCGAGAGAAGAAGCGCCACGGTTTTCATGAGGGTAGTTTAGCGCGGGATGCGCGCCCGTGAAATGACCGAAACCGGCGCGTACATCCATGGTGTCCGCGTCCATTGGCGCAATGTCGCTTGGGGCTAGTGGTCTGGCCGCTGCTGTCGGTTACCCGGCGATCACGGCACGGGAGCACGCGCTATTTCGACCGTCTGCCGAAGCCGCTGATGATCCGCGCGTAGAGCCTCCACCTGATCCGGAAGCTGGAGCCGCATGGCGTTGGGCGACCCGTAGCCAAAGCCCGGAATGGTCACTTCTGCATCGGGATCCAGGTAGAGCCGCGTCTCGCGGTTGAAACGGTCAAGCCGCTCGAACGACAAGCGCAGCGCTTCCGCGGCCGCCTTTTGATTGCCAAAGCTCTGCAGCGATAAGCGGGTCTCCGCCATCTGGGACGGCCAGAGCAAGGGCCGTGCCTGCTGCGCGACCAGCGTCGCGACCAGCATGATCAGCGTGACGCCCAACACGGCCTGCCATGATATGGCGGGGAGGGCGCTTGGCTGGCCGATGGGGGCCGGAGAGCGGAACCTGGCGTGGATATGAGCGAACATTGTGTCCCCTTTGTCGTTAATGCGGGTTTCTTGACGACTGACGGCGATGTTCCACCACATTCCGAACGCCTGATCAGTGATGATTGGTACAAAGCGCGCATTTTTCGGCGATGAAGGCCCGGCGCGCCTCTCGGATAGGTTAGGGCTGGGGCGCATTGCCGCCTGAGCTCCCAAGCGACCCCCGCGGCAATGCTCGGCGCTTATCCGGGGGCGGGCCGCAGAGCGGTTCCGGCATGATTTATGCCTATTTCACAAGCAGGCCTTGTGGAGTGAGAGGTTTTTGAGTAAATTGCTTAAAATAAATGCAGGAGAGTGTAAGAAAGCCATGTCATTGCCTCTTCTGAAGCCGATTAAAATTGGCGGCTTGGCCATTTCGGCGCCTGTGATCCTGGCGCCCATGTCAGGTGTCACGGATCAGCCCTTCCGACGGCTGGCGCGTTCGCTCGGTACGCCCATGGTGGTGTCTGAGATGATCGCCTCTCAGGCCATGGTGCGGGAAAACCGCCAAACGCTGAAAATGGCCGAACTGGATGGCTTTGGCGGCCCCGCTTCCGTGCAATTGGCCGGCTGCGACCCGACAACCATGGCGGAAGCCGCGAAGCTGGTGGTGGATCGCGGTGCTGCGGTGGTGGATATCAATTTCGGCTGCCCAGTCAAAAAAGTCGCCCTGGGGCAAAGCGCCGGCAGTGCGCTCATGCGTGATGAAATCGCCGCTGCGCGCATTCTGGAGGCCACCGTCAAGGCCGTGTCCGTGCCGGTCACGCTCAAGATGCGGATGGGCTGGGATCATAACAGCCTGAATGCGCCCAACCTGGCCCGTATCGCGCAAGCCTGCGGCATTCGCATGGTCACCATTCATGGCCGCACGCGCCAGCAATTCTATACCGGCCAGGCCGATTGGGCCTTCATTCGCCGCGTGAAGGAAGCCGTGCAAATCCCTGTCATTGCAAATGGCGATATCCTGTCCATTGAGGATGCCGAGGAAGCTTTGCGCCAATCCGGCGCCGATGGCGTGATGATCGGCCGCGGCGCCTATGGCCGGCCCTGGCTGCTTGGCCAGGTCGCTGCCCATCTGATGCATGGCACCCGCACCGAGGAACCAACCCTTGCCGAGCAGAAGCGCATCCTGCTGGAACACTATGCGCTCATGCTGGATCACCACGGGACGGAGCCTGGCATCCGCATCGCGCGCAAGCACGTTGCGTGGTATTCCAAGGGATTGCCCGGTTCAGCTGAGTTTCGCGTGGCCGTCAATCACGCCACCACGGCGGAGGCGGTGCATGCCCTGATTGATGGCTTCTTTGACCCGCTGATCGAGCGGGGTGTCACCGCTGTGCGCGATGCCTTCCGCGAAGCCGGCGATGGGCGGATTGCGGCATGAATGCGCGCGCCAATCTTTCCGGCAGCAACCGCAGCACGCCGCGGCTTGATAGCGGCATGGTGCTGGCCGCCCTGCCGGTGCCGGCAGTGGTGCTGAATGCGGAAGACCGCTTCACCTTTGCCAATGGCGCGGCCGAGCAATTCTTCAAGCTTTCCGCCGGCGCGCTCTGCCAGTTGAAACTGAGTGATATCCTGCCGCCCGATAACCGCGTCTTTGCCGTATTGGCGCAAATCAGGCGGTTTGACTCGCCGGTTTCGGATTACGATCTGCTGCTGGAAAGCCCGCGCATCAATCGCCGCGGCGTTTCCGTCCATGGCGCGCCTTTGCATGAAATTGAAGGCGCTGTGGTGCTGACCTTGCAGGATGGGTCAACCGCGCAAATGCTCGACCGGCAGCTCAGTTTCCGGGGCGCGGCGCGCGGTGCTTCTGCCATGGCGGCGATGCTGGCGCATGAGGTGAAAAACCCGCTTTCGGGCATTCGCGGTGCCGCGCAATTGCTGGAACAGAACGCGCCTGAGGCGGATAAGGAGCTCTGCCTGCTGATCCAGGATGAGGTGGACCGGATTCGCGGCCTGGTGGACCGCTTCGACATCTTCTCTGAACGTCCCGTGGAATTGGGGCCGGTCAATATCCATCAGGTGCTGGATCATGTGCGGCGCATCGCGGAGACCGGCTTTGCCGCGCATTTGAAGGTTTCGGAAGAATATGACCCCTCGCTGCCGCCGGTTTGGGGCAATCGCGACATTCTGGTCCAGATCATCCTGAATTTGGTGAAAAATGCCGCTGAGGCGGTGGACCCGATCCATGGCGAAATCGTGCTCGCCACCGCCTATCAGCATGGCGTGCGCATCGCGGTCCCGACCTCGAACGAAAGGGTGCATCTGCCCCTGCTGGTGACGGTGCGCGACAATGGGCCGGGCATTCCTGAGGAAATTCAGGCAACGCTGTTTGAACCCTTTGTTTCCACCAAAAAGGGCGGGCAGGGGCTTGGCCTGGCACTTGTCGCGAAGCTGGTGACCGATCTTGGCGGGTTGATTGAATGCGATTCCCGTCCGGGCCGCACATTGTTCAAACTTTCCATGCCGGCGCCCCCGGCGGGTTGGCAGGAGAGCGCCTGATGAATGAATCCCGCACCGTCCTGATCGCCGATGATGATCGCGCCATTCGCACTGTGCTGAGCCAGGCTTTGGGCCGAGCTGGGTATCAGGTGCGCGCGACATCCTCGGCCGCCACCCTTTGGCGCTGGGTTGAAGACGGGGAAGGGGACCTTGTTATCACCGATGTAGTGATGCCGGATGAAAACGGGCTTGATCTTGTGCCGCGCATCCGCCGCGTGCGCCCAGAGATGCGCGTGATTGTCATGAGCGCGCAATCCACCTTCGCCACCGCCGTGAAGGCAACCCAGCGCGGCGCTTTCGAATATTTGCCCAAGCCCTTCGATTTGAAGGAAGTTCTGGGCACGGTGGAACGCGCCTTGGCCGCGCCGCCGGATGCCCCCCCGCCCGAGGAAGCGGAAGGCGAAAAACTGCCCTTGATCGGGCGTTCTGCCGCGATGCAGGAAATCTACCGGACGGTGGCGCGGCTCACCACCACCGATCTGACCGTCATGGTCACCGGGGAAAGCGGCACGGGCAAGGAATTGATCGCCCGCGCCTTGCATGATTACGGCAAGCGCCGCGCCGGGCCTTTTGTCGCCATCAATATGGCGGCGATCCCGCGCGAATTGATCGAAGCCGAGCTGTTCGGCCATGAACGAGGCGCCTTCACTGGTGCGCTCAATCGCGGCATTGGCCGGTTTGAACAGGCCGCCGGCGGCACGCTGTTCCTGGATGAGATTGGCGATATGCCCCCCGAAGCGCAGACCCGCTTGCTCCGCGTATTGCAGGAAGGCGAATTCACGACGGTTGGCGGCCGCCAGCCGATCAAGGCCAATGTGCGCATTGTGGCCGCGACCCATCGCGATTTGCGCCACCAGATCCGCCAGGGGCTGTTTCGCGAAGACCTTTTCTATCGCCTGAATGTGGTGCCGATCCGCCTGCCGCCTTTGCGCGAAAGGCTGGAAGATATCCCCTTGCTCGCGCGACATTTCCTGGACCGCGCCCGCGCGTCTGGCCTGCCTTCCAAGCAATTGGCGAATGAGGCGTTGGAAGCGCTCAAGGCCCATGCCTGGCCCGGCAATGCGCGCGAATTGGAAAACCTGATGCGCCGCATGGCCGCCCTTTATCCGCAGGAAGTGATCGGCGCCGATGCGGTGGCAGCGGAATTGGCCGAAGCCGCGCCGGTCGCCGGCCCCGATGGCCAGGCCGCGCCCGTGACCCTGGAACAGGCGGTGGAACGCCATTTGGCCAGCTTCATGTCCGCCCATAAGGATGGCATGCCGGTCAAGGAATTATACGACCGGGTGCTCGCCGAGGTTGAACGCCCCTTGCTCCGCATGGCATTGAGCGCGACAAGAGGCAATCAGATCAAGGCGGCGGCCATGCTCGGGCTCAATCGGAATACGCTGCGGAAGAAGCTGCGGGAATTGGAACTTCCCGTGGTGCGCGGCGCGTGATGACCCGGCATCGCCGCATGAATTGACCATGCCGGCCGAGGGCCTGTCCGCGCCTGTGCCTCCGCAGGGGCCTGAGCCGCCGCGCCCGCCGGGTTTTTTCAGCCGCTTGGCGGATATCGTCACCGGGCGGGTTTTCACCATTGCACTTGCGTTGCTCGCGCTCGGCGTTGGGCTTGCGACTTTTGCGGCTCTTTCGGGCGGCACGCCGATTGGCCCCACCGGGGCGGGGCAATTGGCCGCTGTCATTCTGGCCAATATCGCGTTTTTGTTGTTGCTGGTGGCCTCACTCGCGGCCCGTCTGACCCGCATGTGGCTGGAACGCCGGCGCGGTGCGGCGGGGTCGCGGCTTCATGTGCGGCTTGTCCTGCTGTTCGGTGTGGTGGCGGCGGTGCCGGCGTTGCTCGTTGCAGGCTTCGCCGCGCTGTTCTTCAATCTTGGCATTCAAGCCTGGTTCAGTGACCGCGTGCGCGATACGTTGGAAGCATCTCTGGTGGCCTCGCGCGGGTATCTCGATGAGCATCGCAATACGATCCGCGCCGATATCCTGTTCATGGCGAATGACCTCAATCGCGCGGCGCAGGTGCTGCTGCCCGATAATGGCGTCGCCTTTGCCCGGCTGCTGGCGACGCATACCGCGCTGCGGGGGCTGACGAGCTCCATCATTTTCGAGCCCATCCTGGGGCAGGTGGTGGCGAATGCGGGTTTGGGCATATCCAACCTTGTGGATTTGCCGCCGGCCTGGGCGATGGAAGCCGTGCGCTCCGGTGAAGTGGTGGTACTGCCGAGCGAGGCTGAGGAAGGGCGCGTGCGCGCCATGGTGCAGCTCAATATCCCGCCCGGGCTCGTGCTGCTGATCACAAGGCCGCTTGATCCTTCGGTCTTGGGGCATATGCGGCGGACTGAGATTTCCTTCAATGAATACAATCAGCTCGACCGCAACCGGGAAAGTTTGCAAATCACCTTTTTCCTGATTTTTGCGATTGCGACCTTGCTCGTGCTGCTGGCCGCGGTGCTGATCGGGCTTTTGATGGCCAATCGCATTGCACGCCCCATTTCGCGCCTGATCCTGGCGGCGGAACGCGTGCGCGGTGGCGATCTGGCGACAAAGGTTGAAGAAGGGGAGGCGGATGATGAACTCGCGCGCCTTGCGCGATCCTTCAACCGCATGACGAGCCAGCTTGGCGCGCAGCGCGCCGAATTGATGAATGCCTATAGCCTGATTGATGAGCGCCGGCGCTTTACCGAAACCGTGCTGTCGGGTGTGTCAGCCGGGGTGATCGGCCTTGACAGCGAAGGGCGTGTGACCTTGCCCAATCGTTCAGCCAGCGCCCTGCTTGGCGTTGATTTGGATGCGGCGATTGGGCTGCCATTTGCCCGCATCGCCCCGGAATTCGCTGAATTGCTCGCTGCCGCTGCGGCCAATCCGGAACGGTCTAGGGTCGCTGAAATCCTGATCGGGCCGGCCAATGCGCGGCGCACCTTACTCGCGCGGATCGGCACGGAAACCCTGGGGGATCGGGTTGAAGGCTTTGTGCTGACCTTTGATGACATTACCGAATTGCAATCCGCGCAACGCAAGGCGGCCTGGGCGGATGTGGCGCGGCGCATTGCGCATGAAATTAAGAATCCCCTCACGCCAATTCAGCTTTCCGCCGAGAGGCTGAAGCGGCGCTATCTGCGCCAGATCACCGATGATCCCGACACTTTCCGCCAATGCACGGACACGATTGTGCGCCAGGTGGAAGATATCGGGCGCATGGTGGATGAATTCTCGGCCTTTGCGCGCATGCCGCAACCGGTGATCAAGCCAGAGGATCCCAATAGGCTGATGCTGGAAGCGCTGGTGCTGCAACGCAATGCTCATGCCGATATCACTTACGAAAACCATGCAGGGCCGGAGGGGCTGAAGCTTCCCTGCGATCGGCGCCTGATCGGCCAGGCGCTGACCAATCTGTTGCAGAATGCTGCGGATGCCATCGCCATGCGCGAAGGCGGTGAACCCGGTCGGATTGAAACGCGCATTCTGGTGGAAGGTGAGACGCTGTCCTTCCAGGTGACGGATAATGGCATTGGCCTGCCAAGCGCCGAACCGCGCGAAAGACTGACCGAGCCCTATGTCACCCATAAACCCAAGGGCACCGGGCTTGGCCTTGCCATTGTGAAGAAGATCATGGAAGACCATGGCGGTTCCATCAGCCTGGAGGATAGGCCCGAGGGTACTGGCACCCGTGCGGTGTTGGTCTTGCCGCTGGGCGAGTCTCCCTGGCAGTCTGACGGCATCGCCGCCAAGGCGGCGCAAGCAGTGAAATAAGGGGAAGCAAGGTCGCGCATGGCGCATGAGATTCTGATCGTTGATGACGAACCCGATATCAGGGCTCTCCTGGAAGGCATCCTGAGTGATGAGGGGTTTGAAACGCGTCAGGCGCATGATGCCGATTCCGCGCTGGCGGCCTTTCGCGCGCGGCGGCCTTCGCTCGTGATCCTGGATATCTGGTTGCAGAATTCCCGCCTGGATGGGCTTGGCATTCTGGAAGCGCTCCATGCCGAGGAACCGCAACTGCCGGTGGTGATGATCTCCGGCCACGGCACGATTGAAACCGCGGTGCAGGCGATCCAGCAAGGCGCTTATGATTTCATTGAAAAGCCCTTCAAATCGGATCGGTTGCTGCTGGTGCTGGCGCGGGCATTGGAAGCGGCGCGGCTGAAGCGCGAAAACAGTGACCTTCGGCTGCGCGCGGGGCCAGAGACGGAATTGCTTGGCCGTTCCGCCGGCATTCAGCAATTGCGGAGCGCCATTGAGAAAGTGGCGCCCACCGGTTCACGCGTGCTGCTGACCGGCCCGGCGGGTTCGGGCAAGGAAGTGGCGGCGCGCAGCATCCATGCGCAATCGCGCCGCGCCGATGGGCCGTTTGTGGTGCTGAATTGCGCCATCCTGAACCCGGCGCGGTTTGAGGAAGAATTGTTTGGCGTTGAGCCGGGCGCGGATGCGCAATCCCAGGCAAGGCGCGCGGGGGTCTTGGAACGCGCCCATGGCGGGACGCTGCTTTTGGATGAAGTGGCCGATATGCCGCTTGAAACCCAGGGCAAGATTGTGCGCGCGCTGCAGGAACAGGGGTTTGAACGGGTCGGCGGTGGCACGCGCGTCAAGGTTGATGTGCGCGTGATTGCCACGACCAATCGCGACCTTGCCGCTGAAATCGCTGCCGGGCGCTTCCGCGAGGATTTATTTTATCGCCTGGCAGTGGTGCCGATCCGCGTGCCGCCGCTCAAGGAAAGGCGGGAAGATGTGCCGCTTTTCGCGCGCCACTTCATCGCCCGCGCCATTGAGACCACCGGCATGGCGCCGCGCGAATTGTCGGAAGACACGCTGGCCGCCATGCAGGCCTATGATTGGCCGGGCAATGTGCGTGAATTGCGCAATCTGATGGATTGGCTGCTGATCATGGCGCCGGGCGAAAGCCGGGAGGCGATTCGCCCGGAGATGCTGCCGCCCCAAATCGGCGCCGCAGCCCCCGCCGTGCTGACGCTTGATCGCAGTTCCGAAATCATGACCCTGCCATTGCGCGATGCGCGTGAAGTGTTCGAACGGCAATATCTGGAAGCGCAATTGCTGCGCTTTGGCGGCAATATCAGCCGCACCGCGAATTTCGTCGGCATGGAACGCAGCGCCTTGCATCGCAAGCTGAAATTCCTGGGTGTGCAGGCGGAAGACCGCACGCCTTCAACCCCCGTTTCCTGAGGTAACCCCATGTCGCGCATCGCCTATGTCAATGGCCGCTATGTGGCGCAGCCTGATGCTTCGGTGAATATCGAAGATCGCGGGTATCAATTCGGCGATGGCATTTATGAGGTGGTGCATCTGTTCGATGGCCGCTTCATTGATGAGGATTTGCACCTTGATCGCCTGGAACGTTCCTTGCGCGAAATCCAGCTTCCCATGCCGATGCCGCTTGCGTCGCTGCGCCTTGTTTTGCGCGAAGTGGCGCGGCGCAATCGCGTGACGGAAGGCCTGCTTTATATGCAGGTCACGCGCGGCGTAGCGCGGCGCGATCATGCCTTCCCGAATAAGCCCATCCCGCCCGCGCTCGTGGTGACAGTGAAGCGTATCGCGCCCTATCCCACCAATGTGGATCGCTGGGGGGCAGCGGCGATTACCATGCCGGACCTCCGCTGGGCGCGCTGCGATATCAAGACCGTCAATCTGTTGCCGAATTGCCTGGCGCGTCAGGCAGCGCGTGAAAAGGGCGCCATTGAAGCGGTGCTGTTCGATGAAGCGACCGGCATGGTGACCGAAGGGGCGGCGACCAGCTTCTGGATTGTGGATGAAACGGGCAGCATCCGCACCCGCCCCTTGAGCGATTCCATCCTGCCCGGCTGCACCCGTGCGGCGCTGATGGCGGAATTGCGAGAAGCCGGCATTGTCTTTGAAGAACGCGCCTTTTCCATGGAAGAACTCCGCCACGCGCGGGAGGCTTTCATCACCTCCGCCACATCCTTCGTGAAGCCCATCACCAAGATTGATGGCGCGCCGGTGGGCGATGGGCAGGTTGGCCCGGTGGTGCGCAAACTGTTTGAGATTTTCGCACGCCATGTGAAAGGGGCGATGCGCAACGCCGCATGAAAGACGCCCCGCGCGCCATCCTGTTCGATTGGGACAATACGCTGGTGGATGGCTGGGCCGCGATTGAGGCCGGGTTGAATGCTGCCTTTCGGGAATTTGGTCTGCCGCTTTGGGATCGCACCCAGGTGCTTGCGAATGTGCGCCGTGCGCTGCGTGAAAGCTTCCCGGAATTGTTTGGCGCAGAATGGGAAAGGGCGCGCGATATCTTCTACGCGGAAGTGCGCGCCTGCCATTTGCAGGTGCTGCAACCAATGCCGGGGGCGGCAGCGGCGCTGGAAGCCGGGGCAGGGCGCCTGCCCATGGGGGTCGTTTCCAACAAGCAAGGGCCTTTGCTCAGGGCTGAGGCCGCGCATCTTGGCTGGGATCGCCATTTCGGCCCACTGATTGGTGCGGGTGATGCCGCCGCCGATAAGCCCGATCCCGCACCTATTTTGATGGCTTTACAATCCCTTGGCCTGAATGCGGCGCTGGATATCTGGTATGTTGGAGATACCGCGCTGGATATGCAGGCAGCGCGCGCCGCTGGTGTGCGCGCTGTGCTTATGGGGGATGCGGCGCATGATGGCGGGATTGCCTCCGTCGGGGCGGATCAAATATTTACAAATTGTCATGATCTGGCTGTAGCACTTTCGTCCCTTGTCAAACCTGCCTGACGTGCCAAACTATGCGCGCCGGCGGCCGGAAATGGTTTTCGCCGGACCGTGCCTGGTCGGTGACCAGCAAAAAGAAGGACCGGTCCCATGGCCGCTGAAAAGTCCCAGAACGTGCAGGATGTCTTCCTGAATCACGTTCGCAAATCCAAGACGCCCGTCACGGTGTTTCTGGTGAATGGCGTGAAGTTGCAGGGCATTATTACCTGGTTTGACAATTTCTCGGTGCTGCTGCGCCGTGATGGGCATACGCAGCTTGTCTATAAGCACGCGATCAGCACCGTCATGCCGGGCGCGCCGATTTCGCTGTTTGATGGCGTGCCGGCAGCCCCCGGTGCCGCCGCACCTGCTTCTGAGACACGCCTGACCTTGCAGCGTGAGGTGATTTCTGAAGGCGGAAACTGAATCGGGCGCCGGGCGCCCGACCCGCGCCGCCGTCATCCTTCCTTTCGAAAAGCCATCGCGCAGCGCCATTGGTGATGCGGGCGGGAAGCGCGCGGCTGAAGCCAGGCTGGCGGAGGCAATAGGGCTTGCCGCTTCCATTGGCGTCACCATCGTCCACTCGGCGATCCATCCGCTCCGCGAAAGGCGGCCTTCCACCCTGATGGGCGAGGGCCAGGTGGAGATGGAAAAAAGGGCGCTGCAAGATCAACAAGTGGGTGTGGTGATTGTGGATGCGGCGCTAAGCCCGGTGCAGCAGCGCAATCTGGAACGCGCCTGGGGCTGCAAGGTGATTGATCGCACCGGGCTGATCCTGGAGATTTTCGGCGAAAGGGCGCGCACCCGCGAAGGCAGCCTTCAAGTTGAATTGGCGCATCTGGAATATCAGCGCACGCGGCTGGTCAGGTCCTGGACGCACCTTGAACGTCAGCGCGGGGGCTTTGGCTTCCTCGGCGGGCCGGGGGAGAGCCAGATTGAAATTGACCGACGGCTGATCGGGGACCGGATTGTGCGGCTCAAGCGCGAATTGGATCAGGTGCGGCGCACGCGCGGCCTGCATCGCCGTGCGCGGGAACGCGTGCCTTATCCGGTGGTGGCGCTGGTGGGATATACCAATGCCGGCAAGTCCACGCTGTTCAATGCGCTGACGGGGGCCGGGGTTTATGCGCAGGATCAGTTATTCGCGACCCTTGATCCCACCATGCGCGCAATAAAACTGCCATCGGGGCGCAATGTGATCCTGTCCGACACGGTGGGCTTCATTTCCGATCTGCCGACGCAATTGGTCGAAGCCTTCCGCGCCACTTTGGAAGAAGTCGCCGCCGCTGATCTGATTTTGCATGTGCGCGACATTGCGCACCCCGATAGCGCGGCGCAGCGCGCCGATGTGCTGGGCGTTTTGGAAGCCATGGCCGATGGCGCAGACGCGACCTTGGATGAGGCTTGGCCGGACCGCGTGGTTGAAGTGCTGAACAAGGCTGATTTGCTGGGCGGCATTGATTCCGTTGAACGCCGCAGCCCCGATGCGATGGCGGTCTCGGCGCTGACCGGGGAAGGGCTGCCGGCCTTGCGCGCGGCGATTGATGCGCGGCTTTCTGCGCAGTTGGTCGTGATTGATGTCGCCCTGCCGCCTTCCGATGGTGCCGCCATTGCCTGGCTGCATGCGCATGGCGAGGTATTGGAACGCCAGGATGCCGATGATGCGGTGCGATTAAAAGTGCGGCTTTCGCCCATGGACCGCGCGCGGTTTGAAAGCCGGGGGCAGAAATGAGCATTTCCACCGGGCAGGCCGCTGATCTTGCCTTGCTGCTGCGCGCGGCGTCTCGGGCGGAAATCCTGCCCCGGTTTCGCCGCCTGGGCGCGGATGCGGTGCGGCGCAAAACCGGTCCGCTTGATCTGGTGACCGATGCGGATGAGGCCGCCGAGCGCGTGATCACCGCCGGGCTGCACAAGCTTTTCCCCGGCTGTGTGGTGGTGGGGGAGGAAGCGACGGCGGCTGATCCTTCCCTGCTTGGTCGGCTCGCGGATGCCGAATTGGCCTTTGTGGTGGACCCGGTGGATGGCACGGCGAATTTCGCGGCCGGCGTGCCTCTGTTTGGCTGCATGGCGGCGGCGATAAGGCGCGGAGAGATCATTGGCGCCTGGATCCATGACCCGCTGGGTGATGACACGGCGATCGCCTTGCGCGGGCAGGGGGCTTGGCTTGCCGATGCCGAAGGGCGCCGCTTCGCTGATTTGCGCGTGGCCGCCCCCGCCGCGCCAGGCGATATGGTGGCCGCGATTTCCTGGGGCTATATGCCGGAGCCGTTGAAGACCCGCGTGACCAGCCGCTTGCCGCGCCTGGCGGGCACTGTTTCCTATCGCTGTGCCGCGCATGAATATCGACTGGCTGCCGGCGGGCATGCGCATTTGCTGGTCTATAACAAGCTGATGCCCTGGGATCATGCGCCGGGCTGGCTGCTGCACCGCGAAGCGGGCGGGCATTCGGCGCGCTTTGATGGCAGCGCTTACGGCCCGCATCTGACCAGCGGCGGGCTGATCTGCGCCCCCGATCGCGCCAGTTGGGAAGCCGCCCAGGAGGCGCTTTTCACGCCATGAGCGGCGCCGATGAGGATGAGGAGGCCGGCCCGCCCGGCCTGCCCCCCGGCACGCCCTTTTACATGACCCCCGCCGGCGCCGCCGCCTTGCGTGCCGAGGTAAAGCGCCTGTGGGAAGAAGAACGCCCGAAGGTGGTGGATATTGTGTCCTGGGCCGCGGCGCTCGGCGATCGGTCCGAAAATGCGGATTACCAATATGGCAAGCGCCGGCTGCGTGAGATTGATCGGCGCGTGCGCTTCCTGACCAAGCGGCTTGAAAAGGTGCAGGTGGTGGACCCGGCGCAGCAGACGCGCCGCGACCAGGTGTTTTTCGGCGCCAGCGTGACCTATGCGCGGGCTTCAGATGATGCCGAAGTGACGATCACCATTGTCGGCGTGGATGAGGCAGAGGCCGAGGCAGGCAGGATTTCCTGGGTGTCGCCGGTTGCGCGTGCGCTGCTGGGGGCTCGGGTCGGCGATATGCGGCGCTTGCGCACGCCGGTAGGGATGGAGGAGATTGAGGTGGTGGGGATCAGCTATCCGGCAGAATAATATCTTTTAGAGTCAGATATTTGCTTTGAGTTTCTTGGCTTCCTGCCAAAGCGCCTCCATCTCCTCCAGGCTCATATCATTCAAGCTTTTTCCTGCATTATCAGCCTGTTCTTCGATATAGCCAAAGCGGCGCGTGAATTTCTGGTTGGCGTGGCGCAAGGCCGCTTCCGGGTCCAATTCCAGCTTGCGCGCCAGATTGGCCAGCACGAAAAGTAGGTCACCGACCTCATCCTGAAGTCTTGCCTTATCAGCACCTTGCAGCTCGGCGCGAAGTTCCGCCGCTTCTTCTTCCAGCTTATCCAGCACGGCGCCGGCATCCGGCCAATCAAAGCCAACCCGCGCGGCGCGGCGTGTCAGCTTGGCGGCGCGCGTAAGGGCAGGGAGGCCATCCGGGATTCCCGCCAGCACGCCGCTTTCCGCCCGCGCGGCCCGTTCAGCCGCTTTCTGGGCTTCCCAGGCGCTGGTTTGGGCAGCAGCATCGCGCGCGGCAGCCTCACCAAAGACATGAGGATGCCGGCGGATCATCTTGTCAGAAATGGATTGTGCGATCTCGGCAAAGCCGAACCAGCCGCGCTCAGCGGCCATTTGCGCGTGATAGACCACCTGGAAAAGCAGATCGCCCAATTCATCCAACAGCTTGTTCGGGTCATCGGCGGCGATGGCATCCGCGACCTCATAGCCTTCCTCAATCGTGTAAGGCGCGATGGAGGCGAAATCCTGCACCAAATCCCAGGGGCAGCCGCCATTGGGATCGCGAAGCTTGGCCATGATGGCGAGCAGGGCGTGGAGCCTGGCTTCAGGCGAATTTTGGCTCGGGCGTTCAGTCATATAATTCCCGCATAAGGTATATTATGGAAAATAAAGACCGGCTTAGAATTCCTCGACCTGCGCCACACCTGGCACCACCCGCATGGCCTGCATCAGCCTTGGCCCGACATTGAAGCCGCCCGGTAATGCGATTTCAACCTCCTGAGCCCCGCCCAGCCGCGGTACCAGGATCACCCGGCCACGCCCGCGGCCTTCGCGCGTCAGCAAGGCGCGGATCGGGTCAAGCGACGCGGTTTGTTCCAGCCATAGCTTGATCCCGCCGCCGGCATTGGCGGCGACCTTGTCCAGGCTTTCCACCTCGGTCGCGGTCAGGCGCAAGGCTTCGCCTTCCTGGCGCAAATCGGCGGTCACCAGAATGGCGCTGCCTTCGGCCAGCAAATCGCGGCTGCGGTTCAGCACCTCGGAAAAGCAGGTCACTTCGAAACTGCCATGGGTGTCCGAAACCCGGACCCAGGCCATCCGGCTGCCGGTTTTGGTGGTGCGTTCCTTGGCATTCACCACCGTGCCGGCCAGCTTCACGCGCCCGCCGCCGCGGCCCGCGCGGTCCGTAATGGCGGAAGATGGCAGCACGCCAAGCCGCTTCAGCGCCTGACGATAGGCATCCAAAGGATGGGCGGAAAGATGGAAGCCAATCGCCTCGGCTTCCTGGGAAAGCCGATCGAGCGGCTGCCAATCCGGCACATCCGGCAGGCGCAGCGCTTCCGCCTTGCCGGGCTCGGCGCCGAAAAGCCCGATCTGGCCGCTGGAACGTTCTTCCGCATTGGCCTGGGCGCGGCGCAAAATGGTCTCGGCCCCGGCCATGACGCGGGCGCGATTGCCATCCAGGCATTCAAAGGCGCCGGCGCGGGCCAGGTTTTCGATCTGCATTTTGTTGAGCAGCTTGGGGTCCACCCGCGCGGCGAAATCCGCCAATGAGGCGAAATCGCCGCCCTTATCGCGCGCCGCCACCAGATCGCGCATCGCGCTTTCACCGACGCGCTTGACGGCGGCAAGGGCGAAGCGAATGGCCTGCTTGCCATCTTCGCGCGCTTCCACGCGGAAATCCGCACCGCTGCGATTGATATCGGGCGGCAGCACCGCAATCCCCAAGCGCGCCGCTTCCTGCATATGGCCAGCGAGCTTATCCGTATTGGAAAGATCGAGCGTCATGGAAGCAGCGAGGAAGGCCACAGTGTGGTTGGCCTTCAGCCAGGCGGTTTGGTAGCTCACCAGCGCATAGGCCGCCGCGTGGGATTTGTTGAAGCCGTAATCGGCGAAGCGTTCCATCAGGTCGAAAATCTCGGCGGCTTTCGCGGCTTCAATGCCGCGCGCCTCTGCGCCATCACAGAAAATCTTGCGCTGCGCTTCCATTTCGCTGCGGATTTTCTTGCCCATGGCGCGGCGCAACAGGTCAGCGGCGCCGAGCGAATAGCCCGCCAGATCCTGCGCAATCTGCATGACCTGTTCCTGATACACCATGATGCCATAGGTCTCGGACAGGATGTGCCTTATTGCCTCATGCGGCGGTTCCCAAGCCTCACCATGTTTGCGCGCACAATAGGCCGGGATATTCGCCATGGGGCCGGGGCGATACAGCGCCACCGCCGCCACCAAATCCTCAAAGCGGTTGGCGCGCATCTGCCGCAAGCAGTCGCGCATCCCCTGCCCTTCAAACTGGAAGACGCCGGCGGCATCGCCGCGCCCGAGCATGTCATAGGTTTTCGGGTCATCCAGCGGGATGGCGGCGATATCTACCTCTATCCCCTGCCCCTTCAGGATTTCCAGCGCACGTTCAATGACCGTCAGCGTCTTCAGGCCCAGGAAGTCGAACTTCACCAGGCTCGCCATTTCCGCGTATTTCATTGAGTATTGCGTGACGAGCATTTCCGAACGCGGGTCGCGATAGAGCGGCACGGTTTCGATCAAGGGCTTGCGCCCAATCACCACGCCGGCGGCATGAGTTGAGGCATTGCGATAAAGCCCTTCAACCTGCAAGGCGATATCCATAAGCCGCGCCACTTGTTCGTCGCTATCGCGCATTTCCTGCAAGCGCGCTTCGCCTTCAATCGCTTGCGAAAGCGTCACGGGCTTGGCGGGGTTGTTCGGAATGAGTGAGGCGATCTTGTCCACCTGGCCGTAAGGCATGCCCAGCACGCGCCCCACATCGCGCACGGCGGCCTTGGCTTGCAGCTTGCCGAAGGTGATGATTTGCGCGACGCGATCTTCACCATATTCGCGCCGCACATAGGCGATCACCTCGTCGCGCCGGTCCTGGCAGAAATCAATATCGAAATCCGGCATGGAAACGCGTTCGGGGTTGAGGAAGCGTTCAAACAGCAGCCCGAAACGAATGGGGTCAAGGTCCGTGATCAACAGCGCCCAGGCGGCGACCGAACCGGCGCCTGAACCGCGCCCGGGGCCCACTGGAATGGGCGGGTTTTGTGCCTTGGCCCATTGGATGAAATCCGCAACAATCAAGAAATAGCCTGGGAAACCCATCTTCTCGATGACGGAAAGCTCATAGGCCAGGCGTTCGCGGTATTGCGTGCGGGTCGCGTCATCCGGCGCAGGGCGCATGGCATCAAGGCGCTGTTCCAGCCCGGCTTCGGCCATGGCGCGCAGTGTCTCGGCTTCCGTCTTGCCTTCCTGCACCTTGGGGCAGATCGGCAATTCCGGCTTGCGCGCTTCGGTCATCACCGCGCTCATGCGCGCAATGGCAAGCGTATTGTCGCAGGCATCGGGCAAATCCGCGAAAAGCCTGCGCATCGCTTCCGCCGGTTTGAACCAATGTTCGGGTGTTACGCGCCGACGGTCGCGTTCCGCCATGGTGCGGCCTTCGGCGATGCACAGCAGCGCATCATGCGCTTCATACATGGCCGGCGCAGCGAAATAGACATCATTGGCGGCGATGATCGGCAGCCGTGCGGTATGGGCAAGTGCGAGCAAGGCAGGTTCCAGCCGCGCTTCCTCATTCCGCCCATGGCGGTTCAGTTCCACCGCCAAGCGATCCGGGAAGGCTTCCTTGAGCCGCGCGAGCAGCTTTTCGACGGCGGGTTTTTGGCCTTCCAACAATAGGCGCGAAATCGGGCCAAGCGTGCCACCCGTCAGTAGAAACAACCCCTCGGCATGCGCCGCGAGTTGATCGAGCAGCACGGCCGGCTTGCCCGAGGCATCGTCCCGCAAAAAGCCGAGTGATGACAGGCGTTGCAGATTATCGAGCCCCTTGGGGGTGAGCGCGAGTGCCACCAGCGGGTCGGGCGGCAGGCGCAGCGCATCGGGCCGATCAGCATCCGTGCTGGCGCGGGAAAGCCCCAATTGGCAGCCCATGATGGGTTGCACGCCCTTCTTGGTGCAGGCTTCGGCGAATTCCAAAGCGCCGAACAGATTGCCGGTATCCGTCAATGCCAGCGCCGGCATGCCATCGGCGGCGGCAAGCGCGGCGAGCTTTTCGACCTTGATCGCGCCTTCCGAGAGCGAATAGGCCGAATGCGTGTGCAGATGAATAAATGACATGCAGCTTGCGTTCCGGAATCGCGTGAAGAGTTAAGTTAGCACAGCCAAAAGCCCTTGCCTGCCGCCTGCTGGCCCATCAGGATGGATTTTGGATTGTCACAGGAGCCACCCATGTCCCTGCCCCGCCTTACCCTGACCGCCCTGCCCTTCCTCGCCCTTACCTTTGGCGCGCCCCCCGCGCTGGCCCATGCCGGGCATGAGCATGGCTTGGTGGCCGGTTTCCTACACCCGCTGATGGGTGCGGATCATGTGGCGGCGATGGTGGCAATTGGGCTTTGGGTGGCGTCCATTGGCTGGCGGCGCGGCTGGCTGCCGCCGCTAGGCTTCTTGGCCGGCATGGCTGGCGGCATTGCGCTGGCGCTCACGGGTGGCGTTGGGCTTGGCTTTGGCTTTGTTGAAACCGCGGTGGCGGGCAGCTTGATTGTGCTGGGCGCGATGCTTGCGATGGCGCAGCCCTTCCGCCCCGCGCGTGCGCTGCCTTTGGTGCTGGTGGCCGGCTTGGTGCATGGCTTGGCGCATGGTGGCGAGATTGGCGGCGCCGCTGCTGCCACCGCCTTCGGCATGCTGGCGGGCTCTGCGCTGCTGCATGGGCTTGGCGTGGCGCTTGGTGTGGCCAGCGCGCGTTACGCTGGCGCCCTGCGCTTTGGTGGCGCGGCCACGGCGGCTTTGGGCGTGGTGTTGTTCCTGGCCTAACCGCTGACGATCTTTCCATCCCGCAGCGTCACCACCCGGTCCATCCGGCGCGCGAGATCGGGGTTATGCGTGGCAATCAGCGCGGCCAAGCCCTGACCGCGCACCTGTTCGAGCAGTTCGGCAAAAACACGATCGGATGTGGCGACATCCAGATTGCCGGTGGGTTCATCGGCCAGCAACAGGCGCGGCTGATTGGCGAGCGCGCGGGCGATGGCAACCCGCTGCTGTTCACCGCCCGAAAGCTTGCCTGGGCGATGATCCAGCCGCGCTTGCAAGCCGAAAATCCCAAGTAAATCCTTGGCACGCTCCGTTGCCGCCGCGCGGCTTTTCCCGGCGGCGAGTTGCGGCAGGATGATGTTCTCGGCGGCGGTGAATTCCGGCAGCAGATGATGGAATTGATAGACAAAGCCGATGGTGGTGCGGCGGATTGTTGTGCGCGCTTCATCCGAAAGCGAACCAGCAGGTTTGCCTTGGATGAAAACCTCGCCCGCATCTGGCTTTTCCAGCAAGCCCGCCAGATGCAGCAGCGTAGATTTGCCGGTGCCGGAAGGCGCGACCAAGGCCACGATCTCGCCCGCCTCAATCGTCAGGTCAGCGCCGAGCAGCACGGGCAATTCGCCCGCTTCCGTGCGGTAGCGGCGTTCAACGGCAGCGAGGCGCAGCGGCGCTTCATTCATTGCGCAGCATCTCCACCGGATCGGTGCGCGCCGCGCGCCAGGAAGGGTAAAGAGTCGCGAGGAAAGACAGGCCAAGCCCCATCGCCACCACCTGCGCCACTTCATTGTAATCCAGGATCGCGGGCAGGCGCGTCAGGAAATAGACCTCTGCGCTGAATAATTCAGTGCCTGACAGGGATTGCAGGAACTGCCTGATGCTTTCGATATTCAGGCAAAACACCAAGCCGAGCACAAAGCCGATCATGGTGCCGAGCACGCCAATGGAAGCGCCACAGAGCAGGAAAATCCGCATCACCGCGCCCTTGGTGGCGCCCATGGTGCGCAACACCGCGATATCGCGGCCCTTATCCTTCACCAGCATGATCAGGCTTGAGACGATATTGAAGGCCGCAACAATGATGATCAGCGTCAGGATCAGGAACATCACATTGCGTTCCACCTGCACCGCATTAAAGAAGCTGGAATTGGCATCCTGCCACGAATGCACGATCACGCGGCTGCCGGCGGCTTCCTGAATTTGGCGCATGACGCCGCGTAGCCTGGTGGGGTCTTGCACGAAAACTTCGATCTGCGTTGCGGCATCGCGTTGCTGGAAATAGATTTGTGCTGCTTCCAGCGGCAGGAAGACGAAGCTGCTATCATATTCATTCATGCCGACATCGAACAAAGCCACCACACGATAGGCGCGCACGCGTGGCACAGTGCCGAATACCGTGGTGCGCCCTTGGGGTGAAACCAGGCTGACATTATCACCAACCGAAACACGCAGGCGGGCAGCAAGGCGGCGGCCAATGATGATGGAATCCTCGCCTTCGAACGCATCAAGGCTGCCGAGCCTTATGCCATCAGCAATCAAGGACCGCGCCCGCAAATCCTCTGGCCTTATGCCGCGCGCGAGGCCACCCGTGGCCCCCCCGGCATCCGAGGTGATCAGCACCTGGCCTTCCACAATCGGTGTCGCGGAAACCACGCCCGGCACGGCGCGAATACGCGCTGCCACATCGTCAAAATCGGTGAAGGATGAGCCCACGGCATAAATACCAAGATGCCCATTCAGCCCAAGAATGCGCCCAAGCAATTCATGGCGGAAGCCATTCATCACGCTCATCACAATGATCAGCGTCGCGACCCCAAGCGCAATGCCGACCAGAGAGAAAATCGCAATCACTGAGACGAAGCGTTCCCCCTTCCGCGCGCGCAAATAGCGGAAGGCGACCATACGCTCAAAGGCGTTGAACATGCTGGCTCAGCCGCCCTTGATGCGGGTGATGGCGTCTTCGAGCGAGACTTCCTCACGCTCACCAGTCATGCGGCGCTTCAATTCGACGCGCCCGGCAGCGGCGCCGCGCGGGCCGATAATGGCCTGCCAGGGAAAGCCCATGAGGTCCGCATCGGCGAATTTCTCACCGGCGCGCGCAGGGCGATCATCATAAACCGCCTGCTCCGTGCCCAGCCGCGCATAGAGCGTTTCACACATCGTATCGGTTGCGCCATCACCGGGGCGAAGGTTCAGGATCGCCGCAGCCCAGGGTGCGACCGCATCCGGCCATTTGATGCCGGCTTCATCATGATTGGCTTCGATCAGGGCACCCACCAGGCGCGAGACACCAATGCCATAGCTGCCCATTTCCGGAATCACCGCATTGCCATCCGGCCCGGTCACGGCCATGCCCATAGCCGCGCTGTATTTGGTGCCGAAATAAAAAATATGGCCCACTTCAATGCCGCGGGCGGAAACGCGCTTGTCTTCAGGCAGCGCGGCCCAGGCGGCTTCTTGGTGCATTTCTTCAGTGGCAGCGTAATGGCTGGTCCAGAAATCCACCTGCGCCGTCAGATCGCTGTCGTAGTCCGGCGCTTCGGCCAGCACATCGCGTTCCAGCAAATGGCGGCTGACAAAAACCTGGCTTTCGCCGGTCTCGGCCAGGATGATGAATTCATGTGAGAGATTGCCGCCAATCGGCCCCGTATCGGCGCGCATCGGAATGGCCTTCAGGCCCATGCGCGCAAAGGTGCGCAGATAGGCCAGGAACATCTGCCGATAGGAATGCTGCGCACCTTCCTTGGTGAGATCAAAGGAATAGGCATCCTTCATCAGGAATTCGCGCCCGCGCATCACGCCGAAACGCGGGCGCACTTCATCGCGGAATTTCCACTGGATGTGATACAGATTGCGCGGCAAATCGCGATAGGATTTGGCGAATTGCTTGAAGATATCGGTGACCATTTCCTCATTGTTTGGTCCGAACTGCATTTCGCGTTCATGCCGGTCGCGGATGCGGAGCATTTCCTTGCCGTAATCATCATAGCGCCCGCTTTCGCGCCACAGCTCAGCCGGTTGGATGGTTGGCATCAGGATTTCAGGCGCGCCGGCGCGGTCCTGTTCTTCGCGCACAATCTGTTCAACGCG
>JADCEX010000253.1 GCA_020249825.1 Roseomonas sp.
GAAACGCCGCGGGCGAAGCCTTCCGTATCGGCCGTCAGCGGCGCGTCATAGGGGCGGTGATAGGTGGCGTGATCGCCGGTGATATTCACAATGCCGGAACGTGCCCGACGCGCATTATGCAGATTGGCCAAGCCGTTAGCGAGGCCAGGGCCACAATGCAGCAAGGTGCAGGCCGGCTTTTCCGCCATGCGCCAATAGCCATCGGCCATCCCGGTCACGACATTTTCCTGCAAGCCGAGCACGCAGCGCATGCCTGGAATCCGGTCCAGCGCCGCCACGAAATGCATCTCACTCGTGCCAGGGTTGGAGAAACACACATCCACCCCGCTACCTATGAGTGTATGGACCAGACTTTCCGCACCATTCATTGCCGACTCTCCGCTTGGCGTTTCGGGGCGCAGCCTGCGCCGAGGGGCGGTTTCCGGCAAGATGGGCACTTGCCTTGCGGTATTTTCGCCGTAATTTGCCGCCACTGATAACAAAGCGGCGCAAATGCCGCCTCTGGGGGAGCTTTCCGGTCATGCCGCGTTTGGCCGTTGCGTTTTTTGCGTCGGGCTTTGCTGCGCTGCTGTGTCAGATTGTCTGGCAGCGGATGCTGGGCATTTTCGCGGGGTCCGACACGATTTCGGCGGCGCTGGTGGTGGGCGCCTTCCTGGCCGGGCTTGGCATTGGCTCCATCATTGGCGCCAAGATCGCGGACCGCATCACGCCGGCCCGCGCGCTGATCGGCTTTGCCATCGCGGAAATCGGCGTTGGCATTTTTGCCCTGCTGTCCAAGGCATTCTTGTATGATTGGCTGGCGACCGATCTGGCCGGGGTGGTGGATGACCCGGCGATGATCTTTGCGCTGTGCTTCGCCGGGCTGGTGTTGCCGACCACGCTGATGGGGGCGTCCCTGCCGCTTTTGGCGCGTGCGGTGTCAACTGCTTTGGATACGGTCGCGGAACGTATCGGCACGCTTTACGGGCTGAACACCTTCGGCGCCGGGCTTGGCGCTTTGGTCGGCGGCTGGTTTCTGGTCGGCAATCTTGGCTTTGTTGGCGCGCTATGGCTGGCCGCGGGGCTGGAGATTTTCGCAGCACTCCTCGCACTTTCCCTGCTGCCGCAGCTGCGCGGCCTGCCTTTGCCGGCGCCGAGCCCTGCCGCCAAGGATGGCGATGCGCCTTTCGGCAGCCTGCCGCTTTGGTGCTTTCTGGTCTTTCTTTCGGGCTATGTGATTGTTGCGCTGGAAATCCTCTGGGTCCGCATCATGGGCCAGGTCGGGCAATACCACGCCTATCTTTTCCCGACGGTGCTTGGGATTTTCCTACTGGCTGATGGGCTTGGCATGGCCTTTGCGGCCCGCATGGTACGGAAGCTCAAGGACCCTCGCCCGGCCTTTTTCATCACCCAGGGCGCGGGTTTTGTCCTGGCGGTGGTTTTGCTGGCGGCACTTTGGCTCGCCATGCCGCTTTGGCCCATTGCTGATCTGATGGCGGTTGATCATTCGCGCCTGCATGGTGGGGCGCTGGCGATGATGATCTTCCTGGCCGTGGTCGTGGTGGGGCCGCCTTCCTTCCTGATTGGCATGACCTTCGCCTTTGTGCAGCGCGCCGTGCAGCAGGATTTGGCGAGTGTCGGCACACGGGTCGGTTGGGTGCAATTGGCCAATATCGCCGGCAATGCGGCGGGGTCCATTTTCACTGGCCTGATCACGCTGCATTTTCTGGGCACGGCGGGCACGCTCAAGCTGCTGGCCGCCCTTTCGCTGCTATTGCTGCTGGGTTGGCTTTGGCATGGCGGCTGGCGGCGGCCTGTGGAAGGGGGCCTCGCCATTGCCTCTGCACTCGCGCTTTTGCTCATGCCAGGCAATGCCGGGCTTTGGTCGCGCATGCATGCGGAAGGGCCGGGCCATATGGTGGCCTGGGCAGAGGATCGTTCAGGCGTGGCGTTTTTCCGCGACAGCAAGGGCGCGGATGGCGTGGCAGAAGGCCCCTTCTTCATCCAGGGCTTTAGCCAGGGGCGCATTCCCTTTCTTTCCATCCATCAATTTCTGGGCGCGGTTGGGCCGCTGATCCATCCTGACCCGAAAGAAGTGCTGGTGATTGGGATAGGCAGCGGCGGGACGCCCTGGGCCGCGGGCATTCGCCCGGAAAGCCAGATTCGCGCCATTGAATTGGTGGCGCCGGTGCTGACGGCGCTGGAAGAAATCGGGCAGCATTACCCGGAAGGTCCCATCGCGCGCATGTTCAAGGACCCGCGCTGGCAGATGGAATATGGCGATGGTCGGCGCACGCTCGCCAAGGAAGACAGGCGCTACGATATCATTGAGGCGGACGCCATTTTGCCGCAGGGCTCACATTCCGGCTTGCTCTATAGCGCGGAATTCATTGAACAGGCGCGGCGGCGTTTGGCGCCGGGCGGCCTTTACATTCAATGGACCCCAACGCAGCGCGCGGTGCAGACCTTCGCTGCCGTCTTTCCCCATGCGCTATTGCTGATGCCAGCGGGGGTCATGATCGGATCGAATGAGCCGATTCCCTTTGACCCGGCAAAGCTTGCGGCAGAATTCGCCAAGCCCGCGCATAGCGCGCATCTGCTCGCCGGCAATCGGGAGTTCAGCGATTGGCCAAGCCTTTTCGCCGGCACGCCGCTGCAATGGATGCCAGGGCAGAAGCGGGAAGAGGCACCACTCACGGATGTTTTCCCGCGCGATGAATTCTACATCAATAATCCCGGCCATGGCACGGATTACTATGTGCGTAGCCGAAACGCTTCGGGGCAGCGCCGCGCGGATGCGCGGTAGCTGCCCATTGGCGCATCACATCCCAAGCGCGCGGCGATAGAGATCGAGCAGCGTTTCCTGTTCTTCCACTTCCGCCGGTTCCTGCTTCCGCAGCCGGATCACCGCGCGCAGCACCTTCACATCAAACCCGGCTGATTTGGCTTCCGCGAAAATGTCCTTGATGTCGCTCGACAACGCCTTTTTTTCTTCTTCCAGGCGTTCGATGCGTTCAACGATGGACCGCAGCCTTTCGCCGGCGATGCCGCCGACTTCCGTATTTTCCTGCGTGGCGGGGGCCTTAGCCATTCTGCGTTCCTCGGTGTGAAGGCCGGAGGCTTTAGCCTTGGGGGAGCTGGCCATCAATGTTGCCCCTGCCCGGAGGCGGCGAATTTCGCCTTTTTCTCAGGCGATGCTTCCTTCTGATACTGCGCCTGCCATTCCTTATAAGGCATGCCGTAGATGATCTCCCGCGCTTCGGGGTCGGTCAGGGGCAGGCCCTTTTCCTCGGCGGCGGCGCGGTACCATTTGCTGAGGCAATTCCGGCAGAAACCCGCCAGATTCATCATGTCTATATTCTGCACATCATTGCGCCCACGCAGATGTTCCACCAGCCGGCGGAAAGCCGCGGCTTCCAATTCTGTTTGGGTTGCTTTGTCGAATTCCGGCATCGGGGCCTCCTGAATTATGCCGCTATAGATGGCCCATCTGGCGCGACTTCGCCATACTGAGTTTGACAGGGGATACTTGCCATGGCCTTCACCGATGCATCCGCCCGCGCCGCGCTTCGCCAGGTGTTCGACGCTGCCATTGCCAGCGCCGATCCGCGCCAGGTGCTGGCGCGGCATTTGCCGGAACGCCCGCGCGGTCGGGTGATTGTGCTGGGCGCGGGGAAATCCGCCGCCGTCATGGCGGCAGCCGTGGAAGATGCTTGGCCGGAGGCACCCATCGAAGGCCTGGTGGTGACCCGCTATGCCCATGGCTACCCGACGCGGCGGGTGCGGGTATTGGAAGCCTCCCACCCCGTGCCGGATGCCGCAGGTGCCAAGGCGGCGGCGGCGTTGCTGGAAGTGGCGCGCGGTGCGGGGGCGGATGATCTGGTGCTGTTTCTGGTCTCGGGCGGGGGGTCTTCGCTGACAACCCTGCCCGCGCCGGGCCTTACGCTGGAGGATCTGATTGCCGTGAATAAGGCGCTGCTGGCCTCTGGCGCCACGATCCATGAAATGAACTGCATCCGCCGGCATCTTTCCGCCTTTTCCGGGGGAAGGCTGGCCACCGCCGCCCATCCGGCACGGGTGGTGACGCTGGCCATTTCAGATGTGCCCGGGGATGACCCGAGTGTCATCGCCTCCGGCCCCACCGTGCCGGACCCATCCACCTTCGCCGATGCGCGCGCCCTGGTGGCGCATTACGGGATGAAGCTGCCGGAAGCCGTGCAGGCGCATTTGGCCGCAGGGGCGGAGGAAAGCCCGAAACCCGGCGATCCTCGGCTTGGGACGCCGGATTATCGCTTCATCGCGACCCCAGCCATGGCCTTGGAAGCGGCCGCCACCGCCGCGCGCGGGCTTGGCCTGACGCCGCTGATCCTGGGTGATGCGCTGGAAGGGGAAGCGCGGGAATTGGGCATAGCGCTCGCCGGGATTGCCCGTTCCGCCGCAACCCATGGTCACCCCCTACCCGGCCCTGCCATTTTGCTTTCGGGCGGCGAGACTACGGTGACGATCCGCAGCCCCAAGCCAGGCCGAGGCGGGCGGAATGGGGAATGCTTGCTCGGCTGCGCGCTTGCCTTAGCTGGCACCCCCGGCATTTGGGCGCTGATGGGCGATACCGATGGCATTGACGGATCGGAAGACAATGCCGGCGCCATCGCCACGCCCGATACTCTGGCCCGCGCCCGCGCCGCCGGGTTGGACCCGCGCGCCTTGCTCGCCGGGCATGACAGCTATCGCCTGTTCCAGGCGCTGGGCGATCTGGTGGTGACGGGGCCGACGCTGACCAATGTGAATGATTTTCGGGCCTTGCTGATAGCTTAACTTTTAAAAGTTAAGTCACGCGGGTTTTGGGTGGTATTTTGACTTAATTTTGCTAAGATACCACCATGCGCGACCCAAACCTTGAAGCCCTTCTCGCCCGACGCGGCACCGTGAAGCAGATCGCCGCCGCCTTGGGCATTTCCACCGCTGCCGTTTCCCAATGGAAGCGCATCCCGGAAGATCGCGTCTCGGAGCTTTCCAAGGCGCTGAACTTACCGCCGGAAAGCCTGCGGCCCGATCTGGCCCCAACCCCAGCCCATTCTGAACCAATGATAGGAGCGCCCCGCATGGTGGCCCGCCCCGTTTTGCGCCGCCGGCGCCGTACCAAAATCATCGCAACCCTCGGCCCCGCCAGCAGCAGCGCGGAAATGATCGAAAAGCTCCACCGCGCCGGCGCCGATATCTTCCGGCTTAACTTTTCCCATGGCAGCCATGAGGATCACGCCGCGCGCATCGCCACCATCCGCGCCGTGGAGGCCAAGGTAGGCCGCCCCATCGGGATCCTCGCCGATGTGCAGGGGCCGAAACTCCGCGTTGGGCGGTTCCAGGCCGGGCGGGTGCAGTTGCAATCGGGGCAGAGCTTCAAGCTTGATCTGAACCCAACGCCAGGGGACGCCAGGCGCGTCAATTTGCCGCATCCGGAAATCATCGCCGCCGCGCAAATCGGCACCACGCTTTTGCTGGATGATGGCAAGCTGCGTTTGCGCGTGACGCATAAGCGCCCGGATCACCTGGAAACCCAGGTGGTGGTCGGCGGGCCACTGTCAGACCGCAAGGGCGTGAATGTGCCCGATGTGGCGCTGCCCATCCCGGCGCTGACGGAAAAGGACCGCGCGGACCTGGCCTTCGTGCTGGAACAGGGCATTGAATATATCGGGCTGTCCTTCGTGCAGCGCCCGGAAGATGTGGCGGAGGCCAAGGAAATCGCCGCCGGGCGGGCCTGGATCATGGTGAAGCTGGAAAAGCCTCAGGCGCTTGAGAACCTGGACACCATCATGGCGCTGACGGATTGCGTCATGGTCGCGCGCGGCGATCTGGGCGTGGAATTGCCGCCGGAAGAAGTGCCGCTCGCGCAAAAACGCATCGTGCGCGCCGCCCGCGCGCTTGGCAAACCTGTTGTCGTGGCAACCCAAATGCTGGAAAGCATGATCACCGCGCCCAGCCCAACCCGCGCCGAGGTTTCCGATGTTGGCACCGCGGTATTTGATGGCGCGGATGCGGTGATGCTCTCGGCTGAGACAGCCGCCGGGCAATACCCTTATGAAGCCGTGAATATGATGGACCGCATCGTGGCGCGGGTGGAACAGGACACGGACTGGCGCCGGTTGACCGATGCCGCACGCCCGCCGCCAGAACATTCCAGCGCCGGCGCCATCGCCACCGCCGCGCGCCAGGTGGCCGAGACGATTGAGGCGGAGGTGATTGCGACCTTCAGTTCCACCGGGTCCACGACTTTGCGGGTGGCACGCGAAAGGCCCCATTGCCCGATCCTGGGGCTGACCACCAGCGCAGGTGTCGCGCGCCGCATGGCACTGATCTGGGGCGTGCATTCGCTGGAAGTCAGCGAAATCCATTCCATGACGGAAATGGTCGCGCGCGCCACACGCGCCGCGCAGCATGAAGGCTTCGCCAAAAGCGGGGATGAGGTGGTGGTGACCGCCGGCGTGCCCTTCGGCACGCCGGGGACGACGAATGCGCTGCGCGTCGCGATTGTGAAGTAGCGCTCCCCAGAAACAAAAAGGCGTGACCCATTCCCATGGATCACGCCTTTCAGCTTCAGCAAAAACGCTCAGCGCATCGGCAGCGCATACATCAGCCCACCCGGCGTGGTCCAAAGATGGTTCGGGCCGCGCGGGAGTTGCACCTGGCTCTTGTCGCCCATGGTACGCTCATAAAGCTCCCCATAATTGCCGATGGCGCGCACGACATTATAGGCCCAGGCAGGATCAAGCTTCAGCGATTGGCCAAGCTCCGGCGTCACGCCCAAAAGCCTGCGCGTATTGGGATTGGTGCTGGTCCGGCGCATCTGTTCGGCATTGGCCTGGGTGATGCCCTGTTCCTCGGCTTCGATCACGGCATAGGTGTACCAGCGCACGATATCGAACCATTGTTCATCGCCACGGCGGAGATAGGCGCCGTAGGGTTCCTTGGAAAAACGCTCCGGCAGGATGGTCCAATCGGCAGGGCGTGGCATGGAAGACCGCACGCCGGCCAACTGCGATGCATCCGTACCAAAACTGTCGCAGCGCCCGGCCTGGAGCGCAGCCACCGCCTGATCGGTGCGTTCAAATACTACCGCCTGGAAGGGCGTATTGATGCTGCGGAAATAATCCGCCGTCACCTGTTCATTTGTCGTGCCCTGGATCAGGCAAATGGTCGCGCCGCGCATCTCAGCGACCTTGTTGATCCCGGCATCCGCCTTCACGATGAAGCCATGGCCATCATAGAAATAGGTCACGGCATGGCGCAGGCCGAGCGTCGTGTCGCGCAGCATGGTCTGGGTGGAGGTGCGGAACAGCACATCCACTTCCCCCGCACCCAGCGCGGTAAAGCGCGTGGAAGATGACAGCGGCACAAAGCGCACTTTTGTCGCATCATTGAAAATCGCGACCGCCAGGCCGCGGCAGAGATCCACATCCAAGCCCTGCCAGACGCCGCGGCTATCGGGCAGCGCAAAGCCCGCGACGCCATTGTGAATACCGCAAACCAATGTGCCGCGTGCCTTGATGGCGTCCAGCGTGGGGCTCGCGGAAGATTGCGCGAAGCTTGGGGTGGCGAAGGTTGTGAAAAGCGCGGCGAGGGCGGCTTTGAAGCCGAATTTACGCATGGGGGGCCTCTTTTTCTCTGTTGAAGAGGCGCCATGTCACCGATGCGATGAAGCGATGTCAACGCAACGTTGCATTTATTAAATTACGCCAATGCATTCTCCACAATCCGACCATCTTCCATGCTGACCACGCGATCCGCGATATCCAGAATGCGCGGGTCATGCGTCACCATCAGAATCGGCACGCCGCGCGATTTCGCCAAATCGCGCAGCAGATGCGCCACTTCCGCACCGGAAACCTTGTCCAAGGCCGCCGTAGGTTCATCGGCCAAAACAAGGCCGGGGCCGCCCGCCAAGGCGCGGGCAATGGCAACACGTTGGCGCTGCCCGCCGGAAAGCTTGGCAGGCAAGCGGTCGGCATGATCGGTCAGGCCAACGGCGGCCAGCATATCCCCCGCGCGGGCCAGACGCTCGGCTTCTGAAAGTTGCGCTGTCACTTCCAGGGCCATGGCCACATTCTGCCGTGCCGTCAGCGCACCCAGCAGATTATGGTTCTGGAAGATGAAGCCAATGCGCTGGCGGAGCGAAACACGCGCCCTTTCGGACGCTCCGAATAATTCCTGCCCCAGGACTTCGCAGGACCCTTCCTGCATGGCTCGGAGCGCACCGATCAGCGTCAGCAAAGTGGTCTTGCCGGAACCGGATGGGCCGGTCAGCAACAGCACTTCCCCCACACCCACCTGCAAGGCGACATCACGCAGCACGGGACGGCGCAATTCACCTTCACCATAGGCGTAATTCAGCGCCTCAATCCGAATGGGTTCAGCCTGCATCAGGAAAACATATCCGCAGGATTTGCATCACGAAGTTTGCGCATGGCAAGCAGGCCCGCCACCGCACACATGCCAAAGATCATCAGAAACACCGTGATGCCGCGATCCAGCGTCATGCCAAGCGGCAGGAAGGTGGCCGCGCCGACAAAATCATACATCCAGAAGGAGACAAGAAACCCCGGCAAAAAGCCAAGCACCGCCAGGATCAAGGCGGATGCCATGACCACGCGCGCCAGATAGAAATTGGAATAGCCAATCGCCTTCAGCGTCGCGTATTCGCGCAAGTGATTGGCGATATCGCTGAACAGGATCTGATAGACAATCACCATGCCGACAATCAGCCCCATGATGCTGCCAAAGCCGAAGATGAACCCAATCGCGGTCGCGGTTTCCCAGTAATGGCGTTCATGCGCGACCAATTCCGGCTGCGTCAGCACCAGCACATCACCGGGCAATAGCGCCTTGAGCCTTTCCTTGGCTGCTTGAACATCTGCACCCGGCACCAGGCGAATGGCAATCAGGTCAACATTGGCGGGATCGCGCCCGCGCACCACGCGGCGAAAATTCACCTCGCTCATCACCAGATTGCCATCGGCGCCAAAGGAAGGGCCGATTTCCACAATGCCCACAATGCGCATCATGCGATTGCCGATCTGCACCTCAAACGGACCAGCTTCGGCAAGTTTCTTGGCAACATCGCCAAATTCCGGGCGGGAGCGCACGTCAAAACCGACCGCATCTACCTGCCGCAACGCATCTGAAATCTTGTCGAGGCCCGGAAAACGCATGGCACCCGCTTCAACATCAAAGCCAATCAATTGAATGGCGCGCTTGGCGCCGGTCTCCGGATTGCGCCAGGAAGCCTGCGTCAAATAGACCGGCACGGCCTGTGCCACTTCTGGCAGGGCAAGCGCCTGAGGGGCACGGATACGTGGCACCTGCTCCGGCCGGAAGCTCGCCATGGTCAGCGGATTCATCAGGAACAATTCCGCTTCCATCGCGGCATAAAGCCGCGTCGCGCTGTCGAACAAGGCAGCGCGGAAGCCAAGCTGCATGAAGACCAAAACGGCGGCGAACATCACACCCGCAATGGCGGAAAACAGCCGCGCGCGTTCAAAGAAAAGCTGCCGTGTCGCGAGCCGCGCGGGCAGCAGGAACCAATCCAGCGGCGAAACCCGCCCCTTGCTCAGCGGCACTGATGCCGAAGCCACCGGCGCCGCGCGCAGATTTTCCGTCAGCGCATTCACGGCCGGATCGCCACTTGCACCTGCATATTGGACCGCCGACGCAAGGCGGCGGCGCCGGCCTCCTCCAGCGTCAGACGCACTTCCACGGTGCGTGCATCCACCGCCGCCACGGGATCATTGCTGGCCTGGGTCTGGCGCCGCACGGTCCAGCCGATATCGCTCACCCGCGCGGCGAAGCGTTGGGCTTCACCGGGCACCACCACTTCTCCCGCCGCACCAAGGCGCACGCGCGGCAGATCCGTTTCATAGACATCGGCTACCACTTCAAGCCGGGAAAGATCAGCGATTTCCAGCACGCCATCCGCGCCGACCTGATCACCGGGACGGACAAAAATCCGCAAGACCGTGCCCGCAATCGGCGC
>JADCEX010000254.1 GCA_020249825.1 Roseomonas sp.
CCATGGCTGGTGGACGATCGAAGGGCAGAAAATGTCCAAATCGCTGGGCAATGCCATTGATCCGGTGGCCTTGGTTGCCGATTACGGGCTTGATCCGCTGCGCTATTTCCTGCTGCGCGAAGTGCCCTTTGGCGCGGATGGCGATTTTTCGCGCAAGGCCTTGGCGAACCGGCTGAATGGCGAATTGGCCGATACGCTCGGCAATCTCGCCAATCGCACCCTCTCGCTCATTCAGCGCAATTGTGAAGGCAAATTGCCCGCGCCGGCGGCGGCCATGGGTGATGATGTGGCGCTGCTGGAAGCGCTGGCCGCCATGCAGGGCCTGGTTGGCAAGCATCTCGAAGACCAGGCCTTCCATTTGGCTTTGGAGGAAGTGTTTCGCGTGGTGCGCGCGGCCAATGGCTACATCACCGCGCAGGCGCCTTGGGCTTTGAAGAAAACCGATTTGGCCCGCATGGAAGCCGTGCTGCGCCATCTCCATTCCGTGCTGCGCGGCGCGGCAACCGCGCTGCAGCCCTTCATGCCTGGCACCATGGAGGCCTTGCTCGATCAACTTGGCGTGCCCGAAGACGCCCGGGATTTGGCCGCGCTCGCGACCCCCTTGCCCGGCGGCACCACCCTGCCACCGCCAAGCCCGCTCTTTCGCAAGATCGAGATCGAGGCGGCCTGATGCTCGTGGATAGCCATTGCCACCTCGATTATTATGTCGAGGCGGAGATTGACGATGTTATTGCCCGCGCGCTGGAAGCCGGCATTGGCCGCATGGTCACCATTGGCACACGCTTCGCCCAGGCCGAACAGGTCAAGGCGCTGACTGAGCGTTTTGATTGCGTCTGGGGCACGGTCGGCATCCACCCGCATAATGCCGGGGAGGGCCCGCTTCCGGGGCCGGAAGCGCTGGCCGCGCTGGCCGATCATCCGCGCATCATCGGGCTTGGCGAAAGCGGGCTGGACTACTTCTATGACAAGGCGCCGCGTGACGCCCAGGCCGAGAATTTCCGCAACCATATCCGCGCGGCGCAGATCACGGGCCTGCCGCTCGCGATTCATGCCCGCCAGGCGGATGAGGATATCGCCGATATCCTGGCCGAGGAACGCGCGAGCGGCGGGGCCTTTCCCTTCCTGCTGCATTGCTTCAGCAGCGGCCGGGCTTTGGCCGAACGCGCCGTGGCCATGGGGGGCTATGTCTCCTTCTCCGGCATTCTGACCTTCCCGAAAAGCGAGGAATTGCGAGAGATTGCGCGGGATATCCCGGCCGATCGGCTGCTGGTGGAAACCGATGCGCCCTACCTGGCACCCGTGCCCTTTCGGGGTAAGCGCTGCGAACCCGCCATGGTCGCCCATACCGCCAAGGTGCTGGCCGGCCTGCGGGGGATGGAAATCGCGGCGCTTGAGTCGCTGACGACACAAAATTTCGAGACACTCTTTCAAAAGGCGCGCTAGTGGTGCGGTTGATGCCAACCCCTTCCGATCCAAGACTGCCCCCGCGCACCACTAGCCCTATATTTGGTGGACCGATTCACGCTGCTATCGGGAACCGACAGCAGCGACCGGACCACTAGGCTTGGTCACGGTCACGATTCTCGGCTGTGGCGGTTCGGCCGGGGTACCGCTGATCGGCGGCGCCGATGGAAGGGGCGATTGGGGCGCCTGTGACCCGAATGAGCCGCGGAATCGGCGGACACGCTCCTCGATCCTGATCGAAGGCGATGATGGGCAAAGGCTGCTCGTGGATGCGGGGCCCGATATGCGCGCCCAATTCCTCGCCGCCGGGATCGGGGTGGTGGAGGCCATCCTATTCACCCATCACCACGCCGATCACGTCATGGGCACGGATGAAACCCGCGTGCTGAACCGCATAACGGGCAAGCCTCTACCCATATATGGCTTGGCAAGAACGCTGGATAACCTCAAGCAACGCTTCGATTATGCCTTTCTGCCCGCGGTCGGTCCCTGGTTTTTCCGCCCCGCCCTGGAAGCAACCGAAGTCCGGCCCGGCGAAACGGTGGAGATTGCCGGCCTGCCGCTCACGCTGTTCAGCCAGGATCATGCGGTGATGGAAACCCTGGGTTTTCGAATCGGCGGCTTTGCCTATTCCACCGATCTGGTGCGCCTGCCTGAAGAGAGCCTGGCGCTTCTTCACGGTCTGGATACCTGGATTGTGGGATGCTTCCAGCGCGCACCCCATAAGGTGCATGCCAATGTCGAACAGGTTTTGGAATGGGTACGCATATTGCAGCCGCGCCGGACAGTCCTGACCCATATGGGCAGCGATCTGGATTACGGCTGGCTCTGCCGCACCCTGCCGCCGGGGATCGAGCCCGGGTATGATGGCATGGTGTTGCAACCCGGCGCTGCGCCAGGGCGTTGACCCGGGCGGGAAAATGGGCGCATTGCATTTGCGAGGCAGGGCAGCCGCACCACATGCGGTGTCAGTCAAAAGTGATAGAAAGCGGCCCGCTTGCCGCGAAAGGATGAGATGATGATCAGGGATCGTGACCCGGTTGATGTCTACAACAATACGCTGGTGCCCATGGTGGTCGAACAGACCGCGCGCGGCGAGAGGGCTTTTGACATCTATTCCCGCCTGCTCAAGGAACGCATCATCTTCCTGACCGGCCCGGTTTTTGACCAGGTTTCGTCGCTGATCTGCGCCCAGCTTTTGTTCCTGGAAAGCGAAAATCCCAACAAGGATATCGCTTTCTACATCAATAGCCCGGGCGGCGTGGTTTCATCCGGCCTCGCGATGTATGACACCATGCAGTATATCCGCAGCCCCGTGAGCACGGTCTGCATCGGGCAGGCGGCCTCCATGGGGTCCCTGCTGCTGTGCGCGGGCGCCAAGGGCAAGCGCTATGCGCTACCCAATAGCCGCGTGATGGTTCACCAGCCCTCCGGCGGGGCGCAGGGCCAGGCGACCGATATCGAAATCCAGGCGCGCGAAATTCTCAAGCTTCGCCAGAGGCTTAATGAGATTTACGTGCACCACACCGGCCAGCCCATTGACGCCATTGAGCGCAAGCTGGAACGCGACAGCTATATGTCTGCCGAAGAAGCACGGGATTTTGGCCTAGTGGATCACGTGGTTGAAAAGCGCCCAGTGGCGCCGGTGGAAGCCACCCCCGCGTGATCGGGCGCCTTCCCGCCCGGCTATGCTTTCCCCGACAGGCTTCGGGGAGTATGATGTGTGAATCGCGGCCCGCAAATCGCGGCCGCATGGAGACGGTATGAGCAAGTCCGGCGATTCCAAGAATACCCTCTACTGCTCCTTCTGTGGGAAGTCGCAGCATGAGGTCCGCAAGCTGATCGCTGGGCCAACGGTCTTCATCTGCGATGAATGCGTGGAACTCTGCATGGATATCATCCGTGAAGAGCATAAGACGCATCTGGTGAAGTCGCGCGATGGCGTGCCGACACCGAAGGAAATCTGCAAGGTTCTGGATGATTATGTGATCGGCCAGGAACACGCCAAGCGTGTGCTGTCTGTCGCTGTCCATAACCATTACAAGCGGCTGGGGCAGGGCGGTAAGGGTGCCGATGTTGAGATTGCCAAATCCAACATCATGCTGGTTGGGCCGACCGGTTCGGGCAAGACGCTGCTGGCGCAGACGCTGGCCCGCATTCTTTATGTGCCCTTCACCATGGCGGATGCCACCACGCTCACCGAAGCCGGCTATGTGGGTGAGGATGTGGAGAACATTATCCTCAAGCTGCTGCAAGCCGCGGATTACAATGTGGAACGTGCCCAG
>JADCEX010000255.1 GCA_020249825.1 Roseomonas sp.
GCCCTTTAGCGCGGTGGCGCGGGTGGCCGCGGTGAAGCGGTGGCCGGGCGTGATGCGGGGCGCGGTGCGGGGCGTGATGCCGTGCTCGGCCTTGGTGGCGGTGGGGGCGGCGGCGGGCGACGGATAGCGAAGCGCTGCTTGGCCGGCGGCAGCGCGCTCCAGTGGCGGATGACGGCCTCCTCACTCGAAGTGTCATACCCAAGCCGCCGCATCGCGGCCCGGGCGCGGCGCTTCTGGTCTTCGTTAAGCCTATCCCAGGCGATGGGGCCGGGGGCGAAAACCTGTTCGGGTTCCTCCACCAGGGGCGCGGTGGTCACGGCTGGGGTTTGGTTCGGCTGCGCGCAGGCGGCAGGCAGCAGGGCCAACAGGAAAAACCGACGCTTCATGGCTGAAGCTCCACCAGCACCGGCACATGGTCTGACGCCTGCGGCCAATCCCGCGCATCCTTCAGCACCATGTGGCGCTTGAGACCGCCCGCCAGATCATCACTGACCCAAACATGATCCAGCCGCCGGCCGCGATCCGCCGCGCGCCAATCCCGCGCGCGATAGGACCACCACGTGTAAAGCTTCTGATCTTCCGGCACGAAATGGCGCAAAGCATCATGCCAGCCCGCCGCCTTCTGCCAACCCAAAAGCCCTTCAACCTCAATGGGTGTGTGGGAGACGACATCCAATAATTGCTTGTGGGACCAGACATCATGTTCAAGCGGGGCGATGTTCAAATCCCCCACCAGCACGGCGCGCCGCGCGCCTCGGCCCGCAAACCAGCGCGTGGCTTCGGCAACGAAATCAAGCTTGTGACCGAATTTCGGATTGGCGTTGCGGTCTGGAATATCGCCGCCGGCGGGCACGTAAAAGTTGTGCAGTTCAACCGGGCCGCCTGGTGCATCCAGCATCACGCCCAGATGCCGGCAATCACCCTTGGCGCACCAATCGGGATCATCCTCGCGCAGCGTAATCGGCAGGCGGGAAAGCACGGCAACACCATTATAGCCCTTCATGCCGCGCACCAGCCGATGCGTGAAGCCAAGTGCGGCGATGCCTTCATGCGGAAACACCTCATCTGGGCATTTGGTTTCCTGCAGGCAGATCACATCAGGCGCCAGTTCGGACACCAGGTTTTGCAGCAAGGGCAGGCGTAATCTCACGCTATTGATGTTCCAGGTCGCGATACGAAGAGCCTGCCGCGATGCGCCGCGTTTCGCCATGGGTTTTCCTGTCGTCACTGCTGGGAAAGGGTTTCAAACACGTCGCCCGCGGGCGCCGCACCTTGCATATGGCGCCGATGCCAGAGCGCATAGAACAGCAAATGCCAGGCAGCGAAGCCCTCCCGCTTGCCGGAAGCTGCGCGAAACAGCGGCAGGATGCGATCAGCCTTGGCAATGCCCGCAACGCCCGGCTGGCGCGCCACCAAAGGCGCCAGCTTGTCCGCGACATCGGCAATCCAGGCGCCAACCGGCACGGTAAAGCCCTGCTTGGCGCGGAAGGGCTCGCTGGCCGGAAAATTCTTCGCGAGCCATTGGCGCAGCAGATATTTGCCCCGCCCATCACGAATCTTGAGCTTGTCCGGCAGCCGAAAGGCAGCGGCAGCCATGCCAGGATCAAGAAAGGGCGTGCGGCCTTCCACGCCATGCGCCATCAGGCAGCGATCAAGCTTGATGAGCAGATCATGCGCGAGCCAATCGGCGCAGTCAGTTGCTTGCGCCACTTGCAACCGGGACCGCCCCGGCAGCGCGGCGGCGGCTTCGGCGGCGGCAATGCCATCGCGCCAGCCAGTCAGGGATTCGCGCAGCACATCCAGCCGATCAAAAGCGCCATGGCCGCGCATGGTCTTGCCACCCAGCCACCAGGGACGCATCGCCGCGCGATAGCGGCCATAGCCGCCAAACAATTCATCACCGCCTTCGCCGGAGAGCACCACCTTCACTTCCTGCCGCGCGGCGCGGGCGAGGAACCAGGTGGGGATGATGGCGTAATCGGCGGCGGGATCATCCATGCAGGCGATGATTTCCGGCAAATGCCGCCAGACAGCCTCACGCGTCACATCAACGCGCACATGCCGCGCGCCAGCAGCGCGCGCCGCAGTGGCGGCGGCTTCGCGTTCATCCGCCGAACCGGCCACATCGAAACCGGCAGTAAAGGCCAGAACCGGCGCGGTATTGATGCGCGCCATGGCTGCCAAAACCGCCGCTGAATCAGTCCCACCCGAAAGGAACATGCCGTAGGGCACATCGCTCCGCTGATGCAGATCAACGCTTTCCATCAGCGCTGCATCCAACCGCGCAAGGGCCGCTTCTTCCGAAATGATTTCAGGACCTTCCGCAGGCAACGCAGCGCGCCTTTCGCGCGCAATGATGCGGCCATCGGCGATGGTGATGGCCTCACCAGGCAGGACACGGCTGATGCCTTGGAAAATCGTCTCTGGCCCGCTGGTGAATTGCAGTTGCAGCAATTCATGCAAGGCAGGGCGATGAAGCTGCGGCGTGACCAAGCCGGCGGCGATTAGCGCTTGCGGTTCGGAGGCAAAGGCGATGCCATCGGCGATTTCGGCGATATAGAGCGGTTTGATGCCGAAAGGGTCGCGCGCCAACAGCACCTGTCGCGCCGCGCGATCATGAATGGCGATGCCATACATGCCGCGCAGAAGCTGCGAGAAACCCGCGCCATCGCGGCGATATAAATGCAAGGGCGGTTCGCAATCGGACGCGGTGGCGGCAGGCAGTGCGTGATCGGCGCGCAATTCGCGGTAATTATAAATCTCACCATTCGCAACCAGGGCAGCGGCGCCGGCGAAAAGCGGCTGATCACCGGTCGCCAGATCAATGATCGCAAGGCGGGTATGGGCGAGTGCCACATTGCCGGACACATGATGCCCCGCGCCATCCGGCCCGCGATGCGACAGCGCGCGTGTGAGCGCTTCCAACACCGTGGCGGAAGGTGAAGCGCCAGCGCGGAGCGCAAGCCCAGCTATGCCGCACATGGCGCTAAGCCCGTCCCGCCGGCTTGAGGTCCGCCAGCACGCGCCGCCAGCGCGCGATCACGGGTGCCTCCGCGAAAGTGCTGGCAAAATACGCGCGGCCCGCCGCGGCAAGGGCAGCGGCGCGATCAGGGTTTTCGGCCAGTGCTGCAATGGCCGCCGCAAGCGCTGCCGCGTCGTCACGCGGCACCAGCACGCCATCCTTGCCATCACTGATCAATTCGCTCGGGCCTTGCGCGGCAGCGGCAACAACCGGCTTCGCAGCTGACCAGGCTTCCAGCACGATATTGCCAAGCGGTTCATGGCGCGATGAACAAATGAAGATATCGGCAGCGGCCAAAAGCGCACCGATATCGCGCCGCCAGCCAAGGAAACTCACACGCGCCGCAATGCCAAGCTCAGCGGCCAAGGCGCGCAAGGCGGCTTCTTCCGGCCCGGCGCCCGCCAGATATAAATGCCCGCGCGGCAGCAGCGCCATGGCGCGCAGCAGCACATCAAAACCCTTATTCGGATGCAGCCGCCCCATGGCCAAAAGCCGAGGCGCACTGCTGGCAGCAGGCAGATCAGCGGGGGCGCTGCCCGCGAAATCCTCAACGAAATTCGGCAAATAATGCACGCGCTCTGGTGGCCAGGGTGCGGCGGTGATGGCGCGCACCAGATCATGCGTATTCGCAACCAGATGATCGCAATGGCGGAAATACTTCAGATCGTAATAGCCACCGAAACGCCCAACCAAGACCCAGGGCCCTTGTGGCGTGAAGCGCGCGGCGCGCTGCATCCAGGCCATGACAAGATCAGGCTTGAAGCCCTGCAATACGCGCTGCAGGCGGGGCTTGGTGAACAAATCCAGCGCGCCACCAAAGGCCAATTCCACCGGCTGCAAGCCCGCCTTGCGCAGCCTTGCAGCGCGTTCCGCATCGCGCCGGATGATGGGCAGCACTTGATCGCCCGCGTGATGCAACGCGATGGTGGCGCGTTCGTAGAAGGCTTCAGCACCGCCAATCGGTGCGCCGGCCATCACCTGCGCAATCCTCATGGCTTCCGCCCGCCATGGCGTTCCGGTTCCAGCCGCGCCTTCAGATAGGACAGCAGCGGAAAGGCGCCAGTGCAAAACGCCAGCAGCACGCCCCAGGCGCCTTCGCGATACCCCTTGCGGGAGATATAGGATTTGAAGGCGCGGCTGACAAACCGGCGCAGATTGGCGCGCAGCGTGCCGATATCGCCAGAAGCAATCAGATCCGCGGCCTTGGCGGATGAGTATTTATCCAGCCGGCGCAGCATGTCGGAGATATCGCGATCCACCAGATGCACCAGCGCGCCGGTCTTGATCGGCGGGCCTTGCTTGCCCTGCCAATCCAGCCCCGGATGCACGCGCTGCGCGCGCCAACGCTTCGCGCCGCGCTGAAACAGGCGAGGAACGGAAGTGGTGCCGAAACTCCCCGCCCAACCATACCGCAGCAGCCTCTCACCCACATAGTTATCCACGGGCACCTGATGCCACGCGAATGTGCTGGTCGCGATGACGCGGCGGATTTCCGCGGCAAGCGCGCCATCCACGCGTTCATCCGCATCCAATTCCAGAATCCAATCGCCCGTGCAGGCGGCGATACCGGCATTGCGCCGATCACCTTCCAATTCCCATGCACCTTCCAACACTTTGGCGCCGGCATCACGGGCAAGGGCGGAGCTTCCATCCGTGGTACGGTCCAGCACTACCACAATCTCATCAGCGAAAGCGGCGGAGGCAAGGCAATCGGGCAGCCGCGCTTCCTCATTCCGCGCCACGATCAAGATGGAAAGTTTCGGCGTCACGCAGGCACCCGCGCGGCCTGGCCGATCAGCGCCCGGGCGGCCTCCAACACCCGCGCCACGGGCAAATCTTCCATCGCCCCCTGGCCGGGTGGGCCATCGGCCAGAACGGCGCTCGCCTTGGGGCCGGCCGGGCCATATTCATCCGAAGGGGTCGGGCCAAACAGGCCAAGTGTGGGCGCGCCAGCCGCGGCAGCCAGATGCATCAAGCCGGAATCATTGCCGATGAACATCGCGGCGCGCGCCAACACCGCCGCCACTTCGGGCAGGTCGAGCTTGCCCACCAGATCCAGCGCCTGGGGCAAGGCGGTCAGAACCGGGGTTGCCATGCTGCGTTCCTGATCCCCCGGCCCGCCCAGAATGGCAATCCCCGCGCCGGGCAGGGCGCCATCTGCCGCGGTGAGACTGAGAGCGAGTTCGACGAAGCGTTCCGCCGGCCAAACCTTGCGATGCCAATTCGCCGTCGGCCCCAGCACCAGCCAGGGCCGCCCCGCCGGCAGCAGCGAAGCCGCCCGCGCGACATCTTCCGGCGCCGTCCAGATCACCGGCAGCGGCGGGGGGCTCACCCCCAATAGTGCCGCCAAATGGGTCAGCCGATGCCCGGGGCGCCGCCCGCCCTGGATCACCCGGCGTTCGCGCGTCCAGAGCAGCCAGACAATGGCCGAGGCGCGCAAATCCACCACCAAATCCCAGCGCGCGAAGGCCACGGCACCCCAAATCTCCAGCCAATGCAGCGAATAGCGGCGCTTTTCCACGGTAATCAGGCGCTCAAGCTGCGGCATGCGGCGAAACACGCCCTCCGCCACCCGCCCGCAGACAATGGTGAAGCGCGCTTCCGGATACGCCCGCATCAGGTGGTCCAGCAGGCCGGTGGACAGCACCGCATCGCCAATGCGGGTGGAGGAGATGAAAAGAATGCGCACCCGGCGCCCTTACCACTTCCGACGCCGGAGGGGGAGGTTGCAGCCGCGCCCCTGCCGACACAGGTTTAGGGAATGAAACTCGCAGCCTTGCCGGACCGTGCCGTTTTGGAAATCTCGGGGGAGGATCGCATCACCTTCCTGCAGGGGTTGGTTTCGAATGATGTGACCAAGGCGCGGGCGGATCAGGCGGTCTGGGCCGCGCTGTTGACGCCGCAGGGCAAGTGGCTTGCGGATTTCTTTGTGATCGCAACGAATGAGGCGCTGCTGCTGGATGTGGAAGCGGCGCAGCTTGCCATGCTGATCACGCGCCTTTCGCGGTTCAAGCTGCGCGCCAAGGTGGCGCTGCGCGATGCCTCGGCGGAGTGGCGGGTGCATGCAGCTTGGGGGGAGGGCGTGCCATCTGAAGGCGTGGTGGCGCGCGACCCGCGCCTGCCGGAAGCGGGCTGGCGGGTGCTGGCGGGCACTGGCCTGCCCTGCAATGCCAGCCCAGCGGATTACGCGGCGCATCGCTTGGCCCTTGGCCTGCCCGATGGGTCCAAGGATATGGAAGCCGAGAAATCCGTGCTGCTGGAAGGCGGCTTTGATGAGCTGCATGGCATTTCCTGGACCAAGGGCTGCTATATGGGCCAGGAACTGACCGCGCGGACGCGGTATCGGGGCTTGCTCAAGCGCCGGCTGGTGCCTGTGGTGATTGACGGCCCTGCACCCGAACGCGGGGTGCCGATTTTAACGCCGGATGGCGCTGAGGCCGGGGAAATGCGCTCCAGCCTGGGCGTGCAGGGCTTGGCGCTGCTACGGTTGGAATGGCTGGATAAGGAGGGGCTTTCGGCAGGCGAAGCGCGCCTGACGCCGCAACCGCCCCCCTGGATGAAACTGCCGGAGGATAAGCCATGACCGAAGCTGATCACGGCCCCGGTGTACGCCTGCCGCCGCCCGTGCTGGTGGGCGGTGTGCTGGCGGTGGCCTGGTTCGCGCATCTTTTCTTCCCCGTGCTGCTCGGCCCGCCTTTGCCCGATTACGGCGTGCTGGTGATTTTTCTGGGTGTGGCGCTGATCGGCTGGGCACTGTTGGCGCTGGTGCAGGCGGGCAATGACCCAAGGCCTGATCGGCCGGATGCCGAATTGGTCACGACCGGGCCGTTCCGCTTCAGCCGTAACCCGATCTATCTCGGCTTTCTGGTGGTGGTGCTGGGCTTTGCGCTCCGCTGGGGTGATCTATGGGGCTGGCTTGCCTTGCTCGCCTGCCATTTGGCGCTGGATCGGATGGTGGTGGTGAAGGAGGAAGCCTACCTCAGCACGCGCTTCGGCGCGGCTTATGAGGCTTATCGCGGTCGCGTCCGGCGCTGGGTTTAACCCCGGCTGGCCAAGCCGCGCGCCAGCCGGTCGAATTCGGCGACGGTCAGGGTTTCCCCGCGCCGATCCCCGGCGATGGCGGCCTCGTCCAATAGCGCTTCAGCATTGCCGAGCGTCTTCAACGCCCCGCGCAGCATTTTGCGCCTTTGCCCAAAGGCGGCGGCGGTGAGTTTTTCCATGGCGGCGAATAGCGCAGGTGGCGGGTCTTCCGCATGGGTCGTAAAGCCCACCACGGCAGACCAGACCTTGGGCGGCGGGCTGAAGGCGCCAGGTGGCAGGCGAAGCAGCAAATCGCAGCGGCAGCGCCATTGGGCGAGTACGGCCAGCCGCCCATAGGCAGGCGTGGCCGGGGCCGCCGTGATGCGTTCCGCCACTTCAAGCTGGAACATGAGCGTCATGCCCTCCAGCGCTGCGGCGCTGCGGAGCCAGCGCACCAGCAAGGGGCTCGCGACATTATAGGGCAGGTTGGCGATGATGCGCCGCGGCGCGGGCAAAGCCTCGGCCGGGTCAACGCCAAGCGCATCGGCTTCCAGCACGCGTAGCCGCGCGGGATAGGCTGCCACCAATTCCTGCAGTGCGACCACGGCACGCGCATCAAGTTCCACCGCCAAGACCGATGCGGCAGGGCTTGCCAATAGCGCGCGCGTCAGCCCGCCGGGCCCTGGCCCCACTTCCAGCACATGCCGCCCCGCAAGATCGCCGGCCAAGGATGCAATCCGCGCGCAGATGCTGGGATCAAGCAGGAAATGCTGACCAAGCGCCTTGCGCGCATCAAGCACATGCCGCGCGATAGTCTCGCTCAGGCTGGGTAGTTCGATTTTGGTCACGCCTTCAGCCTGGGCGCGCGGCGTTATTCGTGCGGATATCGATCTGTGCGCGGCGACGCAAATCACGCTGTAATTGGCGGGAGAGCAGTTCAACCCGATCACGCAACAGGATCTCGCGCGCCTGTTGCGGATTGGCTTCCGCCATGTTGCGGGTCTCACGCGCGCAGACCATGAAAATCAGGGCGCCATCCACGGAAATAATCGGCTGCGTCGCGCGCCCAATCGGCAAGCTGCCCAGCAGATCACGCAATTCGGGCGGGGTGATATTGTCCAGCCGCACCGGGCCGGGATCGGCAGGGCGCGGGCTGCCACGCGCGGCGGCATCCATGGCTTCACACCCGCGCGCCTGGTCGGACAGGGTTTGCGCCCGCTGTAATTGCGCCAATTGCTGCGCGGTGGGCGCTTGCGGATTCACCTGGCCTTCAAAGGGCAGGAAGACCTGGCGCATGCTCATGATGGTGGCCATGTCGCGCCCAGAAACACGCTTGTCGCGCAGCAAGACAATTTCAAACCCACCAGGCACGCGAATGGGGTTGCTGATGGCGCCTTCCGGCATTTGACGCAGGATATTCGCAACCGCCGGATCAAAGCGATCCGCCGTCATCCAATCCATCGCGCCGCCTTGGATCGCGGATTGGGATTGGCTGAATTGCGCCGCCACCATGGGGAAGGGCACACCTTGGCGCAGGCGCTGAATGACATCAGTCACGAAGCGGCGCACTTGGGCTTCCTGGCCGGGATTTTCCACGGGGATGAAAATTTCGGAGACCAGGAATTCCGGTTCACCCAGCCTAGTTCGTTGGGCGGCGAGGAATTCATTCACCTCAGCATCCGAAATATTCGCCTGTTCGCCCAGCATCCCGCGCAAAAGCCGCGCCCAGCCGATCTGCGCGCGGATTTGGTCATACAAAACGCGCGGCTCGATCCCGGCGCGTCGCAGATTCTGCACCACACCACCAGGCGGCAGGCCATTGCGGCTTTCGATATTGGCAACGGAACTCGCGATATCCTGATCTGTCACCAGGATGCGCCGGCGGCTGAGTTCCTGAATACGCAACCGCTCATCAATCAGCAGGCGCAGGATTTGATCCCCGCTTTGTGCACCCGTATCGCCCGCCATGCCGGCGGAAAGCGCCAGCAGGCGCCGGCGGCTTTCGATTTCGCTTCGTGTCACGACATCGCCATTCACGACAGCGACGATACTGTTGACGCTACCGCCCGCGGCTTGCGCCAAGGCAGGGCTTGGGGCGCCGTGCATCAACAAGGCCGCCAGCAGCACCAGCGCCAGAAGGGGCTTTCGGGAAAAGGTCACGGAGAGCATCAACGCCTCCTTAAAGCATTTTCAAGCCAAGTGGAATCACTTGGCGGCTCGGAAAATGCGACCAAACAAGACTTTAGCCGGCGATTTCGGTGCGCGGGGGTGAGCGGAAAACACGCTGAATTTGCCGCCTTTGGCCGGCGGGGCAGCGCAATAGCTCATAGAGCCCTCAATCCGAAATCGCCGATGGTCTTGAAGCCAAAGCGGAATAGCAACACCGTGGCCCCTGGATAGAAATCGCCTGTCGCGGGGTCTTCAGCATAGCGCTTGACGAAACGGGTTTCAAAAATGAAGCACTCATCCTCATACGTGGCCGATACGCCAAGCGCCACCGGGCGATTGAGTTGGATATCCTGCCGGCCAAAGGCGCTGACTTGCCAAAAGCCAAGGCGCTGTCTTGCGCCCAAATAGATTTCCTCGCGCTGCGCCACAGGGTTGAGAAAGGGCATGGGTGGCGCCTGCAAATAGCCCAGGGTGAAACCGGTATCCTGGGTGGGTCGCAGCGTGGCGCTGACATCATAGGCGCGGGCCGCAAAGCTTTCTCCGCCGCGCCGGGCGCGGCCGGTCAGGTCAAGCCAGGAGCTTGGCCTGAAGGTCAGTCGGCTGACCCAATCAGAGGCACGATTTTCGAGGCCGCTATAGGGGTAAAACGGCCCGCCATTATCCTGAACGCGGAAGGATCGGCCGACAATGGCTTCAAGCTGACGATCTTCCGGCATGAACCAGGCGCCGCGCAATGCCATATCGGCGCGCGTGCCACCTTCCTGCCGATCCCGCCCAGTAAAGCGGTTGAGCGAGAACAGATTGGCATCGGTGAAGTCGAAGACAATGCTGTCTTCATTCGGGATGCGATATTGGCTGCCGGTCATCGGGCCCGTCACCAATTGGACGCGCGGTTCAATCACCTGGCGACCCCAATCACCTCCATCACGCAAAAAGGGCATCCGCCAATCAAGCGCCGTCCGGATATTCGCCGCGGCACTTTGCCCGCTGGGACTCCCGGTCGCGAAATTTGGCGCTAGGTTGATATTCTCAAAATCATAAGCCGCCAGATCGCTCTGCGCGCGCAAGGTCCAGATGCCGCCCAGATCATCCATGCGCGGCAGCGTATAACCAATACGCGATGCAGCGCGCCGTGTGCTTGTGCCGGTACCGCGAAAGATAGCGAAATTCCAGGTATCCAGCGTGAAACGCCCACCTAGCGAGTCTTCGGGCGATTCCCAATCGGCATAGATATTGGGCAGCACGAGTGGGATGCGGCTGATGTCATCGGTCCGCCGCAGCCCCTGATAGGCGCGAGCATCAAATCTTGCGAAACCCTCAGGCCCCCAAAACCCTTCGGTGAAAAGCGTTGTCGGCAGGACGCGCTGTGCACCATAGCGATAGATGCGAAGGTATTGTTCGGAACTCGCGCGGTTCAGGTCGAACCCGGCGCGCCAGGTTTCATCCAGGGAAAAGCGGCCCTTGGCGAAGATATGGCCAGCGAAGCCTTCTTCGGTGCCTTCGCTGCCGTCCAGATAGCCGGCAGAGCTGAAAACCTCGACTTCGCCATTGTTGAACCTGCGGCGGTAATCCAGCCCAAGATTGGGAGCACTATTGGTGGCGATGGTGGGGCGCAGCACCAATTCCTGGCTCTCATCAATTGCCCAGTAATAGGGCGTTTCAATGAAGCCGCCGAGAAACCTCGTGACGCCGAAGCTTGGGCTGAGAAAGCCAGATTGCCGTGCGGCAGACCCTTCCGGATGCTGGAAATAGGGCAACCATATCACCGGCACACCAGCCATATCGAGCGAGGCACCGCGATAGCGCACCTGTTGTTCCGTGCGATCCAGGGTGGCGGTACGCGCGCGCAGCTGCCAGATGGGCGGTGCCAGCGGATCATCCTTGCAAGGGTCGCAGACCGAATAGACCACACGCGAAAGATCAAAGATGGAACCGCCTGTGCGCCGTGCGCCAGTGGCAGCGATGCGCGCATTTTGCAGCAAATGTCCGCGCAGCCCTTCCAGGACGCCATCACGCATTTGATTGGACAGGACCGCGCTTTCCGCGAACATCACCTGACCATCAGCTTCGATCAACTGGACATTGCCGCGTGCGGTGGCGACACCGGTATTGCGATTATAGGTCAGTTCATCAGCACGCAGGATGCGCCCGCCCTGGAAGGCTTCCACCCGGCCGCGCGCCACTACCAGGGCGGCGTTCTGGTCGTATTGCACTTCATCGGCGGTGAAGGTGACTGGCGCGTTCTGGGCGGGGGCGGCCGGCGCGGGGGCGGCCGGCGCGGCGGCACCGGCGGGTAGGCTTGGCGCCACCGAAGCAGGCGGGGCGATCGGCGGCAGAAGCGGGGCCTGCGCTAATGCCTCGCGTGAGGCCAGCACCAAGACCATAAAGCCAAGAATGCGCCCAGCCCCGCGTAGCATCCTAACCATCCTCAAGATGCAGCAGCAGCGCTGCCGCCAACAGGAACCCGGCACCTGCTGGCGCCCAGGCCGCCAATACCACAGGCAGCGTGCCCGCTTCACCAAATTCGCCGGTGACCTTATCCAAAACAAATAACGCGAAGCCAGCGCTGACCCCGCCCGCGATCATGCGCGCCACCCCGCCGCGTCGGGCTGAGCGCATGGAAAACCCAGCCGCGAGCAGCGCCATGGCAATGGCAAGCAAAGGTAGCGCCAGCAGGGATTGGAAATACAGCCGATGGCGAATGGCGGAAAATCCGGCATTTTCCAGAACCGTGATGAATTCCGGCAAGGCCCAAAGGCTGAGCGTATCGGGGCTGGCGAAGGAATTCTCAATCCTCTCAGGGGTCAATTCGGTCGGGAAATCGAGGCTTTGCGGCGCGCCCGCGACGCGGTCTGCACCAAAAACCATGGCGCCATCAAAGCGCCAACGCCCAGGCTGGAGCAAGGCCGATGTGGCTTCGATGCGCGCCAGGGGGCGATCTTCTGCCGAAAGGCGCCAGACGGTGACCTCGGCCAGGCGCAGCGCCTCACCGGGGCGCAATTCCCGCGTGGCAATGGGGCGGCCGGAAATGATCGCAACACCCTGCGGTTGCAGCCCATCATCGGCCTGCCGCAGCCAAAGCCGGCCACCGGCCAGCGCCGTGATACCCCCAACATTGCGGAGATAGAGTTGATCAAGCCGCTCAGCGCGCGCCAACATGGCGGAGGAGAGCGGCGAAAGCGCCATGCTGGCGCCAAGCCCAAGCAATAGCGCCACCAATACAGGTCCAGCCAGGAAGCCCCAGGCGGAAATGCCCGCCGCGCGCGCCACCACCAATTCGGAAAACCGCGTCAGCCGCCAAAAGGCGATAATCCCCCCGAGCAACACCGCAAAGGGCAGGATCTGCATCGCAACATAAGGCACGCGGAGTGCTGCGATTTGCGAGACCAGGGCGAAATTCGCCTCTGGCCGCGTTGCCGCGCGGCGCAGCAATTCAATCAGGTCAAACAGCGCCACCAGCATCGAAAGCGCCAGCACCATGAGCAGCGTCATACCGGCAAAGCGCCGCGCCACGTAAGCCATAAGCGTGATGGGCAGCGTCATGGCAGCGCCCCACGCGGCGGAGCCCTGCGCGGCAGGCCGGGGGCACCGGCAAGCCACCAGGCGGAAATCACGCCCGGCAGGATGGCATGCAGCCAGATCAGCCAGATCAGCCCATCGCGCCGCGTTGCCGCATTGCTGATGGTCAGGCCAAGCGCCAGCAGCGCCACCATGACACCAATGCCAAACACCACGCCCGCGCCCCCGCCATGGCGCCGGAATTGCCCGGTCAACGCCACCGCCAGCCCAACCAGGGCGAAGGAAAGCGCAGTCAGCGGGCTTGCCATGCGCTGATGCGCCTCAGCCCGGAAGCGCCTGAATTCGCGCGGGCGCAAACCCTCAGCCGGATCGGGGTCCAGCAATTCGGCAATCGAACGTTCCCGACTATCGCGGTTGCGCGTTTCCTCATTGCGCGCCACGCGGGCCAGATCAACGCTGTTTTCGGAAAAGCTCAACACCGTCAGGCGTGGTGGCGCGCCCGATGCACCGCGTTCCATCTGCTGGCGCACACCATCGTAAAGCGTCACGCGCGGACCTTCCGGCCCCTGCCCGATGCGCCCGGCTTGCGCCAGGATGGTCACCGCCCCGCCGGCTTCGCGTTGGTCATGCACCAGAATGCCACGCAACGTGCCATCGGCTTCGCGCTTGCGGGCATAGACGGTCAGATCATTGCCGAGCGTGGAAAAAACCCCCTCCTGCAACAGCACGCCCACCAATTGATTACGGATTTCGAATTGCCATTGCCGGAAGGCGGTATGGCTGAGCGGCACAAGCCAGAAATTGAGCAAGGCCATCACGGCCACGACCAGCAGCCCAAGCGCCAAGGCCGGGCGCGCGATTTGCCAATTGGAAAGCCCCGCCGCGCGCATCACCACCAATTCGCGGTCCCCGGCCAGGCGCAAATGCACAAACAACATCACAATGAAGGTCGTGATCGGCAGAATGACCGAAAAGAAGGAGGGCAATAAAAGGCTAGTCAATTCGAAAAACACCGCAAGCGACAGCCCGCGATCCAGCACCAATTCGATGAAGCGCAGCGATTGCGTCAGCCAGACAAGCGCTGCCAGCCCCACCGTGACGGCAAGCAGGGCCAGCGCAAGCTGGCGGAACAAATAGCGGTCGAGCAGGGTCATCGGCCTTGCCACCCTAACCGCTTGGCGCCCATGCCGAAAGCGGCAACGGCTTCAGGGCAGCACCTTGCCGGGATTCATCAAGCCCTTGGGGTCCAGCGCCGCCTTGATCCGGCGCATCACGGCCAATTCAGCGCCGCCGCGCCATTCTTCCATCATATCGGTCTTGAGCTGTCCGATGCCGTGTTCCGCACTGAAGGACCCGTCCAAATCCCGCACCACCCCGTTCACGCAATCCATGATGTCGTGGCTACGCGCCAGGAAGGCGGCCGGGTCGGCGCCTTCGGGCTGGACCAGATTCACATGGATATTGCCATCGCCCATATGACCGAAGGGCATGGGGCGGATGCCCGGCATCAGCTTCCGGCAGACTTCCGAAGCACGCTCGATCAATTCCGGCACGCGGGAGACAGGGACCGAGACATCATTCTTCACCGAAGCGCCCGCCTTGCGCTGCGCTTCGGTGTGTTCTTCACGTATGCGCCAAATGGCGGCGCGCTGCGCTTCGCTCTCCGCGAGTACCGCATCAAGCACTTCGCCCTGCTCCATCGCTGGTGCCAGCACAAGCTCCGCGAGGCCCCGCAAATCCGCATCAGGCCGCGTTGAGGCCAGATCAATCAGCACGTAATGGCCAGCGCGTTCTGCAAGCGGCAGGGTAACGCCGGGGATCAATTGCACCGTCAGGTCAACGCCATCGCCCGACATATATTCAAAGGCGCGGATCGCGCTTTCATCATTGTCGCGAAAACGCCGAAACAGGCCAAGGGCGGCTTCGGCATCGCGCACCGCGGCGAAAATCACCTCATTGGCGCGGGGGCGGGCGAAAAGCTTGAGCACGGCGGCAGTGATGATGCCAAGCGTGCCCTCGGCACCCACAAAAACATGGCGCAGCGCATAGCCGGTATTGTCTTTGCGCAAGCGCCTGAGGCCATGCCAGATGCTGCCATCGGGCAGCACCACTTCAAGCCCCAGCATCAATTCCCGCGCATTGCCATAGCGCACGGTGTTATTGCCGCCAGCATTGGTGGAAAGTACGCCGCCGATCATCGCTGTGCCTTCGCCACCGAAGCTGAGCGGAAACAGGCAACCGGCAGCCGCAGCCGCTTCCTGCGCGGTTTTCACCACCACGCCCGCTTCGGCGGTCATGGTCATATCCACCGGGTCAAGGTCCCGGATACGGTTCAGGCGCGCCAGCGAGACAATCACGGTGCGCCCGGAAGCATCCGGCGTGGCGCCGCCGACCATGGAGGTATTGCCCCCCTGCGGCACAATGGCGATGCCGGCGCCGGCGCAAAGCCTGACCGCTTCGGCCAATTCGGCGGTATTGGCGGGGCGGAGCAAAGCCAAAGCCCGGCCCTGATACAGGCTCCGCCAATCGGCCAAAGCGGGGGCCAGATCAGGCGGTTCGGTCAGCAGCCCGGCGGGGCCAAGCAGACTGGCAAGGGCGGGGGGAAGGGAGGAAGTGTCGGCCATAGGCTGTTCAAACCCCCCTGCCCTGTCCGGTCAAGCACCCCCTATTCGACCCTGATCTCGGCCGCCGTAATCAGCACCTGCCAGCGGGTGATCTCGGCGGCATTGAAGCGGGCCAGTTCCGCCGCATTGCCGGGCATGGGTTCAAAGCCAAGCGTGGAGAGCCGTTCCACCACGGCGCGATCCGCCAGCACCCGCGCCAAGGCGGCTTCCATGCCGCGCATCGCCTCGGCCGGCGTATTGGTGGGGGCATAGACGCCCATCCAGGCAGCAATGTCATAACCGGCAAGCCCCGCTTCCTGGAGGGTTGGCAGATTGGGCAACAGGGCGCTCCGCTGCGCGCCCGTCACCGCCAAGGGCGGCACCTCATTCCCGCGCGCCAGTGGAATGCCGATAGTGAGGTCCACAATGGCAAAGGAAATCCGCCCCGCCACCAGATCGGTCATGGTATTGGCCGAGGAGCGATAGGGCACATCCAGCACCTCGGCCCCGATCTGGCGCACAAAACTTTTGCCGGCGGCGAGATAAACCGCTGACCAATGGCCGAAGCTGAATTTGCCGGGTTCGGCCTTCAGCGTGGTGATGAAGGCGCCGATGGTCTCGGCCTTCACGCTTGGATGCACAGCAAGCATCAAAGGAAAAACGCCAATGCGCCCAACCGGGGTGAAATCGCGCACCGGATCATAGGGCAGGCTGCGATAGAGCGCCGGGTTGATCGCCTGGGTGGTGCCGGTGGTGAAGAAGAAACTATAGCCATCGGGCCGGGCGCGTGCGGCGGCGACCGCGCCGATATTGCCATTGGCGCCGCCGCGATTTTCGATCACCACCGCCTGACCCAAATTGCGCCCGAGATGTTCGGCCAGGATGCGCGCCACGCCATCCGTGCCGCCGCCGGCGGCGAAGGGAACGATGGCGGTGATGGGTCTTTCCGGCCAGGCGGCAAGTGTCGGCTGTGATGCCAGCGCCATGACGGCGCCGATGATGATGGCAAGAAGGCGCATTTTCCTCTCCTGATCCTGCGCGGTTGATCCGCGCTTTGGTCCTGCGCCGATATGCTGTGATGTTGTGCGGCAGAGGTCCAGTGCCTTTGCGCTGCTTGACAGATTTTGGTGGGATGCCGAGGCTTTTGTGATCCGAAAAAGCACAGCCTTTCTTCTGGAGTGATGCACAATGCCCTTGGTCACGATCACACTGGCGCGCCGCGCGGCGCCAACATCACCGGAAAAGAAGGCCGAAATCATCGCCGGAGTCACGGAGTTGCTGGTGGAAACCCTGGACAAGCGCGCCGAGGATGTTGTTGTGCTTATCGAAGAACTTGACCCGGATAATTGGGGCCAGGGCGGCATCACTGCCTCGGAAATACGGCGCCGGCGCGTCGCTACTGCGGCCGAGCATGAAGGAGAGAAAACACCGTGACCGCTGCGCTGGATGGGCTGATTGTTCTGGACCTCACGAATTTTCTCTCCGGCCCCTATTGCGCCATGCTGTTGGGTGATCTCGGCGCTGATGTCATCAAGGTGGAACGCCCCGATGGCGGCGATGACGCGCGGCGCATGCCGCCCTTTGTGGATGGCCGCAGCCAGCCCTTTGCGGTTTGGAACCGCAACAAGCGCAGCATCACGGCAGATTTGAAACAGCCAGGGGATGTCGAACTGGTCCGCCAATTGGCGCTCCGCGCCGATGTGCTGGTGGAAAATTTCCGCCCCGGCACTTTGGCCCGGCTTGGGCTGGGGTGGGAGGCGCTGAGTGCCGCCAATCCGCGCCTGATCTGGTGCGCGATTTCAGGCTTTGGCCAGACGGGACCTTGGGCGGATCATGGTGGCTTGGATATGATGGCGCAGGGTATGTCGGGCCTTATGGCCGGCAATGGCCCGCCCGACGGCGAACCGTACCGCCTGCCAATCGCCATTACCGATGTCACGGCGGGGATGTTCTCGGCGCTGTCGGTCATGGCCGCCTTGCAGGCGCGTGAGAAGACAGGGCAGGGCCAGCGCATTGATCAATCCCTGTTCGAAGCGGGTGTCGCGCTTGGCGTTTATGAAGCGGCGCATGTTTTCGCCCATGGCACGCGCCCTTCGCGGCTTGGGCAATTGCATCGCGGGTCGGCGCCCTATCGCGTGTTTCAGACCGCCGATGGCTATATCACGCTGGGCGCTTCCAAGGAGAAATTCTGGCAGGCGCTATGCGGCATTATCGAACGGCCGGAACTGGCCACCGATCCGCGCTTCAAGACCAATGCGGAGCGTGTCGCGAACAACGCCGCGTTGATCGAGATTTTACAGGAAATTCTGGCCACGCGCGGCAGCGCCGAATGGCTATCCGCGCTTGGCAAGGCGGGCATCCCATCCGAGCCTGTGCTTTCCTACGATGAGGCGCTGGCGCATCCGCAGGGTCAGGCGCGTGGCCTGGTCAGCACCTTTGCGGACCCCGAACGGGGCCCAATCCAGCATTTGGCGTCACCCTTGCGGCTGGAAGCCACGCCGGCACGCATTGCCCGCCGCGCCCCGGATTTGGGCGAGCATGATGCGGAAATCCGCGCCTGGCTGGCCGCGGATCGGCCCGGCTGATGGGCGGCCTTGGCAGCTCCGCGCGCAAAATCAGCGATCCTTACTGAAAAAACTTGACGCCACCCCAGCGAAAATTGTCTCATTTTGCGGGATTTTCGTGCCGTGGCTTGCCGAGTGGTCGGGATTGCGACCGCTATCGGGCCCGTCCGGGAAAACCGGAAAGAAGCGGCAGGGCATCTGCTGCGATAACAAAAGGGGCTCGCGTCATGCCGAATGGTACCGTGAAATGGTTCAACGCCACCAAGGGCTTTGGCTTCATCCTGCCTGATGGCGGCGGCAAGGATGTGTTCGTGCATATCACCGCCGTGCAGAAGGCGGGAATGCAAGGGCTCAAGGAAAATCAGAAGGTCAGCTTTGACGTGGCCGAGGAACGCGGCAAGCCGGCAGCAATCAATCTGAAGGCATTGTAGCGCCCGCCCCAATCGGGCCTGAGGCCCCGGGGCCAAGGCGCGATCAGACGGGCACGGTCACGGGATGCCCTTGCGCGTTCAGGCAGAAGCGTCAGGCCCTGCCTTCAACCAATGCCGTGGCGGCGAAGCTCCGCGCCAAGCCGCCCGGTGATGAAAAAGAAGAACATGCGAAAATCCGCAATCAGCGACCAGAACGGATGGCGGAAGGTGGCGGGGCGATTTTTCTCGACAAAATAATGCCCGATCCAGGCGGGGCCATAGCCGCAAATCAGCGCCACCAGCAGCAGCCAGTCATTGCCGGAAATCAGCCCGAACATGAACAGCAAAAGCCCCGCACCGGTGCCCGTGAAATGCAGCGCGCGGGTTACGGGTTTGGCGTGCTCGCTCAAGTAATAGGGCCAGAATTCCGCGAAGCTTTTGAAGCGCTCATTCATCCCGCTGCCGCCTTCACGTCTGCCTCCGGCGGCACCAGCGCCATTTCCAGCGCCGCACGCAGCCCGGCCAGTTTGCGCTCGTTTTCAACCTTCAGCCCAAAGACATCCTTCACATAGAAAACGTCAATCGCGCGCACCCCATAGGTGGTGATATGGGCGGAGGCGATTTGCATGCCCTGGTCGCTCATGGCCGCGGTCACATCATGCAAAAGCCCAGGCCGGTCGCGGCCATTCACCTCAATGACGGTATGCGTATTGGATGCGTGATTATCCACACTACACGCGGGGGCACGGTGACGGCGCGCAGCCTGGCGGGTTCGCGCTTCAGCTTGCGGATTTCATCGCGCAGCCTGAGGCGGCCAGAAAGCGCCTGTTCCACCAGCACGGAAAGCCGCGCCAGGCGATGCGGCGCATCCAGCGCGCCCCCCTGATAATCCTGCACCCAGAAGGTATCCAGCGCCATGCCATCCGTCATGGTATGGATGCGCGCATCAACAATGCTCGCCCCCGCAACAGCCAAGGCGCCCGCGATTTTGCTGAAAAGCCC
>JADCEX010000256.1 GCA_020249825.1 Roseomonas sp.
CATCGCCCAGGGCCTGCCCGATCGGCCCATCACGCTGGTGAGCGGCTTCGCCCCCGGCGGTTCCACCGACATCACCGCGCGCCTGCTGGCGGCGCGCATGCAGGCGCATATGGGCGGCAATGCGCGCGTGGGGGTGGAAAACCGCCCGGGCGCTTCCGGGACTGTCGCGGCAGAGTGGCTGCGTCGCCAGCCCGCCGATGGCACGGTGCTGATGTTGAATGAGGCTTCATCGCACGCGCTGATCCCGGCTGCGATGCAGGGTGGCACACGCTATGACCCGATTGCTGATTTCAGCCATATTGCGATTGCCGCCAATGGCCCGCTGATCCTGGTCTCGGCGCCGAATTTCCCTGCAGCTAACGCGGCTGAGGCGGTGGCAAAGCTGCGCGCCGGGCCGCAGGATAACATGCCCTATGCGTCATCCGGCGTTGGATCCATGCCGCATTTCGCCGCGGAAGCAGTCGCGGTTTCGCTGATGCTGGGCGGCAAATTCTCTCACGTGCCCTATCGGTCCGGGGGCCTGATGGTGGAATCCATCGCGCGCGGCGAGACAGCCTGGGGCGTTGCTGTATTGGCTTCCGCCGCCGCGCAGGTGCGCGATAATCGCGTGCGCGGCATTGCGCTTACGGGCCTTGAGCGCTTCCCGGCCTTCCCGGATATCCCGACGCTGGCGGAATCCGGCATGCCTGGCTTTGACATTGGCAATTGGTTCGCCGTGGTGGGGCCACCGCGCATGCCGGAAGGCACGGTGGCGGCGCTGAACCGCGTGATCAATGCATCGCTTGCGGATGCGCAGCTGCGGGAGCGTTTTCTGATTGCCGGCATTTCGCCCTGGACGCGGCCCAATACGCCCGCCGATGCGCGTGCGTTTTTTCAGGCAGAGCTTACGAAATTCAAGGGTGTTGTGGAACGCACCGGCGTGAAGATGGAACAGTGAGCATAACGGGCGCCTGAGGGATTTTCAGGCGCCCCTTTCATTTCAATCCTTCGGCGGCAGATGGAGCGCAACAACCTCGCCCCCCTGCCCTGCCACTTCCGGAAAGCGCCGCCGCACATCCGGGTCATGCCCCGGGATCACGCGGCTATCATCGCCACCCGCAAGCTTCTTTGCCGCGCGCCAGCCGGCCGCCATCGCCCCCAGATCGAAAATGATCGGGAAAGGATTGCCGCTGAGTGCATTCGCGTAGAAATGCATGGCGTCAGAGGCCAGCACTACCGGCCCGCGCGCGGTTTGCACGCGCACCACTTGCAGCCCATCCGAATGCCCGCCGACGCGATGGACCGATACGCCAGGCGCCACTTCGCCATCGCCATCATGAAACACGACGCGATCAGCATAAAGCGCCTTCACCATGGCAACCACATGCGCGGCCTCAAAAGGCAAGCGAATGGCATGCACGCACATGTGCCGACCGGTTGCGAAATGCATTTCCCGTTCCTGCAAATGGAATTTCGCGCCGGGGAACATGCCAAGCGAACCCGCATGATCATAATGCAAATGCGTGATGATCACATCGGATACCCGGGCGGCATCGGTGCCCATGGCCTTCAGGCTATCGCGCACATTGCGCGCGATGGTGCGGCCACGGGCGGCGGCGGTCTCCTCATCAAAGCCGGTATCCACCACAATTTCCCGCCCATCCGGCGCGCGCAGCAACCAGATGAAGTAATCAAGCGGCATGGCTTCATGCGCGTCAGGCACGGGCAGCAGGAAATTCGTCTGCGCCGTGCGTTCATGCCGCCCGTAACGGATGGCATAGGCTTCCCAATTCATGATTCCTTGTTCCCCCCAAGCACGGTGCCGGTCATTTGTTCCAGCATTTTCGCAAGCGCGGTGTGATCAACCCCCGGCCCAAGCGATGTTGATGCCGCCAGCCACATTTCGCGGCACAGTGCCGAGAATGGCGCAGGCGTTGTTGTCTCCCGCCCCACTTCGAGGGCGATGGACAGATCCTTCACCATCAGATCAAGCCCAAATCCCGCATCGAAGCGACGCGACAGCACATACTCCTTGAACTTCTTTTGCGTGGAATTGTTCATGCCGGATGAGGCATTCAGCACATCCACCATCGTCGTCGGGTCAAGCCCGAAGCGCTGGCCGATCAGCAAGGCTTCAATGCCGATCAGATAGCCGCCGGCCGAAACGAGATTGTTCAGCGCCTTCATTGCCTGCCCGGCGCCAATCTCGCCGCAGCGATAGATGGAAGTGCCCATGGCCTTCAATACGGGCTCGGCACGGTCAATCTCTGCTGCCGGCCCGCCGACCATAATGGCCAATTGGCCGGATTTGGCGCGCGGCACACCGCCCGAAACAGGGCAATCAATCATCGCCACACCATGGCCCGCCAGCATCGCCGCGATTTCGCGCGTGCGGCCTGGCTGGCCGGATGTCATGTCAATCACCTGCATCCCCGGTTTGAGTGATGGCAGCATGGCTTCCACCGCTTCGCCTACCTGCTTGCTGGTCGGCACAATCATCACCACGCAATCGGCGCCGCTTGCCGCTTCCGACGGCGTTGCGGCGGCTTTCGCGCCGGTTTCGCTCGCGAAGGATGCGGCGCGGCCTGGCACCACATCACAGACCGTAACCTCAAAGCCTGCCTTCACCAGATTGGCCGCCATGGGCCAACCCATATTGCCAATGCCGGCGAAGGCGATGCGCTTCAATGCAGCCGACATCACTTCTTCCCCGGCAAGGCGCCTTCGGCGATCAGCACCTCATGCGCGGCCTTGAAGGCATCAAGCCCGGCGGGAATGCCGCAATAGGCAGTGGCATGCAGCAAAGTCGCCTTGATTTCATCCACCGTGATGCCGTTGTTGAGCGCACCCTTCACATGCAGCTTCACTTCCGGAATTTTGCCAAGCGCGGTCAGCATCGCAAGGTTCAGCAGCGAACGCGTCTTGCGGTCCAGCGTGGGATCGCCCCAGGCCCAACCCCAGGCCCATGCAGTGGTGGCGCGCTGGAAGGACATCATGAATTCATCGGCCTTCGCCATGGACGAATCCACATATTCCGGGCCCAGCACCGCACGGCGGATGGGCAAACCCTTGTCGAATAGCGCCTGATCGTCGGACATTCTTATGCTCCTTCTGGATTGGAAGGGTCAGGCTGGCGCGATGACGCGGGGCGGTCAACCGTGGCGGTTTGCGCCCAAGCTATTCAGACTTTTCCGGTTCATACCAGGGCCAGCGCTGCTTCACGACTTTGCTATCCGGCGCATAGGCGATGCAGGTGCCGATAAGGGCTGGCCTGACCTTTCTTTCATCCACCACCTCACCGGCGGCGCGCCGCGCTGCGGCCTGTTCCATTTCCCGCTGGCGCCGCACGGGATAGAGCGTTTGGAAGGCAACCGTGCCCATCTGGCCGATCACTTCCCGCAAATGCGTGCAGCCATGGATGCCGCCAACCCGTTCATTCACCGCGCGCACAAAGCCAGGCCCGATCTTGAGGCCCGCGAGCCGCGCGAAACTGGGTGCCGCCGCCGGGCAGACATCATAGGGCGTGAAATCCGATGCGGCTTCGCAGGACAGCACCTCAAAATCCTCAGTGATGGTCATGCGGATCCACATGCCATGCAAAGCCTCACCAGGTTCTATCCAGCCCCGGCCTTCATTGTTGAAGCCGTAGCTTTTGGTATCCACCAGATGGGCTTCGATATCGAAAAGCCCATCCTGGCGCTGATAGCCGCGCAATTGGATGTCACGCAGATGGAGAAGGTTACGCTCGGCGGGTTCAGAAAGCGGCATGATGTGTGGTCCGGTTACGCTGCACTGCGGCAGGCTATTGCCACGCGGCGCGCCGCAAGGCCAGATCAGGCGGCAGCGAGGCGAATGGTGCCATGCAGGGATTGGCCCTGTGCCAATACGCGCATGAGCGCCGCAGCGGCCAGCACCGGGCGATTCGGCGCATCGGGCATGTGGCTGACGGGCTCCACGCAGATGATCGGCTGCGCTGCCGGGGCATAGACCTGCAGGCCCGCAGCGAAATCACCCGTGGCAGTTAGCGTGATGGTGCCAGCGGGCGCGGCAAGGCGCGCCACGCCATCCCAACCGGCGAAGAAGTTATCGAGCCCAATCAGCGCGGCCTCATCCGCCGCGATGCCAGCGCAGGCCGTTAGGCTTTCCGGCAGGCCGCGCACAGAATGGTTGGCGCGCTGCGTGGCGTTGAGGCGCAGGCGGGTCGCAGCACGACGGATGAACCAGGGATGCCAGCCCATGCCATAGGGCGTGGGCGCGGCGCCTTCATGCCGCAGGGTCATTTCCATGAGCAGACCATCGGCATCAAGCGTCACCGCAAGCCGTACCGCGTAGTCGAAAGGCGCGACGTTCAGGCGTTGTTTCAGTACCGCGTGATCCAGGGTGGCGCTTATCACCTCCCAAGGCAGATCGCGCGCCAGCC
>JADCEX010000257.1 GCA_020249825.1 Roseomonas sp.
GGAGGAAGCACTTTCCGGCCGCGCCGTGCAATTCGCGATTGCCGAGGATTACGCGCAGGGGCTTTCCGCGTCGCTCAAGGCCGGGCTGCAAGCTTTGCCCGAGGATATTGAAGGCTTCATGGTGTGCCTCGGCGACATGCCGTTGGTGAGTGCGGCGATGCTTGATCGGCTGATGGCAGCGTTTGATCCGGAAGAAGGCCGCGCGATTGTGATGCCGACCTTCCGTGGCAAGCAGGGCAATCCCATGTTGTGGTCGCGCGAATTCCTGCCGGAAATGCTGGCGATTACCGGCGATGTCGGCGCGCGGCATTTGGCCGGCAAATACGCCGATCGCTGCGTTGAAGTTGAAATGGCCGATGACGCGGTACTGCGCGATTTTGATACGACCGAGGCGCTGAAAGGCGTGCCGGGCTATAGTATGGTGCGATGACGCGTGACCTACCCAAGCGGGTCACGCTGATTTAAGAGCCTTGCGGCAAGGCCAAGTCAGACCTTGCGGGCCTTGAGCTCGTCGCGGATTTCCGCAAGCAGGGATTCGGTTGGCGTCGGCGGCGGCGGGGCGGCGGCTTCTTCCACGGCCTTTGATGCCTGGAGCTTGCTGAGCACCTTCACCATCCAGAAAACCGCGAAACCGACGATCACGAATTTGATGATGGCATTGATGAATTTGCCGACCGCCAATACGGCCGCGCCACCTTCACGCGTTGCCGCCAGCGTTGCCTGGCGTTCGCCGGAGATCACAACGAACAGGTTGGAGAAATCCATCCCGCCCATCAGCAAGCCGAAGATCGGGTTGAACAAATCCTCCACCATGGAAGTCACAATGGCGGTGAAGGCGGCGCCAATCACCACGCCAACGGCAAGATCAATCACATTGCCGCGCATGATGAAGGCCTTGAATTCCTTCAGCCATTGCGGTTCCTTGACCGGTATCTGCCCGGCAATCTTATGGGCCAAATCGCTCATGCCTTGTTCCCCAAACCAAGAGTCTTTTCATCAAGACTCGCTATTGATAAGCAATCAAGCCCATTAATTGCCCTCTGTAAAGCTTACCGGGGTATGGCTAGATTTATCCTGTTGCAGCCATAGGAAGGATCATAGATTTTGACCAAGGAACCGAGCCGCTTCGCCCAGCAAATCACCTTCCTTTATGCGGAAGACCCAGCCGCTTCCTGGGATTTTTATGAAAACAAGCTCGGACTTTCTCTGGTGCAGGATCAGGGCACCTGCCGCATCTACGCCACCGCCCCGGGTGATCGCGGCTTTCTCGGCATTTGCCGGGCGCGAGCACCACGGGCTTCCGATAACCCACGCGTGCAGGGCGGTGTTGTCTTCACCTTCGTTGATCCAGATGTGGAAGGCTGGCATGCAAGGCTGAAGGCGCGCGGGGTGAAGGTGCCGGAACAGGTCGAATATTCCGAAGCCTATCGCGTGACGCATTTCTTCTTTCACGACCCTGCCGGCTATTTGCTGGAAGTTCAGCGCTTTGAAAGGCCGGATTGGCCGAACCCCTCGTCCTGATCAGCCCGACAGCATCGTGGCCGGCAACCAAGTGACCACGCTCGGGAATAGCGTAACAATGGCAACGGCAAGGACCATCAGGAAAAAGAAGGGCAAGGTGTACCGTGCCACCTGGAAAATGCCCATATTGGTCAGGCCCTGCAGCACGAACAGGTTGAAGCCAACAGGCGGCGTGACTTGCGCCATCTCAACCACCAGCACGATGAAAATACCAAACCAAACCAGGTCAAACCCGGCGCCCTGAATGATTGGCAGCACGACCGAAACCGTGAGTACGATCATGCTGATACCATCAATGAAACATCCCAGGACCAGATAGATGATGGTAAGACACGCAATGATCATATAGGGGCTGAAGCCCTGCGCGCCGACCCAGGCCGCCATCGCGGCGGGAATGCCGGAATAGGCCATGGCTTGCGTCAGGAAGGCCGCACCCGCCAGGATCAGATTGATCATGCAGGAAAGCCTGACCGCGCCCATCAGGCTATCGATGAAGCTTTTCCAGGTAAGCGTCCGGCCCCAGGCTGAAAGTACCAGCGCGCCCACCACGCCGAAAACTGCGGCTTCCGTCGCCGTCGCCCAGCCAAAATAAATGCTGCCCATGACAAACATGATCAGCAGCACCACCGGGATCAACTGCCCGCTTTCGCGCAGCTTCTTGGACAGTGGAATGGAAGGATCACGCGGTGGCGTCAGGCTGGGGTTCATCATGGACCACAGCATGATGTAACCGCTGAACAGCACCATCAGCATGATGCCCGGAATGACACCCGCAATGAAAAGCCGCACAATGGATACTTCCGCCGCCACGCCATAGACGATCATGACAATGGAGGGGGGTATCAAAAGCCCGAGCGTGCCGGCCCCGGCCAGGCTGCCAACTGCCATGGGCAAATGATAGCCGCGCTGCGTGAGTGCGGGCAGTGACATCTTGCCGATGGTCGCCGCCGTAGCTGCGGAAGAACCCGAAACAGCCGCAAAAATGCCGCAGCCAATCACATTCACATGCATCAATCGCCCAGGCAGGCGCTGCACCCAGGGGGCAAGGCCACGGAACATATCCTCCGAAAGCCTTGTGCGGAACAGGATTTCACCCATCCAGATAAAAAGCGGCAGCGCCGCCAAGGTCCAGGAGGCAAGCGATTGCCATATCGCCGTGCCCATTACCTTTTCCGCCGGGAAGGTCGGCATGGAAGGCATCAGCATGGGCAGCAGGATCACACCGCATAGCCCAACCAGCATCAGGCCAAGCCCAATCCAAACACCCAGCCCCAGAAACAGGAACAGCAAGCCAAGCAGCAAAAGCCCAGCTTCGGTCTGCGCGAGTTCCATCAGAGTTCCTCCCCCGCGCGATCAAGCGCACTCGCTTCCGCCGCCTTGCGATAGGAAGGCGTGCCGCCCATCAGATGCGCGGCAAGATCATCCAAAAGGCAAAGGGCGAAAAGCCCGGCACCGAAAGCGCAAAGCCCCTGCGGAACCCAAAGCTTCCAGGCAACAGAACCCTGCGCCACATCTTCGAATTCAAAACTATCCAGCGCCAAATCAATCATGGAATAGGCGAAAAACAGCGTGAGCCCCGCGGTCAGGATCAGCGCGATGCTTTCCATGATGAAGCGGGCGGAACCCTTGAGCCGCCCGATGATCAGGTCAACACGAATATGCGCGCCATGGCGAAAGGCATAAGCCAAAGGAAGCGTCGCTGATGCGGCCACCGAAAACGCAGTCAGGTCATCGGCACCCAGAACGGTCAGGCCGAATTGCCGCCCAACCACCTGCGCGATGATGATGGCAGCAATGGCGGCCAAGGCAATGCCGCCAAGCACGCCCCCCAACAGGTAAAGCGAATCAAGTGCCTTGCGCATCAGCCCCTACCTTCAACTGCCAAGATTGGGCGGGCAATCCCGCCCATCACAAATTCAAGCGATCGCCGCGCGATAGGCGTCCATGAGCCGCTTGCCTTCCTCACCCGCCTTGGCCACCCATTCATCAGCCTGAGTGGCACCAATGCGCGCCAAGCCCTGCATCAGCGCCGGCGATGGCGTACCGATGGTCATCCCGCGGCTCCCGAGCATGTTCTGCCGTTCCACGGTTTCCACTTCCGATGCCTGCCAGCCGCGTGCTTCCGCCGCTGCCGCAGCGGCACGAATGGCGCGCTGGGAAGCCTCAGGCAGGGCTTGCAGGGCGCGGGTTTGCACGAACACCGCATTCTTGGTGCGGGTGAAACCGATCGGCGTGAAGAATTTGCAGAAATCCCAAGCCTGCACGTCTACGCCCGTGGCAGCTGAAGTCACCATGGCATTCACCACGCCGGTCGCGAAGGCCTGCGGCACTTCGGCCTGCTGCACCAGGGTTGGTGTCGCCCCGGCCAGGGTCGCGAAGCGATTGGTCAGCGCATTGAAGGTGCGCATCTTCATCCCGCGCAGGGTATCAACACTTTCCACCGGCACATTGGTATAGAAGCCAGATTGCGGCCACGGCACCATGTAAAGCAGCGTAATGCCCTGGCGCTGCAAACGCGCTTCCACAAAGGGGCGCTGCAATTCCGCCAGCTTCCGCGCCTGTTCGGTAGAGGTTACCAGTTGCGGCACGCTATCCACTTCAAAGAAGGGGTCTTCATTGCCATAGGCAGACATCAGAATTTCGCCAAGCTGCGCCTGACCTGTCTGCACGCCGCGCTTGATCTCGGGCATTTTCAAAAGCGACGCGTTGGAATGCATCTGGATTTGCAGCCCGGCCGCGGCAGCCTGAACTTCGGTGATGAATTCCCGCAAATTCCGCGTATGGAAATTGCCATCGGGATAGGCGGTGGCCAATTGCCAGCGCGTCTGGGCAACGGCCTTGCCGATGAAGGGCGCTGTCAATGGCAGGCTGGCGGCGCCAATGAGGGCCGCGCGGCGTGACAGAATCTCCATAATGAGCCTCTCCTGTTATTGTCTTGAGGCTTTGTTTTCCCCCCTGCTGCCTTCCATGGCAAGGGGCGTCACGATGGGGTAAAGCCGCGCGACGCCCCGATTGCCCACTTTATGTTCAGGCGCTGGCGCGATAGGCTTCCAAAAGCCTCTTGCCATCCTCTCCGGCACGCTCGACCCACTCATCGGCCATGGTGCGGCCAACGCGGCTTAAATCTTCAAGCAGCCTTGGGGTGGGTTGCAGCACGCGCATGCCACGCTGGCCAAGCGTCGCCTCGGTTTCCTTCGCCGCAGCTTCTGAAACTTCATAGCCGCGCTTTTCCGCTGCTTCCGCCGCCGCGCGGATCATTTGCTGCTGCTGTTCGGACAAGCCTTGCAGCGCGCGGCGGGAGATGAAGACCGCGTTCTTGGTCATGGAAAAGCCAAGCGGCGTGAAGACCTTGGCGTAATCCCATGATTGCGTATCCACACCCGTAGCGGCGGAGGTGATTTGCGCCTGCACCACGCCGGTTGCGAAGGCCTGCGCCAATTCAGCTGCCTGGACCAAGGTGGGCTGCGCGCCGATCAATTGCGCGAAGCGATTGGTCATGGGGCTGAAGGTACGGAAGCGCTGGCCGCGCAATTGTTCAAGCGAGGTCACGGGTTCCTGCGAATAGAGCCCCGCCGGCGGCCAGGGCACCATATAAAGCAGGCTCAAGCCCTGGCGGGCCAAACGCGCTTCAATGAAGGGGCGCTGCAAATCGGCAAGCCGCTTGGCCTGCGCGTAATTCACCACAAGCTGCGGCAGCGCATCGGCATCAAATAGCGGATCTTCATTGGCATAGGCGGTCAGCAGGATCTCGCCCACTTGCACCTGGCCGGTCTGCACACCGCGCTTGATTTCAGGCATTCTGAGCAACGAACCATTGCTGTGCAATTGCACCGTCAATTGGCCATTGCTGCCCCTTTGGATGTCCTCAATGAAACTGCGGACATTGCGCGTGTGGAAATTGCCATCCGCATAGGGCGTGGCCATTTGCCAGCGCGTCTGCGCCTGGCCGAGGCTGGGGGAAAGGGCGGCGAGGCCAGCGGCCCCGGCCAGGAACTGGCGACGATGAAGCTTCATGGGTTTCTTCCTTCTTCTGCCCGGCCCCGCCCCGCCCGGCTTTCAAAGCGGGTAATCGCGGCCCGGATCCACGCCAGCTTGCGTCAAAAAATGCCGCATGGCCACTACCTCATCCTTGGAAAGGCTATGCTGGCTATTGTGGAAGGCATGGGCATGGCTGCCGAGCTTCACGGCCAAGTTACCGGACCCGTTATGGGACACCTCGGCACCGAGTTCCTCAAACACTGCCTCCACGGCCTTGGGGTCAATATTGGCGCTGACGGGGTGGGAGAAGATGGCATGCAATACCTTGCGGTGACGATGGTTCATGGCTGATGTGCCTTCCGGATGGGGTTGTGATGCGCCCATCCTGCCGAATCGTCACGCAACTGCCTTGATCATGATCAAGTGCTGGTGGAACCGGTCAGCTGCGTCCGCACCAGCTCCGCGAAATGCCCACCCTGAGCCACCAATTCCTTGAAGCCGCCGCGTTCGGCGATCTCTCCGCCGGCAAAGACCAGGATTTCATCCGCATCGCGCACCGTCGAAAGCCGATGCGCGATGATGAAGGTGGTGCGCCCTGCCATCAGCGCCGCCAAGGCCTTTTGCACGCGGGCTTCAGTCGCGGCATCAAGCGCGCTGGTCGCCTCATCCAGAATCAGCACAGGCGGGTCCTTCAACAGGGCGCGGGCAATGGCCAGGCGCTGGCGCTGCCCGCCGGAAAGGGAGCTGCCGCGTTCGCCGATCATGGTGTCATAGCTATGGGGCTGGCGCTGGATGAAATCATGCGCTTCCGCCAGCCGGCAGGCATGCTCCAAATCCTCCTGCGAGGCATCTGGCCGGCCAACCAGCAGGTTTTCGCGAATGGTGCGGTTGAACAACATGCTTTCCTGGAACACCACGCCGATATTGCGGCGCAGGCTTTCCAGCGAAATATCGCGCAGATCATGCCCATCCAGCGTCACGCGCCCTTCCTTCGGGTCCCATAGCCGCTGCAACAGCGCCATGGCGGTGGATTTGCCGGCCCCAGTTGGGCCCACCAGCGCAATGGTCTTGCCGGGTGCGGCCGCGAAATTCACATGGCTGAAAATGGGCGACCCGCCGGGATAGGCGAAGGCCACGTCTTCAAACGCGACCTCACCTTTCGCGCGGGGGATATCCAAGGCATTGGGCTTTTCCGGCACCGTGGTGCGCGCATCCAGCACGGAAAACATCTCGGACAGAGAAGGCATCAGCAGCACAAGCCGGGAGGCAAAGCCCACCGCGCCTTCAAGCTTGCCGATCAGCATGGTGGCGAAGCCCATGAAGGACACGATCTCCCCCACCGTTGCCTGGCCACGCAGATGCAGCCAGGTGCCCA
>JADCEX010000258.1 GCA_020249825.1 Roseomonas sp.
GCGCGCGGCATGGACCCGGCGGCGCTTTGCTATGATTTGATGATGGAACAGGATGGCCGCGCCATTCTGAATCGCCCCATTCTGAACTACGCCGATGGCGATTTGACCGCCATTCGCAATATGGTCACGCATCCGCATACGCTGATGGGGCTTGGCGATGGCGGCGCGCATGTCGGCTATATCTGCGACGCTTCCTGCATGACTCATATGCTGGTGCATTGGGCGCGGGACCGTGCGCGCGGGCCACGCCTGCCGTTGGAATTCGTGGTGAAGCGCATTTCGCGCGACAATGCGCATGCGCTCGGCCTCAAGGATCGCGGCGTGCTGGCGGTGGGCAAGAAGGCCGATATCAATGTGATTGATTTCGGCCGGCTGGGGTTGGAGATGCCCAAGATGCATTACGATCTGCCCGCCGGCGGCAAGCGCCTGATCCAGAAGGCTGATGGCTATGTCGCCACCATCGTCGCAGGCACGCCGGTTTATCGCGAAGGTGAGGCCACCGGCGCGCTACCCGGACGGTTGGTGCGGGGGGCGAAGGCGGCTTAGGCCGTCACGCCACCGCTGACGGCAAGCCCGCCCAGATTTCATCAAGGCTGAGCGGGCGCGCCATCAAACCCTGATCGGCGCACCAGCGTGATGCCAGTTCCAGCGCCGGGTTCAGCGCTGCGCGGCTGCGCGGTACGGTGCCGGCCGCATTGAATTGGCGCAGCACTTCAGCCACCAAAGCGGCATCGCGCGCATGCGCACCTTTCATCACCACAAGATGGTTCACGGGCTTGAAGCCGTAGCGCACCTGAAAGGCTGCACCCGCTGCTGCGGGGTCTGGGAAAACCGTGCGCACATCATCACCCTCGGGCAGTTCAAAGCCCATGATGGCGGCATCAAGCGCGCCGCTTTCAAACATGCCGTTCAAGGTCTCGCCGGCGCTCGCGCGCTGCACCCAGGGAGGGTCGCGGAAGCTTGGTTCATGCGCGTCTTCAAACGTCACCCACTGCATGGCATCCGCGCGGAGCCCAAAACTTTCCTGCAAAACACCCCTGATCCACATGCCGGTGGTTTGGCTATAGGCGCGCACACCAATGCGCTTGCCCGCCAAATCGGCAGGGGTTTCGATACCCTTGCCGGCACGGCAGAACATTGCCGTTTCCTGAAAGCGTTCCGCCACCACCAAAGGCAGCAGCACCAAATCGCGCCCGGCGGCTTTCGCCATCAGAAAAGTCGCAATCGCCATTTCGCTGATGTCAAAACGCCCTTCGCGCACCATGGGGGCGAAAGCCTTGCTGATGGGCTTCACCACCTGCATCGCAAGGTTAAGCGTTGCACTCGCCGTCTCTCCGCGATGCAGCGCCATTGTATGCGGGTAATCATCCACGCAAATGGAAAGTGTGGCGGAATTCATGCGCCAATCTCCTCAAAGAAAGCATCAACCAAAGCATTGAAGGCGGCTGCGCGTTCAAAATGACCGGAATGGCCGGCCTTATGCAGCAGCGCGTAACGTGCGCCGGGAATAGCGCTGGCCATGGCGCGGGCCGCAAAGGGTGGCAGCACGATATCTTCCTCACTTGGAATGAACAGCAGCGGGCATTGCGCGGCAGCGAAGGATTCCGGGGCGCGGTTGCGCCCTGCTTGCAAGCGCGCACGCACCGCTTCGCGATCAAAACCGCCAGTCAGGCCATAGACATGATTATAAAGGTGATACAGCGCCGGCTGTTCCGCCGCCATGCGCGCGCCGGCTGCCGGGTTGATGTTGCGCTTCAGCCCCGCCTCACGCGCCGCAGCGCTTTCTTCCTGCCAGGTTTTGAGGCGCGATCTTTCCGGTTCTCGCATCTGATGGGAATCGAGCGATCCTGTGGTGGCCCCCAGCACCAGCGCCTTCACGCGGCCCGGGCGCAGCAGCGCATATTCAACGCCGGTCCAGCCGCCCATGGATTGGCAAATGATGCGGATATCGCCAAGGCCAAGCTCATCCACCAGCGCCGCCAGATCAGCGGCATAGGCAGCGGGGTCCGGCCCTTCCGCTGGCGCGGTGGAAGGGAAAAAGCCGCGATGCGAAAAGGCAACGCAGGTATAGCGCGGCGCAAAATGCGCGATCTGCTGCCACCAGGACATGAGATTCCCGCCAAGCCCATGCGCGAAGACAATGGCCGGGCCTTCGCCCGTGACTTCATAGCGAATGCGCGCATCGGGGCGCTCGATCCAACCGGCGCGGCGCGGTGGGGCAGTGAAATCTGCTGGGTTGGTCATGGCGGGCTGCTCCCCAAATCTTGCCCGACATCATGGGCCAAAATGCTCGGCCTGTCTTGGGCTGGCGCCGCGGCCAAAGCTTGCTAGGATTCGGCCTGAAAAGCATGAGGAAGCAGCCATGGCGCAAGCGGATGCCGATACCTTCGATTACGTGATTGTGGGTGCGGGGGCGGCGGGATCCATCCTTGCCGCACGGCTGACGGAAGACCCGGAAACCACGGTCTGCGTCTTGGAAGCCGGCCCGCCTGACACCAACCCCTTCATCCATATCCCTGCTGGTTTCATCAAGGCTTTGGTGAACCCCGACATCACCTGGCAATTCAGCACCGAGCCCACGGAAAACACCGCCGGGCGGCGCGTGAAAACCGTGCAGGGCCGTACGCTGGGTGGCGGTTCTTCGATCAATGGCATGATCTATAATCGCGGCCAGCCAGGCGATCAGGATAGCTGGGCGCAGCGCGGCAATCGCGGCTGGGGCTATGCGGATTGCCTGCCCTATTACAAGCGCAGCGAAAAGCGCCTTGGCTTTGGTGAGGAACGCCGCGGGCGCGATGGCGGTGTGCCCGTGACAGATATGGATTGGTTCAACCCGGTATCAGAAGCCTTCATATCAGGCTGTGTGGCCGCAGGTATCCCGCGCAACCCCGATTACAATAACGGCAATCAGGCTGGCGTTGGCTATTTCCAGCGCGCCATTCATCGCGGCCGGCGGGTTTCCGCCGCGCGCGGCTTTCTGCATCCCGCCATGGCGCGCAAGACACTTGATGTGCGGACCAATGCGCGCGCCTGCGGGATTGTTCTGGAGGGCAAGCGCGCGGTTGGCGTGCGCTATTTGAACCAGCGCGGCGGCGCAGCGCGTGAAGTGCGGGCGCGGCGGGAAGTGATCATCTCGGCCGGCACAGCCAATACCGCGCGATTGTTGCAGGTTTCCGGCATTGGTCCCGGCTGGCTATTGCAAAAGCTTGGCGTGCCTGTGCTGCATGAATTGCGTGGTGTGGGCGAGAATTTTCGCGACCATTATGCAACCCGCGTGGTGATGCGCGCCAAGCCTGGTGTCACGACGCTGAATGAATTGGCGCGTGGCGTGAAGCTTGCCGGACAAGTAGCGCGCTGGGCGATGGGGCGGCCTTCCATCCTGGCCACCGTGCCATCCCATGTCTATGTTTTTTGGAAATCTTTTGAAGGGCTGGACCAGCCCGATCTGCAATGCGTCTTCACGCCGGGGTCCTATGCGGAAGGCAAGGTTTATGTGCTGGATGATTACCCGGGTGTCACCGCCGGCGCTTGGCAGCATCGGCCAGAAAGCATCGGCTGGGTGCGCGCGAAAACCGCTGATGTGTTTGATGACCCCGAAATCCAGCCGAATTACTTGTCAGACTCCATGGATCGGCGCGTGCATCTGGGCGGCATTCGCCTGATCCGGCGGCTGCTGAATACGCCAGAACTCAAGCCCTTTCTGTCAGAGGAAACCCTGCCCGGCCCGCATATCGAATCCGATGATGAATTGCTGGATTTCGCGCGGCGCAATGGTTCGACCACCTATCATTTGATCGGCACGGCGCGCATGGGGCCGAATACGGACCCGACCGCAGTGGTGGATGACAGGCTCCGCGTGCATGGGCTGGAAGGCTTGCGCGTGGTGGATGCTTCCGTGATGCCGAACATGACATCGGCCAATACCTACGCCACCACCATGATGATCGCGGAAAAGGCATCTGATTTCATTCGTGGTCGCCCACCTTTGGAGCCGATGCTATAAAATTCGGAGGATAAAACAATGGAATTGCCGCTACACGGCATGCGCGTGATTGAAGTGGGCCAGGCGCTCGCAGGCCCACTCGCCGGTGTGATCATGGCCGATATGGGTGCGGATGTGATCAAGGTGGAAAAGCCCGATGGCGGGGATGATGCGCGCGCCTGGGGTCCCCCCTTCGGGCCGGATGGCGAAACCTCGCTGTATTTTCATGGGCAGAATCGCAATAAGCGTTCCATCACACTTGATCTGAAAAAGCCCGAGGATATTGAAGCACTGCACAAATTGGTCGAGACCGCCGATGTGCTGATCCAGAATCTGCGCCCTGGCGTGGTGGATGAAATCGGCATTGGGCCGGAAGCCATGCTGAAGCGGCATCCTCGGCTGGTCTATTGCTCGATATGGGCCTTTGGCCATGAAGGGCCTATGCGCTTGAAACCTGGCTTTGATCCCTTGCTGCAAGCCTATGGTGCGATGATGTCTGTCACGGGCCGCCCGGAAGACCCGCCGACCTTTTGTGGTGCGTCCATCAATGACAAGGCGACGGGCATGTTCTGCGTGATTGGTGCCTTGGCGGCGCTGCGGCAGCGGGACGGTACCGGCAAGGGCTGCCTTGTAGATACGTCATTATTTGAAACGGCTGTGCATTGGGTGGAAGGCCATGTGAATAATCACCTCGCCAGCGGGGAAATCCCGAAGCGCCACGGCACGGGCGGGGCGGTGATTGTGCCCTATCAGGTGTTCGATACCGCCGATCGGCCGCTATGCCTCGCCGCCGGGAATGATCGGCTTTGGGCGCGCTGCGCGAAGGTTCTCGGCCATCCGGAATGGGCGAGCGATCCGCGTTTTGCCACCGGCCCCGCGCGTGTGCGCAACAAGGCCGCACTTTTGCCCTTGATTGCGGATGCGCTGCGCTTGCAGCCGCGCGATCATTGGCTGGCCACGCTGGAGGCTGAGGGCGTGCCAAGCGGCCCGGTGAATGACATTGCTGAACTTGCGGCAAGCCCGCAATTCGCCGCCATGAACATGATGCAAAGCCTGCCGGAAGGCGGCCCGCGCGTGGTTGGTTTGCCGATTTCCTTCAATCGTCGTCGGCCGCCTTCCCGTCGCCCGGCGCCACGCATCGGCCAGCATAATCAGGAGATTTTGGGCCGCCCCTGACGCGGCCCAAACACCCTGGACTCTGAGGGGGGTCCGCGATACCAGCCTTGCAACAGCAAAGGCGGAGTCCCCCATGCCCCTTCCCAGCCGTTTCTGGCAGGACCTCACCTGGCCGGATTTCCGCGCCCTTCCTGCCAATACAGTTGCGGTACTGCCGGTGGGCGCCATTGAACAGCATGGACCGCATTTGCCGGTGGCGGTGGATACCGCGATCAATCAGGGCATTGTCGCGCGGACGCTGAAAGTCATTCCGGATGATCTGCCGGTGCTGGTGCTGCCCACCCAGGCGGTGGCGCTTTCGGTTGAGCATTTGCGCTTTCCCGGCACCATTACCACCAGCGCCGAGACGCTTTTGGCCTTGGTCTGCGATATCGGCGCTTCCGTTGCGCGCGCGGGCGTGAAGCGCTTGGTATTTTTGAACAGCCATGGCGGCAATGTCTCCGCGCTTGATATCGCGGCGCGCAGGCTACGCATCCAGCATGGGCTTTTTGTGGTGAATGCCATGTGGGCGCGCATGGGCAAGCCGGAAGCCTTGCGAGACCCGGTGGAGGCGCGTTTTGGCATTCATGCCGGGCGCGATGAAACCGCGGTGATGTTGGCGCTGCGCCCCGATCTGGTGCGGATGGAAAAGGCGCGCAATTTCGTCAGTCGCTGGCAGGGTGTTTCTACCGATACGCCAAGCATGGCGCCTGATGCCGGCGCGCCGCCGGCCTGGCAGGCGCAGGATCTTGGGCCGGCGGGCGCGGTGGGTAATGCCTCGGCGGCCACGGTCGAGATTGGTGAAGCGCTATTGGACCACGCCGCGCAACGCATGGCGGCCTTGTGGCAGCAGGTTGCCGGCATGGATATTTCTAGCTGGCTGGATCAGGAGCCTAATCCCGATGCCTGACATCGCTGCCTTCACCGCCGATTTGGCGGGGCTTGAACAATCCACTGATGCCGCGCTGCTGCGGCAGAAAAGCCGCGATTTCTATTGGTATAGCCCCATTCTGAAGCGGCAATTGGATGGCAAGCGCGCCGATATATGGCTTCGCCCGCATTCAGAAGATGAGGTGATGCGCATCCTGAATGCCGCGCGCCGCCACGGCGTGCCGATTACGGTGCGCGGCGGCGCCACCGGCAATTACGGCCAATGCGTGCCGCTGAATGCTGGCGCGGTCTTGGATACCACAGCCATGACAGCGCCCATCGCGCTGAAGGATGGCGTACTGGAAGCCGAAGCCGGCGCGCGCATGATTGATCTTGACCTCTGGGCGCGCGAGCGCGGTTGGGAGTTGCGGCTGTGGCCCAGCACCAAGCGCACCGCCACCATTGCAGGCTTTGTCGCAGGCGGCGGTGCCGGGGTTGGCGGCATCAGCCATGGCACCATGCGCGAACGTGGCAATCTGCTCGGTGTGCGTGTGGCGACACTGCAAGACCCGCCCGCGCTGCTTGATCTGGAAGGCGATGAGGCGAACCCGGTCAATCGGACCTATGGCACAACAGGCGTGATTACACGCGTGCGCCTGCCGCTGACGCCGGCGCAGGATTGGCGCGATATTGCGGTGGTGTTTTCTGACTTCGCCGCCGCTGGGCGCTTTGCCTTGGCGCTGGCTTTCGCTGATGGAATCGCCAAGAAAATGTGCGGCGTTTTCGATGCGCGCCTGCCGCCTTTCTTCCGTGCCATTGCCGATGTGGTGCCAGCGGATCATGCGCTGGCGCTGGTGATGGTGGCCCCTACCGGACTGGTGGCGCTGCGCGATATGGCGCGCGAACATGGCGGGCGGATTGTGGCCGATCAGGATACGGTAGCTGCCGAACGCGACCCGGAAGCGACTCCCTTCTATGAGTATTGCTGGAACCACACCACGTTGCAGGTATTGAAGCGCGATCGTGGCGTGACCTATCTCCAATGTCGCTTTCCTTTTGAAGGCACTTTGGAATCGGTGGAGAAGGTGCGCGCTGCCTTCCCGGATGAGGTTTGGATGCACACGGAATGCGTGCGCTTCGGTGGGCGTACCACCATGTCTGCCCTGCCGGTCATTCGCTGGAATGGCGACGAAAGGCTTGCGGAAATCATGGCGGGCTTTGAAGCCGCCGGCGCGGTTATTGCCAATCCGCATGTGATGACCATCGAAGAAGGCTCAGGCTATCGCCGCGTGCCGGGGGATCAACTTGGCTTCAAGCGCCGCGTTGATCCGCTCGGTTTGTTCAATCCGGGCAAGATGAAAAGCTTTGATGAACCAGAAAGTGATGCCGCATGAAACACGATATGGCTGGCCTGATGGCCGCGCTGCCCGATATTCGCTGGGTAACGGATGCCGCGCTGGTGCGCCAGCGCAGCCGGGATTTCTTCTGGTATAGCCCCGTTCTGAAACGTCAATTGAATGGCGTGAGCGCGGATGTGGTGGCCGAAGCGCGGGATGAGGCTGATGTGGTGCGCATTCTGGCCGCCTGCCATGCGCGGCGCATTCCAGTCACGCCGCGTGGAGCGGGCACGGGCAATTACGGTCAGGCCATGCCGCTGCATGGGGGCGTGGTGTTGGATGTCTCCGCTTTGGATAAGCTGCTTTGGGCCAAGCCCGGCATCATGCGTGCGCAGGCCGGCGCCAAGCTGATCGCGCTTGACGAACAAACGCGCCAGCAAGTGGGCGGCGAATTGCGCTTTCATCCCTCAACGAAGCGTACCGCGACCATTGGCGGCTTTGTTGCCGGCGGTTCCGCAGGAGCGGGTTCCTGCATGTGGGGATCCTTCCGGGAGCCAGGCAATGTACTGGGCTTGCGCGTGATCACTATGGAAGAGACACCGCGCATTCTGGAATTGCGTGGTGGGGAGATTGAAAAAGCCAATCACGCCTATGGCACGAATGGCATTATCACGGAGGTCGAGATGCCACTCGCCCCCGCCTATGATTGGGTGGATGTGATGATGGCTTTTCCAAGCTTCATGGAAGCCGCGCGCTTTGCTGAGGCCGTCACCCTCGCTGATGGGATTGTGAAGAAGCTCGCCACCGTGGTCGCTTCGCCGGTGCCGCAGCAATATTTCCGCCATTTCGAAGGGCGCATTCCTGCGGGCATGAGTGTGGCTATGCTGATGATCGCAGCGCCCTTCCTGGAAGCTTTTGAAGCACTGAAAGCCAAGCATGGCGCGACGCAAGCGGAAATCTATCGCTGCCCCACGGAAGAAGCTGCCGTGCCGCTTTATGAACATTCCTGGAACCACACCACGCTGCAAGCGCTGAAACTTGATCGCGGCATCACTTATCTGCAAACGCTTTTCCCGCCGCCGGGCCATATGGCGCTGGTAGAAAAGATGGAAGCGCTATTCGGTGATGAAGTGCCGATGCATCTGGAATTTGTGCGCTTCGGCGGGCATGTCACCTGCTTCGGCCTGCAATTGGTGCGCTATACCAGCGAAGAACGCTTGGCCGAGATTATTCGTATCCATGAAGCCAATGGCTGCCCGGTCTTCAACCCGCATGCCTTCTCGCTTGAAGAAGGCGGCATGAAGCGCGTGGATGCGCGGCAATTGGCCTTCAAGAAGGAAGCTGATCCGTTGGGTCTACTCAATCCGGGCAAGATGCTCGCCTGGGACGATCCGGAATGGTCGCCCGATCGACCGCGCACGCATTACATGTATGGCGACCCGGATGCGCCGGAAATTGAAGAAAGGCTGGATTAGGCAGGCGTCATGCGGGTGCTGCTGATCCATTGCCATCCGCGGGCGGAGAGTTTTTCGGCGGCACTCCGCGACACAGCGCGACAAGCCCTGGAAGCCGCCGGGCATCAAGTGGAATGCCGTGATCTTTATGCGGAAGGCTTCAGCGCCGCGCTGAGCGATTCCGAACATCGCGACTATCTTGACCCTGCAAGCCATCCTTCGGATGTCGCGGACCATGTCGCTTCCTTGCAGCGCGCTGATGCCCTGCTGCTGGTCTATCCCACCTGGTGGTATGGGCTACCGGCCATGCTGAAGGGGTGGTTTGATCGCATCTGGGCGCCTGGTATTGCCTTCAAGCTTGGCGATGGCGCGATTGAACCGCTGCTGACCAATATCAAGCGCATCGGGGTGATCACCACCTATGGTTCGCCGCTTTGGCTGCTATGGGTGATTGGCTGGCCGGACAAGAAACTGATCAATCGCGGCCTCAGGCGCTTATGCGCTCGCTGGTGCCGGGTGGAATGGCTGATGCTGACGCGGATGGATCAACGCACGCCGCCGGAACGCGCGGCGTTTCTGGCGAAGGTGAAGGCGCGGCTCAGCCGGTGGTAGCCGGGATGACGTGATCCAATTCCCGCCAATCCGGCACTTCCGCATCCAGCAACTTTCCATTACGCAGCACAATCCGATCCGATTGCGGGCGAGACAAAAACTCAGTCATATGCCGCGCACGAAACAGGATAAGATCAGCCGGCGCACCAGGGCGGATCATGCCCGCGCCTGGCAGCCCCATCGCCGCCGCTGGCCGCGCGCCGACGGACCGTGCCCAATCGCCATAGGGATGATCCAGATGCAGAATGCGTGTGGCTTCGCGCATCACCTCCACCATGTCGAGATCGCCATAGGCATAGAAGGGATCGCGCGTATTGTCTGACGCGAGGGAAACGGAAACACCCGCAGATTGCATTTCATGCACCAAAGTCACGCCCCGCCAGCGTGGTGTGCGCCCAGCTTCGCGATCCTGCAAATACATATTGCACATGGGCAGCACCACAATCGCAACACCGGCATCGGCGCAAGCCTTGATGGTTTCCAGCGCGAATTCATCTGTCTGACGCGAAAGTGAACAGCAATGCCCGCATTGGATGCGCCCCTTGAAGCCGCGCCGCAACGCCGTCAGCGCAATTTCGCGCAGGGCGCGCGCGCCGGTCTCTCCGCTTTCATCCACGTGCAAATCAAGGTCTAGGCCGCGCGCTTCCGCCAGCGCAAAAAAATGATCCAGCATTGCCTGGAATTCAGGCGGGATATCATCATGAATACCGCCGGAAAGCCGCGTCACCATGCCCAATACGCCGCCTGATTCGGCGACAATATCGGCAAGTTCAGCGCCCTCATCCCCCGCAAAACGATCGAGCGGCGCGATGGAGGATGCCTGCAAGGTAATCCGCCCGGCCCAATCATCGCGCAACTGACGGAACATCCGCCAGGCCTTGGGCGCATGCGGCATATAGCTATCCAGATGCGTGCGCACGGCAACCGTGCCATGGGCGTAAGCCGCGCGCAGCGCAAATTCAGCCCGCGCACGCATATCGGCTTCAGACCAATTCACATCGCGGTCGGCCATGACCGTGGTGACGGCGCCGAAGAAACTGCCATCCGGATTGGGGGCGCGTTGCCAGATATGGCCCTTATCCAAATGGGTATGCGCATCAAGCATACCGGGCCAGATCTGCCCGCCATCCAGGGAAACCCCATCCGGCGCAGAGCCAAGCGGCGCAATCGCGGCGATGCGCCCGTTTTCGATACGCAGATCAAAGCGCGCCACGCCATCCCGATCCAAAGGCAGCGCCGAAGACCCCTGCACCACCGCCCCTGGCGCACGCGCATCGCGCAGCCAGAACTCACTGCCCGCACCCACCAAAGCCGCGCGGAGTTTTGTCATGGCAGCGCTCATCGCCGATCCCCCCTGCCCATCGCGCTTTCATGCCAATGGCGCAGCAGCAAATGCGTCAGCAAACTAAGCGCAAGGAAAATCGCAATGCCTGTAGTGGAAACCAGCACCAGCGCCGCGAACATGCGCGGGATTTGCAACTGATACCCCGCTTCCAGAATACGATACGCAAGCCCCGATGAACTGCCGCCTGTGCCCGCGACAAATTCCGCGACAATGGCGCCAATCAGCGCAAGCCCGCCGGAAATACGCAAACCCGCCAGGAAGTAGGGCAGCGCTGAAGGCAGCAGCAACCGTGTCAGTACCTGCCAGCGCGATGCGCGATAAAGCTTGAACAAATCCTTCAAATTATGATCCGCGGAATTCAACCCAACAGTTGTATTGGACAGGATCGGAAAGAAGGCGACGATCCAGGCGCAGATCAACAAGGATATCGCGATATCGTCCACCCAAATGATGATCAGCGGTGCGATCGCGACAATCGGGGTGACTTGCAAGATCACCGCGAAAGGAAACAGCGACAACTCAATGATGCGCGACTGCGCAAAGAGTATCGCCAGCACCAGCCCCAGAATCGCCGCGACCGAAAGCGCCAGGAAGGTAATCTTCAGCGTGATCAGCAGCGATACGGAAAGCGATGCCCAATCGCGCAACAACGTCTCCCAAATGGCAATCGGTCCGGGCAGGATATAGGGCGGTATCTCACGCACCCGCACCATCATCTCCCAGCCGCCCAGGAACAGCAGCGCAAGCAGTGTCGGCGCCAGAATGCGGAGCCAGGTGCCTTCCACAAAACCGCCAGCGGCCGGTGCCGCTTCCGTGCTCTCACTCATGCGCACCTCCCATGGCAGAAGAAAGCGCATGCGAAACCGTGCGGCATTGCGCAGCATATTCGGGGGATGTGCGGAACTCCTCCCCCCGTCCTGCCGGCGCGGTGATGCGCACTTCCTGGGCAATCCGGCCTGGGCGCGGGGCCATCACCACAATGCGTTCGGCAAGATAGACACTTTCAAACACCGAATGGGTCACGAAAATAACCGTAAAACGTTCCTGCGCCCAAAGCTGCACCAGATCATTATTCAGCCGAAAGCGCGTGATTTCATCCAAGGCCGCGAAGGGTTCATCCATCAGCAGAATGCGCGGGCGCGTCACCAAGGCACGCGCGATGGAAACGCGCATCCGCATGCCACCGGATAGCGCGCGCGGATAGGCTTTCTCAAAACCCTTCAGATCAACGCGCGCAATCCATTCGGCGGCGCGTTCTTCGGCTTCCCGCCGTTTCATGCCGGCCAATTCCAGGGGCAGCGCGACGTTGCGGATCACGCTGGCCCAAGGCATCAGCGTTGGTTCCTGAAACACGAAGCCGATATCGCGTTCCACATCACCAGCCGCGTCATGCATGGCCATCGGCCATTCCATGGTACCGCCGCTTGGCGCGGTAAGCCCCGCAATCAGGCGCAGCAAGGTGGATTTGCCGCAGCCCGAAGGCCCCAGCAGGGCAATGAAATCCCCCGGCATGATCGTCAGATCAATACCATCCAGCGCCAGGGTTCCCGTTGCGTAACGCTTGGAAACCCCGGTGAGCGAGAGCAGTGGGCGCCGAGGGCTCAAGCCAATCCAGCCCGCCGATTGACGAAGCGCAGCGAATAGGCGCGCTTCACATCAAGCCCGGGCGGCATCACTTCCGCATCGCGCATCGCAGTATAGAAGGCTTCCCAGCGCTCATCCGTCATGGCGCCAATGCCAAGCCGTTCCGCATCGCCTGAAAACACAATGCCGCGTTCATTCAGGGCGCGGACGGCGTAATCAATCTTCTCCTGCGTCATTTCCTGATTGTCGCGCATGATCAGCGTATTCGCCGCCGCCACATCCTGCCCGCGCAAATACTGTGTCCAACCCTGCATGGTGGCATCCACAAAGCGCTGGATCAGATCGGGCTTTTCCTCAACAAGTTTGCGCGAAATATCAATGGTCGTCTGATAATTCGGGAAGCCTGCATCAGCAAACAGCAGCACGCGCGGATCAGCGCCACCAAGCCGCGCCGCGAAGGGCTCGGAGGAGACAAAGCATTGCTGAATGGCCTGCTTATCCGCCAGGAAGGGCTGAATATTGAAGGTATAGGGGCGGATTTGGCTATCGGTGAAGCCGAAGCGCCGACGCAGGAAGGGCCAATAGGTCACGCGCCCGCCGGCCCCCACCAGAATGGGCCGGCCACGCATCTGCTCAAAGCTGGTGAAGCCGGCTTCCGCATGGAACATGAAGCCCTGCGGATCCTTTTGCATGATGGCGCCAATCGCCATGAAAGGGATGTTTTCGCGCACATAATTCAGCGCCTGAAAGCCGGATGACATGATCATATCCACCCGCCCCGCGAGCAATAGCTGCGCCGGGTTTTGCTGCGGGCCACCCATGCGGATTTCGCAATCAATGCCGGCGCGGCGATACAGCCCATTGGCCAGCGCCAGATAATAGCCGCCATGTTCCGCCTGGGCGCGCCAATTCGTCTGGAAGGAGAGTTTTTCCAGCGTCTGCGCCAGCGGCACGCGCGCGCCAGCTACCGCCGAAAGCACAAGGGCAGACCCGCCCGTCAGCACTGCGCGGCGTTCAATCCGATATCTGGTTCTCATGCTGGTCTCCTCGCTTGGGGTGGCGTGGGGCGTCCTTGCCCCAGCCAGATGGGGTCAGCAAGGCATATGCCAATCCTTTAGGCGTTCCTGACAGGGCTTTAATCTGCACTCCGCCTGTTTTTCGGGCATTGGGCGCCGCGAAAGGGTTCACAGCAGCACCCCGCAGTGGGGTGCCCCGCCCTTAAGCCACCCGAGTCGCACGCTTCCCCCTGACGCTGCTTCTGGCCTATCGTAAAGCCGTCAGTAGCCTTCGGGAGGGCGCGCGCCTCATGAACAGTATCGCGGTGCCTCCGCGTCAGACATCCTTGCTGCTTGGCATTTTCTTCATGTGTTCCGCCTGCACATTGTTCCCTATCATGAACGGCATCGTGCAGGTATTGAGCCGCACCTACCCTTCCGAACAGATCATCTGGGCACGCACCACCGGGCATTTGCTGATTGTGCTGGCATTGATTGTCCCGCGCTACGGCTTGGGCGTGCTGCAAAGCCGCAAGCCCTGGGTGCAGATTTCGCGATCCTTGCTGTTGCTGGCGTCTACCACCTTTTTCTTTTTCTCGGTGAAGGATGTGCCGTTGGCCAAGGCTTCCTCCATTTCCTTCATGTCGCCGTTTTTCGTGACCTTGCTGGCGCTGCCTATGCTGGGTGAACAGATTGGCTGGAAGCGTCTGACGGCGGTGACGGTGGGCTTCTTGGGCGTGCTGGTGGTGATCCGCCCGGGGTCTGAGGTTTTCCAACCCGCAGCACTTGGCATTGTGGCCAGCGCCTTTTGTTATGCGATCTACCAAATCCTGACGCGCCAGGTGGCCGGGCTGGATCGGCCCGAAACATCGGTGATGTATAGCGGGCTTTTTGGCGCATTACTGATGTGCGCCGTGATCCCCTTTTTCTGGGTGCCGATCCAAAATTGGTCCGATGTTTTTTGGCTGCTGTCGCTGGGCGTCCTTGGGGCTGGCGGGCATTGGTGCGTGGCCAAGGCCATGACCTATGGCGCGGCCAATGTCATCGCGCCCTTCCAATACTGGCAAATGATCGGCGCCATTGCGGTGGGCTATGCCATTACCGGGCTTTGGCCGGATCAATGGACCTGGCTTGGGGCCGGCATCATCATCGGCGCTGGGCTTTACATTGCCATCAACGAAACGCGGGCACGCAAGACATGAAGCGCCCCCCTTGCCATCGGCGCCACTTCGGCGAAGCATAACGCGGCACATGCAGGGGGCGGCCCATGGCACGCAACAAGACCTTTCCGGATTTCGATGCGGCGGTGGCGGATATTCCGGACGGCGCGGTGATTGCCATTGGCGGCTTCGCCGGACCGGGCACTCCTTACAACCTGATCGCCGCATTGGCACGACGCGGCGCGAAGCGCCTGACCTGCATTGCCAATACCACCGGCGGCGCGCATAAACCACGCATGCCCGATATCGGCATGCTGGTGGAAAACGGCCAGGTCGCGAAGGTGATATGCTCCTTCACCGCCGCAACCCGCGCATCAGATGTACTGTCCTTCACCAAATACTATGAATCCGGCGAGGTTGAAGCCGAAATCGTCCCGCAAGGCACCCTGGCGGAACGGCTGCGCGCCGCCGGTGCGGGTATTCCGGCCTTTTATACGCCAACCGCGGTTGGTACCGAATTGGCCGAAGGGCGCGAAACGCGGGAGATCAATGGCAAGCGCTATTTGCTGGAATATGCACTGCCGGTGGATTACGCTTTTATTCGCGCCGCGCGGGCGGATGCGGTTGGCAATCTGCGATTCCATCGCAGCCAACGCAATTTCAATCCCTTGATGGCAATGGCTGCGAAAACCACCATTGTGGAAGTGGAAGAAGATATCCTGCCCGCCGGCGCGATAGATGCCGATGATGTGCATACAATGGGCCTTGTGGTGCATCGGCTAATCCGCGTACCGCCACCACCCATGGGTCTTTGGACCCGCAAGCGGGAGGCCGCACGATGAGCTGGACACGCATGCAGATGGCCGAAAGGCTTGTGCGCGAATTTCAGGATGGCTGGGTGGTCAATCTTGGTGTTGGCATGCCGACCATGATTGCCGATGTGCCCATGGGTGATCGCGACATCATCTTCCACGCGGAAAATGGCGTGATCGGCTATGGAGCCGTCTGCGCGCCGGGGACCGAGGATTTGAACCTGGTGAATGCCGGCGGACAGAATGTGGTGCTCAATCCCGGCGCTTCCATTGTGCATCATGCGGATAGCTTTGCGCTGATCCGCGGCGGGCGGATGGATGTGACCGTGATGGGTGCCTATGAAGTGGCGGCCAATGGAGATTTCGCCAATTGGAAGCTGAAGGGCGCCAAGGGCGGCGGGATTGGCGGCGCGATGGATTTGGCTGCCTCCGCACAGCGCGTCTATATCATGCTGGAACATCGCACGCGTGATGGCGCTTCCCGATTGCTGCCGCGCTGCAGCCTGCCCATCACCGCCGCTGGTGTGGTGACGCTGGTGGTGACCGATCTTGGTCTTTTCGCGCCCTTGGGGGAGGGCTTCGCTTTGCGTGATCTTGCCCCCGGCGTGACTTTGGAAGAAGTCCGCGCCGCCACCGCCTGCCCTATCATCGCGTGAGGAAGCATCATGGCTTTGCTGATTGACTATTACGTTTCGCTCAATTCGCCCTGGACGCATTTGGGCGCAGCGCGGATTGAAGCCTTGGCGGCGCAGCATGGCGCGGCGCTGCAAATCTGGCCGGTTGATTTCGGCACAATCTTCGCGGGCTCCGGCGGGCTTCCCTTGCCGAAGCGCTCACCACAGCGCCAAGCCTATCGCTTGCAGGAATTGCGGCGCTGGCGGGATGCGCTTGGCATTCCCATCACTATCCAGCCAAAGCATTCCCCGGCCAATGAATTGCCTGGCGCGGCGTGTGCTATTGCGCTGCGCGAAACCCAAGGCCATGCGCCGGCAATTCGCTTGGCGCATCGCATCCTGAAGGCCCTTTGGGAGGAAGAACAGGACACGGGTGATGCCACTACCTTGGCCGCGCTGATTCGTGATTGCGGCCTGGATGCGGATGGGCTGCTGCGTATGGCAGACGACCCGCGCTGGCTGGAACAGCGTAAGGCCGATACCGCCGCGGCGTTGGAACGCGGTGTCTTCGGTGCGCCGTGCTATGTGATTGGTGAGGATATGTTCTGGGGCCAGGACAGGTTGGAATTCGTCGACAAACGCTTGAGCAAAGGCGCTTGATGTTCAGCGGAAAATCCATCGCAAGACTGGAAGATGCGCGGTTTCTGAGCGGGCGCGGGCGGTATGTTGCGGATATGCTTCCCGCAGATGCTCTACATGCCGTTGTGCTGCGTTCACCCCATGCTCATGCAGTTCTAGGCGAGATCAACGCGGACGCCGCGCGTGCCATGCCCGGTGTGGTGGGCGTTTTCACTGGTGCTGATCTTGCGGCGGATAACCTGGCGCCACTGCCCTGCACGGCGGTGGTGGCCAGTGTCTTGCCCATGGTGGTGCCGCCACGCCCTGTTTTGGCGACCGATCGCGTGCGGCATTTGGGCGAGGCAGTTGCCTTGATCATCGCAACCACCGCCGCGGCAGCGCGCGATGCGGCGGAGGCGATTGACGTCAGCTACGATCCCCTGCCCGCAGTGATTGATGGCGCGCGCGCCCTTAGCGCGGAGGCACCGCAACTCTGGCCGCAAGCACCAGGGAATGAGGCGTTCCGTTTCCTGAAGGGTGACCGCGCCGCCACAGATGCGGCTTTCGCGCAGGCGGATCACGTCATCAGCCTCGATCTGTTCAATAATCGCGTCCATGCCGTGCCGATTGAACCACGTGCCGCACTGGCGCATTTCGATGGCAGTCGCTTTGACTTGATCTTCACCGGCATGGGCGTACATGGCATTCGCCGGCAGCTTGCGACGGTGTTTCGCCTGCAGGAAGATGCCTTTCATCTTGTCTGTCCCGATGTGGGCGGCGGCTTTGGTGCCAAGAATTTTCTGTTTCCGGAATATGTGCTGGCGCTTTGGGCCGCGCGCCGCCTTCAACGCAGCATCGCCTGGCAGGCGGAACCGAGCGAGGAATTCGCCGCCGCTGTGCATGGCCGCGATTTGCGCGCGAAGGCAAGACTGGCACTTGCGGATGATGGCCGCTTTCTGGGCCTTGAGATCAACAGCATTCCCGATATGGGCGCATATCTTTCCGCGGTTGGCCCGCATTGCCCGACCAATGCTTTCTCCACCGCCATGGGCGGTGTTTATGCGATTCCGGCCATGCACCTGGAAGTACGCGGCGCCTTCACCAATAGCCTGCCAGTGGATGCCTATCGCGGTGCCGGCAAGCCAGAGGCGAATTACATCATCGAAAGGCTGGTGGATGCCGCCGCGCGCAGCTTGGGGCGCGATCCTGCGGCGCTGCGCGCGATGAATATGCTGCCTGATGCGCCGCATCGTACGGCCATGGGTATGGCGGTGGATGGCGGGCGTTTTGCCGCCAATCTTAGCGTATTGGACAAGGCTTCTGATGCGGCGGGCTTTACGGCTCGACGCGCGGAGGCAGCACAGCGCGGTATGTTGCTCGGCCGCGGCATTGGCTGTTTTCTGGAAACCGCACGCGGGGCACCTGGTGAATGGGCATCCGTTTCAGTTGACGCGTTAGGCCAGGCGCAAGCGGCTATCGGCACACAAAGCAATGGCCAGGGCCATGAAACCAGTTATGCGCAGATTGTCGCGGATCGACTTGGGCTGACGCCTGCCGAAGTGCATGTGCAGCAAGCCGATACGGATTTGCTGCCGAATGGCAATGGCCATGGCGGCGCGCGCTCCTTGCATTTGGGCGGTGGCGCTCTGGTTCTGGCACTTGATGCGCTGATGGAAAAGGCGCGCATCATCGCCGCCCATTTGCTGCAAGCAGATCCTGCGGCACTTGCTTTCGCCGATGGGCGCTTCGCCGTACCGGAAGGTGAGCGCTTCATCGCCTTGGCTGAAATCGCCCGCGCCGCCGAAGATGTGGCAAGCCTGCCTGAAGGCATGGCGCCCGGGCTTGCCGCATCTGGTCACAATACCTCCGACCTCGTGACCTTCCCCAATGGCTGCCAGGCGGCGGAGGTGGAGATTGACCCTGACACCGGCCATGTCCGCCTGATGCGCTATGTCGCGGTTGATGATTACGGGCGCTTGGTGAACCCACGCCTGACGCAAGGCCAGGTACAGGGCGGGCTGGTGCAGGGCATTGGTCAGGCCATGCTCGAAGACATTTTTTATGATCGTGAGTCAGGCCAATTGCTGACTGGGTCCTTGATGGATTACGCGCTGCCGCGCGCCGATGATGTGCCCGCGATTGAGGTGATATTGGATGGCACACCAACTGCCGCAAATCCGCTTGGTGTGAAAGGTTCTGGCCAGGCGGGGGCCATTGCCGCGCCGCAAACAGTCATGAACGCGATTGCCGATGCGCTTTCGCTGCGAGGCGCGGCACCGCCCGATATGCCTGCAACACCTGAAAAGATTTGGCGTGCCTTGCAGAACGCCCCCTCCCCCTGAAAGGAATGACGCCATGACCTATCAAGTCACGCGAGATTTTATCGGCTACGGTGCCAATCCGCCCGATCCGCAATGGCCAGGAGGCGCAAAAATCGCCGTCAATTTCGTGATCAATTATGAAGAAGGCAGTGAGCCTTCCTTTGAACTCGGCGATGGCTTCACGGAGAATGGCTTGACCGAAGCGCATGGCCTCAATCAGGTGAAATCAGGTCGCGATCTGGCAGCCGAGGGCATGTTTGAATATGGCAGTCGCGTTGGTTTTTGGCGCCTGCATCGGCTATTCCAGGAACGCAATCTGCCTGTCACGATTTTCGGTTGCGCGCTGGCGCTGGAACGCAATCCGGATGCGGCCGCCGCCATCAAGGCCGCGGGCTATGATGTCTGTTCCCATGGCTGGCGCTGGGTGAAGCATTTCGAATTATCGGAAGAAGAAGAACGCGATCACATCCGCAAAGCGATCGACAGCCAGCAGAAAACCGTCGGGCATCGTCCGGATGGCTGGTATTGCCGCTATGGACCTTCCGTCAATACGCGCCGGCTGGTCGTGGAAGAAGGCGGGTTTCTGTACGACAGTGACTATTACGGCGATGAATTGCCGACCTGGACACGCGTGAATGACAAGCCGCATCTGGTAGTGCCGTATTCGCTGACGAATAATGACGGCAAATATGCCGGCTGGATGGGCACATCGGATGATTGGTTTTCCTATATCCGCGATGCTTTCGACATGCTCTATGAAGAAGGCCGCAAGGGTCAGCCCAAGATGATGTCGGTTGGGCTGCATATGCGCCTGATCGGTCACCCGGCCCGTGCTGTCGCGCTGCAAAGGCTGCTCGATTACATGGCACAGAAGCGCGAAGTGTGGATTACGCGGCGGGTGGATATCGCCCGCCATTGGATGGCGGTGCATCCCGCCAAGTGAAGTAAGCCCGACGGGCAGGCAATTGCGCGCCTGCCTGCCAATATCACAGGCAAGCTGGCGGGGTTTTTTGAGATTTTCGGGCTTGGCCACTCGACGCATAAGGCGCCCCGTGATGGACTGGCTACAACAACCCTAACCCGGAGGACTTCCTGATGCTGAAAAACCTTCTCGCAGGTGCTATTCTGGCAACCGGCGTCACCTTCTCCGCCATGGCACAATTGCCGACCTTGCCGGCAGGCGCGCCCATTCGCATTTCGGCGGTAACGCAACCACTGCCGACCCAGCCACAGTATACCCGCGTGGACATTCCGGTGTTGCGCGATGGCACGGCGGCGCGCAGCAATGGGCGTGTACAGGTACAGCTTTCAACCCATGCAGAACGCAATCTGGCAGGCAATGAAATCGTCCGCCTGGTACGCTCCGGCCAGGTGGAAATCGGCGCTGGTACCCTCACGACTCTTTCAGGCGATGTGCCCATTCTGGATGGCATTGATTTGGCGGGGCTGGCACCAGACATCAACGATGCACGCCGCATTGCGGAAGCGGTATTGCCCGTTGCCAATCGTGATCTGGAACGCTTTGGCGCGAAGTTAGTTGCGATGTATCCCTTCCCGGCGCAGGTAGTGTTTTGCCGCGCGGCCTTTACCAGCCTGAATGATTTGCGCGGTCGGCGCATACGCACCTTCGGCAATTCGCTGGTGGATTTCTTCACCACCCTTGGCGCGCAGCCCGTCAGCATCGGCTTCCCGGAAGTCTATTCCGCTTTGGAACGTGGTGTGGTGGATTGCGCCATCACCGGTTCAGGTTCTGGCGCCGCCGCGCGCTGGCCGGAAGTTTCCACGCATATCTCGGATTTGCCGGTTTCCTGGGCGGTCGCTGGCTATCTAGTGAATCTGAATTGGTGGAACCGCCTGGAACCCGCCGTGCGTGACTTCATGGAGGCGACCATGAAGGAAGTGAGCAACCAACAATGGGCGCTTGGCCTTGCCGCAACGCGCGATGGCATTGATTGCAATATCGGTCGCGCCGCTGGGTGCAGCATCCATAACCTCGCTGCACGGCCCATGACAGAGGTGACAGCTTCCGCCGCCGACAAGGCGCAAGCGAAGGAAATATTCCGCACCACTGTATTGCCTGGCTGGGTGCGCCGCTGCGGCGCGCGTTGCGGTGAAGTCTACAACGACGTGATTGCGCCCATCAGCGGCGTGCGCTTCGGCGGATGAGCCACGGCGCCAGCACTGCCCCGGCATGGCTGCAGGCGGCGCGGCGACTCCGGCTTTGGGTCGCCGCGCTGGCTGCCGTGATGGCATATATTGCCGGCTGGAACTATATTCTCTGCGCCTGCTTCATCACGTTTGACATTGTAGCACGCAGCTTCTTCGGCTTTTCCTCCAAGGCCACGGTGGAGGTCACCGGCTATATGCTGGCGGGTGGCATTGCCTGGGCCCTGGCGCATACGTTGGCGCGGCGCGCGCATATCCGTGTGGATGTCTTCATGATGCGCCTACCGCTTGGTCTGCGCGCCTGGTTGCATCTTTTCTCGCTAGCCCTGCTGCTGGGGCTTGGGATTTTCTTCGCCTGGGCCGCGCTGGAATTAGTGGATGAAAGCGCGCTTTTCAACGCGCATGACAATTCCGCGTTGCGGATTGAAATGATCTGGCCGCAGGGCATTTGGGCCTTTGGCATCATCACCTTCGCCATCATGGGTGCGGTGCTGATGCTGGAAGCGAGCCTTTCCATCCTGGCGGGCGAACCAGAGGCATTGGATGAGTTGCTCGGTTCCCGCACACTGAAGGATGAAACTGACGAAGCGCTGGAAGCCGTTGCCATGGCACATGAAGCGCCAAGGCCCCAGGCATGATCGCGATTGTCTTTCTGCTGGGGCTATTGGCGGTGACTGTTTTCGCCGCAGCCACTGGCACGCAAGCCCTGCCCATCGCTGAAATCCTGATGTTGGTCGGCATTTTTGTGCTGTTTTTCGGCTCGGGCGTCTATATCGCCGCCGTGCTCGGCATACTTGGCGTACTGGTCGGCTTTTTATTTTCTGATCGCCCCTGGTGGGCCTTTATGGGGCAAACACTGTGGGCACCATCATCAAACTTCGTACTTGTGGCAGTTCCGCTGTTTCTGTTGATGGGCGAAATCCTGCTGCGCGCCGGCCTTTCCGATAGGCTTTATCGCGCGCTGAATGTTTGGCTCAACCGCATGCCAGGCGGATTGCTGCATACCAATATCGTTTCCTGCGCGGTATTTTCTGCTATCTCTGGTAGTTCGGTGGCCACTGCGGCCACCATGGGCTCCGTTGCCCTGCCCTATTTCCAGGACACGAAATACAGTCAGCGCATGGTGCTGGGCTCGCTCGCTGCCGGCGGCGCCTTGGGCAATTTGATCCCGCCAGGCATCACCTTCATCATCTATGGGCTGATCACGGAAACCTCGGTCGGTGCGCTTTATATCGCCGCGATTATTCCATCGCTGCTCGTCACCGGGCTTTTCATTATGGTGATCCTGGCGCATGGCCTGACGCATCCCATGGAAAAACCGGCTAAGCTTCCGCTTGCCATGAAGCTCCGCGCGTTGGTTGATCTTGTGCCGACGGTTTTGCTGATTCTGCTGGTTCTTGGATCAATCTATGGCGGCTTCGCTACGCCCACTGAAGCTGCCGCGCTTGGCGTTGTAGGCGCCGCGCTTTTCGCGGCACTTGAAGGCAAGCTGACGCTCCGCATGCTCAATGCCTCGGCTGAGGCCACCGCGCGCAATACCGCACTGCTTGGCCTGATCCTGTTTGGCGCCTATTTGCTGAATTACATCCTTACGCTGATCAATGTGCCGCAGGCGCTCGCTGGCATGATATCCGGCCTGCCGATTCCACCCTGGGCCATCATGCTGTGCATCATCGCGCTTTACGTGGCGTTGGGCACTTTCATGGAAGGCTTTTCCATGATCATCACAACGGTGCCGGTCGTCTTCCCCATCGTCACTGCGCTTGGCTATGACCCCATCTGGTTTGGCGTGATTGTCACCATGCTGGTGGAAATCGCCCAAATCAGCCCACCCGATGGCACGGTGATGTACGTCCTGCAAGGCATGCGAAAACGCGCGGGACCGATCACGGATGTCTTCGCCGGCGTCATGCCTTTCCTTGCGGTCTATCTATTGGCCGTAGCGCTTCTGATGATATTCCCCGGTCTGGCACTTTGGCTGCCAAGCGTCATGAGCTGACCTATTTTCGACGGATCCAAACCTTGAGCACCGAAACATCCTCGCGCCCAATCCGCATCGCTGTAGATATCGGCGGCACATTTACTGATCTGCAAATCCTGGATTCGCGCCTTGGCGTGGCGCAAGCGTGGAAAACGCCGACAACACCGGAAGACCCCTCAATCGGTCTTTTAACGGGCGTCAAGGAAGCCGCGGAGCGTTTCGGTTTCGCGCTGTCCGATGTCGGGCTTTTGCTCCATGGCACTACCATCGCCACCAATGCGGTGCTGGAAAGAAAGCTCGCCCGCGGCGTCTTGTTGACCACAGCAGGCTTTGAGGATGTGCTTGAAATCAATCGCCATGTCCGGCGCGATATCTATGGCTTGGCGCAAGAACCATTCCCCACGCTGATCCCGCGCGACCGCCGGCTTGGTGTGCAGGAGCGTTTGCGCGCTGATGGTAGCGCTGAAATACCGCTGGATGAAACGGAACTGCCGGCGCTACTGGATCGCATCCAACATCTTGGCGCCGAGACTATCGCGATTTCGCTGCTGCACGCCTATGCCAATCCTGCCCATGAAAAGCGCTTGGCCGCGCTGATCCAGGCCGCGCGCCCTGATCTGCCGATTTCACTTTCTGCTGATATTTCGCCGGAAATCCGCGAATATGAGCGTTGTTCCACTACTGTGCTGAACGCACTTCTGATGCCGGTCGTGAAAGCCTATTTGGATAGGCTCGAAAAACGGTTGGGTGTGGACGGGTTTTCACCGCTTGTCTTCCTGGTGCAATCCAATGGCGGCGTCTGCAGCCTGCGCATGGCCGCCGAACAACCGGCGCGGCTTTTGCTCTCTGGCCCATCAGGCGGCGCCTTGGCAGCAGGGCGCATTTCAGAAATGCTCGCGCGCCCCAATCTGGTTGCGGTGGATATGGGCGGCACATCCTATGATGTTTCGGTCGTGCAGGGCGGGCGCGTTTCCGTGATTACGCAGGGCGAGATTGACCGTCTGCCGGTGCGCCTGCCCATGGTGGAAATGCGCACCATCGGTGCAGGCGGTGGGTCCATCGGTTCCGTTGACGCCGCCGGGCGGCTGACGGTCGGCCCACGCAGCGCCGGCGCGCGACCGGGACCGGTTGCCTATGGGCGCGGTGGTACGGAACCCACGGTGACGGATGCCAATCTGGCGCTTGGCCGGCTTGATCCGGAATTCTTTCTCGGCGGTGCCATCAAGCTTGATATGCCGGCGACACGCGCCGCGATTGAAACGCGCATCGCCCAACCGCTGAACCTCTCGCTTGAACAGGCGGCCGCGGGCATGCTGACCGTGACTAACGCCAATCTCGGTGCCGCGGTGCGACTTTCGCTGTTTGAAAAAGGGCTCGATCCGCGTGACTTCGCGCTGCTTTCCTTCGGTGGCGCGGGCGGGTTGCACGCCACCGAAGTGGCCGAGGAAATGGGCATCGGTGAAGTTATCTTCCCGCGTGAACCTGGCACGCTTTCTGCCTATGGCATCTTGTTTTCTGATCTGGTGCAGGATTTGGCGCGCACGCGGTTGACCCGCGCCAAAGCCGCAAACTTGCCGCAGATGCGCGAGATCATCGCAGAATTACGCCACGCTGCGGATGCGCGACTGGCACAAGATGGCATTCCGGCTGATCAACGTGAAATCACGATTGCCGCTGACATGCGCTATCATGGCCAGGCCTTTGAACTGCTTGTGCCATGGGGCGCGGTGCAGACACCAGATGAGGCTGCCTTGGCTGACCTGATCCAGCGCTTTCATGCAACGCATAAGCAGCGCTTTTCCTATTCCAATCAGGATGAAGCCGTGGAAATCGTCACCTTCCGCGCCATTGCCAAAGGCAAGCTTGCGAAGCCGGTATTGCGCGAACCAACCCCGGCGTCCCGCCCAGCGCGCAAGGCAAAGCGCCGCGCCTATGATGGCCAGCAATGGTGCGACGTGACCGTATGGGACCGCGAAGCGCTTGGCGCCGAGGATCTGATCGAAGGCCCCGCCATTATTGAAGAAGCCTTCGCCAGCCATTGGATTTCTCGCGCCTGGCAAGCAAGGCTTGCAGCAAGCGGCGCCTTGATCGCCAGGAGGATCACGCCATGAGCCTCGGCCCGATCGAAATCGAAGTCATCCGCAATGCGCTGACCGCAGCCGCGGCCGAGATGGACATCACCATCTGGCGCACCAGCCGCAGCACGACCGTGCGCGAATTGCTCGATTATTCCACGGCAGTATTCGACGCTGATGGCAATAACGTCGCGCAATCCGCGCGTATTCCGCAGCACCTGAATTCCATGGGCGCGGCGCTACGCACGCTGCTTGATCGCTTCGTGGATGCCAATGACTGGCATGAGGGCGATGTCGTCGCCACCAATGATCCCTATTGCGGCGCGCAACATCTGAACGATATCCTCGTTTTCATGCCGGTGTTTCATGACGGCATTCGCGTGGCTTATGTTGGCGCACTTTGCCATCACATAGACATGGGCGGCATGGCGCCCGGTTCCTATGCCGCGACAGCAACCGAGGTCTTTCAGGAAGGGCTTCGCATCCCGCCGCTGAAACTCGTTGAAGGTGGCGTGCTGAATAAGTCCATCCACGCCATGATCGGGCAGAATGTGCGCAAACCGGCGCTGATGCTGGGGGATTTGCAAAGCCAATTGGCAAGCCTTGAGGTCGGCGCCGCTTCCATCCGCCGCATCGCCGCGCGCTATGGCGCCGCGACGCTGATTGAAGCCACAGGCCGCATCCTGGATCAAAGCGAAGCCGCGATGCGCGCCGCGATTCGTGCCATGCCGGATGGCACCTATAGCTTCGAAGATTTCCTCGATGATGATGGTGTCTCCGGAGAGCCCGTGCGGTTGCATGCCTCCATCACCATCAAGGGCGATGAGATTGAAGTTGATCTGACCGATTGTGCGGATCAGCAGCGCGGCCCAATCAATTGCACACCGGCCATGTCCAATTGTGCGGTCTATTACAGCATCATCGCCGCAACGGATGGCGCCATGCCGGCCAATGCGGGCTGCTATCGCCCCATTCGCATTCGCCACCGGGAAGGCAGTGTCACCTCCTGCCGCGCGCCGGCATCGGTTGCGCATCGTGTCGCGGTTTGTCATCGGCTGGCCAATGTCATGTTTGGCTGCCTGCATCAGGCACTGCCGGACCGCATGCCGGCTGCTTATTACGGCGGTTCTTACGTGGCCACCTTTCAGACCGAAGCGGCGGATGGTGGGCGTGAAGTGCTTGTCGAAATCGAAATTGGCGGCACCGGCGCAAGCCCCGCGAAGGATGGCGTGAATGCCTGGTCCTTCGGCATGCATAACAACAGCAATATCCCGATCGAGATGATCGAAAGCCAAATGCCGCTGACCATTACGCATTACGGGCTGAAGCCTGATTCAGGTGGTGATGGGCAATATCGCGGCGGGCTTGGCCTTATTCGCGAATGGCGCGTGGATAGTCCCGCTGGGATTTTCACCGCAAATATGGATCGCTTCCGCTTCCCGCCCTATGGCCTTGCCGGCGGCAAGCCGGCCAGCCTTGGGCGCTTGCTGCGTATTCGTGATGGCAAGGAA
>JADCEX010000259.1 GCA_020249825.1 Roseomonas sp.
CAGTTCCACGATCCGTCCCTCGCCGCTGAGGGAAGGCCAGAACCTCCTCTCGGCGGTTCCTTTACAGCCCAATCAGCGGCAAAAGTCATAAGACAAGCAGATCACGTTCAGATGGAATCATCTGAACGTGTGAAGATGCTCGGAAAAAACGGGGTAGAGCGGGTTGCGTGAACCCGTGTGAACGCAAAACGCTCTAGCGGATTCTCAGCTAGGCGCCTAACGCAAGAAGCTCGATCTCAAGAATTCGCCAGATCGAATATTGCTCCAAAACAACAAAAGGGCGGGAAATCCCGCCCTTGCCGAGACCACCGAAGGGGCCTTTGCGCCGGCAGTCTATTTGATCTTGGCTTCGCGAAACACGACGTGCTTGCGCGCCACGGGATCATACTTCTTCTTTTCCATCTTACCGGTCATGTTCCGCGTGTTCTTCTTCGTCACGTAGAAATAACCCGTCTCCGCGCTGCTCACGAGGCGAATGAGGATGGTGTTCGATTTGGCCATGGTCAAAAACTCCAGCCCGCCGGCCGCTGGGCCGATGGTTTCCTTGGGCCCTTCCTAAGCATGCCGAAGTTTTCGTCAAGGGGAAAAGCAAGCCCATCCCGGTTTCAGCGCATCAGGGCCGCCCGATAGGCCGTTGCATCCGTCACCAATGACTGGGCAAAATCCACCTCTCGCTCCACCGCATCCAGGCTTGGGCAGCTCTCCCGCAGGATGCTTGCCTCAAGCGCCGAGACCGGTGGCCGCAGGGCAAGCAGGCGCGCCAGTACCGCGCCCATGGGTTGTTGCCCCGCCCTCAGCGCTGCCAGGCCGGTCGCCGCTGCCTCATCCCCGCCCGCAGTGCAAAGCGCCGGCAAAAGCCCCGCCCCCTGCAAAGGCCAGCCGGATGGCATGACAATGCGCGACCAGCTCAATTGCAATTCCCCGCCATTGGGCAAGGGCAGCAGGATTTGCACCAGGCCCTTCCCCTGGGTGCCGGTGCCAAGCACCGCAGCCCGGCCACGTTCGGCCAAGGCTGCCGCCAGGATTTCTGCCGCCGAGGCGGTGCGCCCATCCACCATCACCACAATGGGCCGGCCTTGGGCGAGGTCCGTATCGGATGAGCTGTAGCGCCGATTGGCCTCAGGATGGCGCCCGGCAGTGCCCACAATCTCCCCCGCATCAAGGAAGATATCCGCCACCGCCACCGCCTGGGTCAGGATCCCGCCGCGATTGCCGCGCAAATCCAAGACAAGGCCGCGCGGCGGATTGGCGCCCGCGAAGGCCGCTTCGACAAAACCTGCGACCTGAGCGGAGGTGAGTGCGGTAAAGCCAGAAAGGCGCAGATGCAGCACCCCATCGCGCATGGCCGATGTCACGGTTTCCACGCGCTGCGCCACGCGGCGGAGCGTCACACTCCTTCTGCGTCCAGCGCGCTGGGTTACCAGCGTCACCTCGGTCTCGGCAGCGCCTTCCAAAAGCAGTTCAGCGCCGGCCAGGTCATTGGCCAGGACCATTTCATCATCAACAGTCACCAGCCGGTCACCAACGCGAATGCCACCACTGGCCGCCGGACTATTCGGGGTAACCGCCGCCACCACCACCTGGCCGCGCTGGGCCGCAAGCCTGAGCCCAACACTGCCCTGCCCAAGCCGGCGTTCGCGGGCAAGCTGCGCTTCTTCCGGCGTCACATAGCGGCTGAAAGGGTCAAGATGGCCGAAAATCGCGTTAAAACTGGCGCGCAGCAGCCGGTCCCGCCCGAAATCCCGAATGGGCGGAGAGGCCGCCCAGGCGGCCTCCTGAAACGGCAGCAGGGCTTCGGCCGCTGCCAAGCCAATCGCTTCAGGCCTGCTGCGGGTGGAATCACTCGGCAGCGCGCGGCTGATCAAGACTCGGCGTGCGCGCATCAGGCGCAATTCGCGGCCCTGGCGTTCGACGCGCAGGCTTGGATCATGGGTGGTAAAGCCTGCCAAGCCCCAGGTGATCAGATCACTCGGCAACGCGCGTTCCATATGCCGATCCAGAATGGCGGCGAAGCCGGCGGCAAACACGTCCCGCATTTCCTCCCGCGGGAAGGCGGGGATCGCTTCCTGCACCGCGGCGCGCGGCACTTCCTGCGCCAGCGCCGCGCCAAGGGGCAGGGCGGAGGCACAGAGCAGAATCAGTAACGCAAGTGAAAGAAGGATGCGTGCGCGGGTGCTTAGCGCCGCCCACGCCGCGGCGGCGCCTGTTTGCCCGCGCGCTTCGGCATGCCCTGCATGATGTGGAACACCATCCCGCCAGTGCGCGCGGTCGCTTCCCGCAGCCGCACTTCCACAGACTGACCCAAAGTAAAGGTCAAGCCTGTCCTGCGACCAGCCAGGCGCTGCGTGGCTTCGTCCTGATCCCATCTATCATCCGGCAATGAGCCAAGCGGTACGATGCCGCTCGCGCCATTCTCCTCCAAAGTGACAAACAGTCCGAAGCGTGTCACCCCTGAAATACGCGCGGCGAATAAATTTCCCACGCGCTCTGACATATATGCCGCAAGGTAGCGGTCAATGGCGTCGCGTTCCGCCATTGCTGCGCGGCGTTCGGTCGCGGTGATGTGTTCGCCGGTTTCCAGAAAACGCGCGGCTTCCACTTCCGCCAGACCATCGCCGCCAAGCTTCAAGCCGCGGATCAGCGCGCGATGCACCAGCAAATCCGCATAGCGCCGAATGGGTGAGGTGAAATGCGCATAGCGCGCCAGGGCCAGACCAAAATGGCCCAGATTGTCCGGCGCATAAGCCGCCTGGGATTGGCTGCGCAGCACGGTTTCATGCACCAGACGTTCTTCCGGCTTTTCCTTCACCTGCGCGAGTAGCGCGGCAAAGTCGCGCGGGTGCAGCCGATCCCCAGGCGGCAGCGACAATTCCATGCTGCGCAGAAATTGCCTGAGCCCTTCCAGCTTCAAATCCGAAGGCCGGTCATGCACCCGGTACATGCAGGGCTGGATCAGCTTTTCGAGTTCCTCCGCCGCGCAGACATTGGCGGCGACCATGAATTCCTCAATCAGCCGATGGGAATCGAGCCTGGCACGCGGCACCACGGCGGTAACGCGGCCTTTGTCATCCAGCAGCACGCGCCGTTCCGGTAGATCGAGATCAAGTGTGCCGCGCGCTTCGCGTGCCGCCAGCAAGGCACGGAAGGCACCGTAAAGGCTTGCCATATGGCCGGGCGCCAGGCCTTCCGGCTCCTCGCCCGCTTCAAAACTCGCTTGCGCCTGTTCGTAAGTGAGGCGCGCGGCGGAACGCATGATGCCGCGCCCGAAGCGATGGCCGGTCTTTCGCCCCGCGCCATCAAAGCGCATTTCAACGAAAAGGCAGCCACGATCTTCCCGGGGGCGCAGGCTGCACCAGCCATTGGAAAGGGCTTCCGGCAGCATGGGCACAACGCGATCGGGGAAATAGACGGAATTGCCCCGCGCCCAGGCTTCCCGGTCCAAATGGCTGCCGGGGCCGACATAATGCGCGACATCGGCAATGGCGACGGTGACCTTCCAGCCATTGCCATCGGCTTCGGCATGGACAGCATCATCGAAATCCCGCGCATCATCGCCATCAATCGTCACCAGCGGCAGGTCGCGCAAATCAACCCGCCCGCGCGCGGTCACACCCTTCGCCGCTTCGGCTTCGCGCAAGGCTTCCGCGGGGAAGACATCGGGGATGCCATGGGCATGGATGCAAATAAGCGAAACCGAACGCGGTTCGCCCATGACGCCCAGGCTTTCGATGATCCGTGCCGGCTTCGGCCCGAAATGCCGCGTGGCGGGTAAGGGCTCGGCCAGCACGATATCACCTGGCTTGGCGCCGCCGGCCTCAGCGGGCGGGACCATCCATTCGCCCTTCTGACGCCGATCGGTGGGGATGATGCGCCCTTCCTCATAAACGCCCAGGATGCGCGCCGGTGCGCCGCCCGCGATGCGCTTGAAAGTGCGACCTTCATATTTACCGGCACCGATGGGCTTGAGGCGCGCGAGTACACGCTCCCCAACCGCGAGCGCCGGGCGCCCTTTGCCTTCCGGGCGCATATAGATGATGGGCGGGCGGCCTTCGCCCTGCCATTGCAAGGGGCGCGCGATGGGATCGCCATCCGGGTCCGTGCCGGTCACTTCCACCGGCGCCATATCCGGCAAGCGGCCGGGCGCGATAATGGCGCGCTTGCCGGCAGGGCTTGCGCCACCTTCTTCGGCCAATTCGCGCATCATTTGGCGGAGTGCCGGGCGCTGATCCGTACTCAGCCCAAAGGCGCGTGCGATTTCGGACTTGGTCACGCGACCTTTGGCTTCCGCCATAAAACCGCGCAGCGCTGCCTTTGACGGCAATTCGCCTGTGCCTTCGCCTGCCTGACGCGCCGCACCGCGACGTTTGGCGCTGGCCGCGGAGCCGGAGGCGGCGCGGGATCGGGCCTTATGGCCTTTCACCGGCGGGCCGCGGCGTGGCATATCAGCGGCTACTCTTGCGGGCGGCGGGCTTGGCTTTGGCCTTGGCCGCAGGCTTGGCCTTGGTGGTCGCGGCCTTCGGCTTAGTGGCGGGCTTGGCCTTTGCCGTGGCAGGCTTCGCTTTCGCGGCGGCTGGCTTCGCCTTGGCCACTGGTTTCGCCTTGGCGGCAGGCTTCGCCGGCGCGGAAGGGGCGGCGGCCTTGCGCGCGCTACCCTTCGCACCCTTGCGGGCGGCGGCACCGCGCGCCTTCATCTCCTTGCCCTTTTCGGCCAGCAGCGTGACCATATCGGCAAGCTGTGCGTCTTCCATCGCCAGATCGCGCGGCAGATTGGCAACGGTCCGCCCATGCTGCGCATAGGGCCCGAAGCGGCCCTTGCGCACCACCACCATCTCTCCGTCTTCCGGATGCGGCCCCAATTCCCGGATGCGGGACCGCGCATCGGCCAAAAGCACAATGGCGCGATTAAGCCCAATGGTCAGGACATCATCATCCTTGTCCAAGGATTTGAAGATGCTGCCCGCCCGCACATAAGGCCCGAAGCGCCCGAGGCCCGCCGTGATTTCCTCCTGGCTTTCAGGATCAATGCCAATCACGCGCGGCAGGGATAGCAAGCCAAGGGCCGCTTCCAGCGTCATGTTATCCGGGTTTTGCCCGGCAGCGAGGCTCGCGCGGCGCGGCTTGGTGGGTTTGCCCTTGGCATCAGTGCCGCCTTCCCCAAGCTGCACATAAACCCCGTAAGGCCCGCGGCGCAGCGCGACGGCCTGGCCCGTCGCGGGGTCCTTGCCCAATTCGCGATCCGCGCTGGCACCTTCGCCATCGGCTGAGCCCACGCCGAAGGGCCGCGTGTAGCGGCATTCCGGATAATTCGAACAACCAATAAAGGCGCCGCCGCGCCCAAGCCGCAAGCCAAGCCGCCCTGCCGAGCAACTCGGGCAACTGCGCGGGTCCGTGCCATCACCGCGCGCGGGGAAGATATGCGGCCCCAAATCCTCATCCAGCGCGTCAATCACGTCGCGCACTTTCAGATCCTTGGTCGCTTCCACCGCGCGGGAGAATTCATCCCAGAAAACATGCATCACCGCGCGCCATTCGGCACGACCGCCGGAGATTTCATCAAGCTTTTCCTCCATGGCGGAGGTGAAGCCCGTATCCACATATTTCTCGAAAAACCGTACCAGGAAGGTCGTGACCATGCGCCCCAAATCCTGCGCAATAAAGCGCCGTTTTTCGAGCGTGACATATTTCAAATCCTGCAAGCGTTGCAGGATGGAGGCATAGGTGGAAGGCCGGCCAATGCCCAATTCTTCCAGCCGCTTCACCAATGACGCTTCGGAATAGCGTGGCGGAGGCTGGGTGAAATGTTGGCTCGCCGAGATATCGCCGCGCTTCAGCGCTTCCTTTTCGCGCATCGGCGGCAGGATGCGGCTTTCATCATCTTCGGCAGGCGCCGCACCGGGCAGAATGCCGGCACGCGCATCAGCGGCGCGATCATCCTCATCTTCGCGATAGAGCTTCAGGAAACCATCAAAGGCAATCACGGAACCCGTGGCGCGGAATTGCGCGCGGGCATCCTTGGCGGCGATATCCACCGCCGTTTGATCCATCTCGGCGGAGGCCATTTGGGACGCCACTGCGCGCTTCCAGATCAGATCATAAAGCCTGGCCTGCGCGCCCTCCAATTCGCCGCCCATCGTCTCGGGGCTGCGCGTCACGTCCGTCGGGCGGATCGCTTCATGCGCTTCCTGCGCGTTCTTCGCTTTCGATGCATATTCGCGCGGCGCGGCGGGCATGTAATTCGGCCCGAAGGCGCTTTTCACGTGATCACGAATGGCGGAAATGGCTTCGCGCGCCATGGTCACGCCATCCGTCCGCATATAGGTGATGTGGCCGGCTTCATACAAAGCCTGCGCCGTGCGCATGGTTTGCTGCGCGCCCATGCCGAGTTTGCGCGATGCTTCCATCTGCAGCGTAGAGGTCATGAAGGGCGGCGGAGGGTTCCGCCGCACGCGGCGCTTTTCGACCGACGCCACACTATAGCTGCCGCCTTCCGCCAGCTTCTTCGCGCGCATCGCCGCCGCTTCATCCGGCAGGTCGAATTGTTCCAGCTTGCGGCCTTCAAGATGCGTGAGCCGCGCGGTGAAAGGCGCGCCTGCCGCCGTGGTGAAGCGGCCTTCAATCGTCCAATATTCACGCGCGCGGAAGGCTTCGATTTCCGCTTCGCGTTCGCAAATCAGGCGCAGCGCCACCGATTGCACGCGCCCCGCAGAACGCGACCCCGGCAGCTTCCGCCACAGCACCGGCGAAAGCGTATAGCCCACCAGATAATCCAGCGCGCGCCGCGCCAGATAGGCTTCGATCAGCGGCTGATCCAAATCACGCGGATGCGCCACCGCATATTGGACGGCGCGCTTGGTGATTTCATTGAAGGTGATGCGCTGAACATGCTTGCCCTTCAGCGCCCCGCGCTCGGCCAGCATATCCTTCACATGCCAGGAAATCGCTTCCCCTTCACGGTCCGGGTCGGTGGCGAGGAATAGCCGCTTCGCGCCCTTCAGCGCTGAGGCGATTTTGCCCACCTGCTGCTCTCCGCGCGGGTCCTTGCCCCAAAGCATGGCGAAATCCTGATCGGGCAGGACCGCGCCATCTTTTTCTTCCAGATCGCGGACATGGCCATAGGAGGCCAAAACCGTGAAATCCCGGCCCAAATATTTTTCAATCGTCTTCGCCTTGGCCGGCGATTCCACAACGACAACGTCGCTCATGCTTTCCCGATTCACCCTCGCCCGGATAGCGCTACCCGATGGCCGGGCAGCATATCCACCCGGCCTTCCAGTTCCAGATCAGCAAGCGCCGCCTGGAGCGCGGGGGGTGAGAGGTGACAGCGCCGGAGCAGATCGTCAACAGATATCGGTGCCATTCCAATCAAATCAATAAGTTGCCCATATTCGCCGGGGGTGGCTTCCGGCGGGGCATCCTCGGGGATCGGATTTTCAGAGGTATGGGCCAGGGCAAAAAGCGGGGTGTCGTTCGGCGCTTCGGGCAGATGCGTCAGCACATCAGCAGCACTTTCCACCAGATGGGCACCCTGGCGGATAAGGTCATTGGCGCCGCGGCTGCGCGGGTCAAGCGGGCTACCGGGGATGGCGAAGACCTCGCGCCCCGCTTCCAAGGCCAGGCGCGCGGTGATCAGCGTGCCTGATCGCTCAGCCGCTTCCACCACCAGCACACCAAGCGAAAGCCCGGCCACGATGCGGTTGCGCTTCGGGAAATGCCGCGCGAGCGGCGCGGTGCCAAGCGCATGTTCCGCGACCACAGCGCCTTCGCGGCCAATCCGCGCCTGAAGCGCGGCGTTTTCCGGCGGATAGGCGACATCCAAGCCGCCAGGCAGCACGGCCAAGGTCCGCCCGGCGCGCAAGGCGCCCTGATGCGCCGCCGTATCCACCCCGCGCGCAAGGCCGGAGATCACTAGCACCCCGGCGCGGGTCAATTCCTCGGCGATATCTTCCGCAATGCGCCGCCCGGCGGCAGAGGCATTGCGTGCCCCCACAATGGCGAAGCTTGGCATCTGGGCCAGCAAGCTGGCATCGCCCTGCACCGCCAGCATGGCCGGCGCATCCGCCAAAAGGGCGAGCAAGGGCGGGTAGCCGGGATCACCCCAAAAGATGAACCGCGCGCCAAGCTTGGCCATGGCATCAGCTTCGCGCCGTGCGTCCTCCAGGCTTGGGATGCGCGCCGGGGCTTCGCGCTTGGCGAGCAGGCGCGGCAAAGCCTCCAGCGCCGCCGCCCCACTGCCATGGCGGGTGAGCAGGCGACGAAACCCCATGGGGCCAATGCCCTCAGTCTGGGCGATACGCCATAGGGCGAGGCTTTCGGGGGGGCCGGGGGTTCCATCGGGCATAGGCGAAATCCTATGCCATAATTCAACCTATGCGGGAAATATTAAATCGTATGTCTATTTGGTTGTTTTGCCGATCCGCGGTTCAGTCCCGGCCAATAGGCGGCGAATATTCGCCTCATGCCGCCAAAACACCAAAACGGCGATGAGCAGCGCCATCAGCGCGTGATCCGCGCTGGACAGCACCAGGGCGAAAAGCGGCGCCGCGGCAAAGGCGGTCAGCGCCGCGGCAGATGACATTTTCAGCAGTTTCGCCGCCACCAACCACACGGCACAGCAGGCAAGCCCCACCGGCCAGGCAGCGGCCAGCAGCACGCCAAGCCCGGTCGCGACCCCCTTGCCACCGCGAAAGCCAAGCCAGACGGGGAAGAGATGGCCGAGCACCGCCGCCGTGCCCACCACAACATCCTGATCGCCCAGAAACTGCCGCGCGAGCAGCACCGCAACCGCGCCCTTCAGCCCATCCAGGATCAGGGTTGCCGCCGCCAGGCCCTTGCGGCCAGTGCGCAGCACATTGGTCGCGCCGATATTGCCGGAACCGACCTGGCGGATATCGCCGAGCCCCGCCGCCTTGGTCAGCAACAAGCCAAAGGGAATCGAGCCGATCAAGTAGCCGCCCACCAGCGCGATCAGAAACGCGATGCTATCCGCATGTTCCGCCATGGTTCAGCCGCCGAAAACGCGCCGCCCGGCTTTCCAGGTGCCCAGCACCCGGCCTTCCAGGGCGCGGCCATCAAAGGGGGAGTTCTGCGCCTTGCCAGGCAGCTTGCCGGCTTCAACCTTCCAGCCCCGATCGGGGTGGAACAGCACCAAATCCGCCGGCGCGCCCTTGGCGAGCCTACCCTGCGGCAAATCCAGCAAAGTGGCGGGCCGCGCGGTCATCAGGCCAAGCGCGGTGAGCAGCGGCACATCGCCGGCATGCACCCGCGCCAAAGTCACGCCCAGCAAAGTCGCCAGCCCTGCCCCGCCCGCTTCGGCCTGCGCGAAGGGCAAGCGCTTGTCATCCGCATCGCGCGGCTGGTGGTCTGAGGCAATGGCGTCAATCGTGCCATCCGTGAGTGCGGCCACCACCGCCTGACGGTCCGCCTCGGTCCGCAGCGGCGGGGAAAGCTTCGCATAGCTGCGGTAATCGCCAATCGCCGTTTCGTTCAAATCGAAATAGGGCGGCGCAGTATCGCAAGTGACCGCGAGCCCCTCTGCCTTGGCGGCGCGGATCAGATCAAGCGCGGCGGCGGTGGAGATATGCGCGAAATGCACATGTCCGCCGGTGATGCGGGCCAGCGCGATATCGCGTGCGACCATCATGGCTTCCGCCGCCGGGGTGATGCCAGGCAGGCCAAGCCGAGTCGCCAATTCGCCTTCGGTAGCGGCACCGCCGGCAGCGAGGCTCGGTTCTTCCGGGTGCTGCACAATGAAACTGCCAAAGGCCCGCGCGTAGGACAGCGCCAACCGCATGCTGCGCGCCGAGGCAATGGCGCGCGCCCCATCGGTAAAGGCAATGGCGCCAGCTTCGCGCAGCAGCCCGTATTCCGCCAATTCCTTACCCGCGCAGCCCGCCGTCGCGGCGCCATAGGGCAGCAGCGTGACTGAACCCGTCGCCTCACCCCGCCGGGTGATGAAGGAAATCAGCGCGGGGTCATCCAAGGCCGGGTCGGTATCCGGCAGCACGCAAATGGTGGTGATGCCCCCCGCGGCAGCGGCCTGCGCGGCTGAGGCGATGGTTTCCCGATGCTCTGCCCCCGGTTCACCAAGATTGGCGCGGAGATCAATCAAACCGGGTGCTAGGCAGGCGCCAGCGGCATCCACCACGGCAGCCCCTTCCGGCGTGGTCAGGCCAGCGCCGAAATCCGCGATCAACCCATCACGGATCAGCAAAGCGCCCGGCGCATCAAGGCCCGAGGCGGGATCAAGCAGGCGGGCATGGGTGATGAGGGTGTCGGCCATCACAGGGACTTCTCGAAAAAGACGCGGCGATACCCGGCCTCCTCGGCGCGATGTGTCTCGCCAAAGCCAAGGCGCTGATACATGGCGATGTTTTCCTCCATCACCTCATTCGTATAGAGCCAAAGCCGCGCATGGCCACGCCGACGCCCTTCCGCTTCGATCCAAGCCAGCATCTTGCGGCCAAGACCAGTGCCCTGCGACTCCGGCGTAACCGCAATGTTATCGAGGAACAGGCCCTGCGGCCCATCTTCCAGCACCGCCACGCCGCAGAGCGCGCCATTGTCTTCAAGCACGAAGGCTTTCCCTTGCGCGATACGCGCTTCGTAATCATCCAGCATCGGCGCGGGTTCACGGTCCAGGCGCGGGACGTAACGCGCATAAGCGGCGCGCACCATTTGCCGAAGCGCGGGCGCTTCCTCGGCGCGCGCCGGGCGAAGCTCACACATTGCGCCTAAGCCCACGCGCCAGCACATCCAGCACCGCCATGCGGCAGGCCACACCCATTTCCACCTGCTCACCAATCACGCTGCGCGTCGGGTGATCCGCAATGGCGCTATCAATTTCGACACCGCGATTCATCGGGCCAGGATGCATCACAATCGAATCCGGCTTGGCGAAGGCCAGCTTCTCCGCATCCAGCCCATAGAAGCGAAAGAATTCGCGCGCCGAGGGCACCATCCCACCCGACATGCGTTCGCGTTGCAGCCGCAGCATCATGACAACATCGGCGCCCGCCAGCCCGGCCTTCATATCGTGAAATGCTTCCACGCCAAGCCGCGCCGCTTCGGCGGGGATCAGCGTGGGTGGCCCGACCACGCGCACGCGGCTGCCCATCGTGGTCAGCAGATGCATGTTCGAACGCGCCACGCGCGAATGGGCGATATCGCCGCAAATCGCGACAATCAAACCCTCCAGCCGGCCCTTGTGGCGGCGGATGGTCAGAGCATCCAATAGCGCCTGGGTCGGGTGTTCATGCGTGCCATCGCCGGCATTGATCACCGCCGCATCCACCTTCTGGCTCAGCAGCGAAGGCGCGCCGGATTGGCCGTGGCGCACCACCAGCAAATCGCAATGCATGGCGTTGAGCGTACTGGCCGTATCCAACAGGGTTTCGCCCTTATTCACGCTGGACGTGCTGACCGACATATTGATGACGTCCGCACCCAGCCTTTTACCCGCGAGCTCAAAACTCGTGCGCGTGCGGGTGCTGTCTTCAAAGAACAGATTGATCAGCGTGCGGCCCTTCAACAGGTCTCGCTGGGTTTTGCCGCTGCGATTGAGCAGGGCGTAGGATTCCGCCAGATCGAGCAAATCCGCGATATGCGGCGGCTCAAGACCCTCAATGGCGAGGAGGTGTTTGCGGGGATAGGTCACGCGCCCTTTCTAGCCGCCGAGTGGCGGAAAAGACCAGACCCGTTCATGGCAGCTTGAGCGCCCCACGTAGCGCCGCCGCTTTTTCATCCAGCGAGGCACGGCCAGGGCTGCGCTGCACTTCCCGCACAGCGCCATCGGCAAGCCGCAGCACGAGGCGCCATTCGCGGGAAGAAGCGCCGGTATCCGTATCCCCGCTATTGGTCGTGCCCTGAACGGCCTCGGCCAAGTCAACCGAAACCCCCTTGATGATGCCGGGGGGCAGGGTTTCGTGGATATCGAAAAACCGCCACCAGGTGGTGATACTGCGGGTAAATACCGCGCTGCCATCGGCGCGAATGGCAAGCGCATGGGGTGCCGGGATGAAGGACAGCCACAGAAACATCCCAAGCCCGAAGGCCGGAAAGCCAAGCCCCAAAAGCCGCGGCGTGATGGCCGGCCAATCAGCCAGGAATCGCGGCACGAGGGCAAAGCCCACCACGGCAAAGCCGAGCCCCGCCAACGCGCCAATGGCGTAGCGGATGCGGCCATCAAGGGCGATTTCCACCAAAATCTGATCCATACGCCTCATCCTTTGGTCGCGTCCAAAGCCGCCTGAAGCATCCAGGCCGCCGCCGCCTTGTCCACCGAAGCCGCCCTTTTGCCCCGGCTGAGATCGACTTCGCCGACCATCATGCGGTTCACCGCCGCCGAGGAAAGCCTTTCATCCCAAAGCGCCGCCGGCAAGCCAGTGGCATCAGACAAGGACCGCGCCCAATCCCGCGCCGCCTGGGCCGCCGGGCCGAAGGACCCATCCAGGCCAAGCGGTAGGCCCACCACCAGCCCCCCCACGCCTTCCTTGGCGGCAATCGCCTTGATCTCGGCCGCCATGGCGGCAAGCTTCCCGCGCTTCAGGCTTCCATAGGGGCTGGCCAGCATCAGCGAGACATCGCTCAGCGCGATACCCACGGTCTTTTCCCCCGGATCAAGCCCGATCAGCCGGGAATGGCGGGGAAGCGCGGCGCGCAAATCTGTCAGGTTGAAGAGTGGCATCGGGGGCCTTATGGTCCGGCGCTCTTTTTCCGGGAAGTAGTGATTTATGTCCCTAGACACCGCCACCGTCCGGCGCGTCGCGGCCTTGGCCCGGCTGCGCCTTGAAGAACAGGATATCGCCCGCGTGCAGGGTGAGCTCAACGGCATTCTGGGCTGGATTGAACAGCTTCAGGCCGTGAACACCGATGGGGTTGAACCCATGGCAGGCGGCACGCCTGGCGGCGTGGCGGCGATGCCGATGCGCGAAGATGTGGTGACCGATGGCGGCCAGGCCGAAGCCGTGCTGGCCAATGCGCCGGACCGAGAGGGCGAGTATTTCGGCGTACCGAAGGTGGTGGAATAATGCATCCGACCGATTTTACCCTCGCCGGTGCGCTGGCCGCGCTGAATGAGGGCGCGATCAGCGCCGAGGAATTGACGCGCGCCCATGTGGCCGCGGTTGAAGCGCTGAACCCGAAGCTGAATACCTTCATCACCACAACCAGCGCACAGGCGCTGGACGCCGCCCGCGCATCCGATGCGCGTCGTAAGCGGGGTGAGGCGGGGCCGCTTGAGGGTATTCCCCTTGCCATCAAGGATTTGTTCTGCACGGAAGGTGTGCGCACCACGGCGGGATCGAAAATCCTGGGCGATTTCATCCCGCCTTATGAAAGCACTGTGACGGCGCAGTTGAAGCGCGATGGCGCGGTGTTTTTGGGCAAGGCCAATCTGGATGAATTCGCCATGGGGTCATCCAATTTGACCTCGGCCTATGGTGGCGTTTTGAACCCTTGGCAGCGCAAGGATGATCCAGGCGCGCGGCTGGTGCCAGGCGGGTCTTCCGGCGGTTCGGCGGCGGCCGTGGCGGCGCGCATGGCGCTGGGGGCGACGGGCACGGATACGGGTGGGTCCATCCGTCAGCCGGCGGCGTTTTGCGGCATCACCGGCATCAAGCCGACTTATGGGCGCTGTTCGCGCTTTGGCATTGTGGCCTTTGCTTCTTCGCTGGATCAGGCTGGCCCCTTTGCGCGCACGGTGGAAGATTGCGCCATTCTGTTGCGGTCCATGGCCGGGCATGACCCGAAGGATTCCACCAGCGCCGCGCAGCCCGTGCCGGATTTCGCCGCTGCATGTGGGCGGAGCGTGAAGGGTCTGCGCATTGGCGTGCCGCGCGAATACCGCCTGGATGGCATGCCGGCGGAGATTGAAAAGCTCTGGCGTCAGGGCCTGGATTGGCTGCGCGATGCGGGGGCGGAGATTGTGGATATCTCTCTGCCGCACACGAAATACGCGCTGCCCACCTATTACATCGTGGCGCCGGCTGAGGCTTCATCGAACCTCGCGCGCTATGACGGCGTGCGCTTTGGCCTGCGCGTGGCCGAGAAAGACAGCGACCTGCGTGACTTGTACGAACGCACGCGCGCCGAGGGTTTTGGTGCGGAAGTGCGCCGGCGCATCATGATCGGCACCTATGTGCTGAGTGCCGGCTATTACGATGCCTATTACCTGAAGGCGCAGAAAATCCGCGCCCTGATTGCGCGGGATTTTGATGAAGCCTGGCAGAAGGTGGATGCGATTGTGACGCCGGCCACACCATCAGCGGCCTTCGCGGAAGGCGAGAATACGGACGACCCAGTGAAGATGTATTTGAATGATGTCTTCACCGTCACGGCCAATCTGGCCGGGCTGCCGGGCCTTGCCTTGCCGACCGGGCTTGATCATCAGGGCTTGCCGCTGGGCTTGCAGGTGATTGGCCGCGCCTTTGATGAGGAAACGGTTTTCGCGGTGGGTGCGGCGCTGGAACGCGCAGCAGATTTCAAGGCAGTGCCAGCGATGAGGGCGGGAGCTTAACTATGCCTCTAGACCTGAACGTCACATGGAATTTCTTGGTCAAAGCCGCCCGCTCGAAGCAGTTGGTAACGTACGGTAGCATCGCTCAGGCAAATAATATCCCGTGGCAAAATGCTCGACGACCGCTCAATACGCTCCTTTGGCAGATAAATGACCAAAGCATTGACATCAAAAATGCAATGCTAGGTACGCTCGTGGTAAATCGGAACCAAGAAATTTCCGACTTTGCGCGTGCGAGTATCATTAGGCACGCGACGGAAAGGGGCCTTTTAACGATTGGCGGGCAAGGTGCCGAAAAAGCATTCATTCTCGAACAACGCGAAAAATGCTTCGCAATCGGTTGGAGCGAACGATGAGCTACACGATTGAGGGCGAAAGCGGCCCCTGGGAAGTGGTGATCGGGCTTGAGGTTCATGCCCAGGTCACGTCCAACGCCAAGCTGTTTTCTGGCGCGGCAACGGCCTTTGGCGCGGAACCGAATGCGCAGGTTTCCTTCATTGATGCAGGCTTCCCCGGCATGTTGCCGGTGATCAACCATGAATGCGTGGCGCAAGCCGTGCGCACTGGGCTTGGCTTGAATGCCAAGGTCAATCTCTGGTCCCGTTTTGATCGCAAGAATTACTTCTACGCTGATCTGCCGCAGGGCTATCAGATCAGCCAATACGCGCATCCCATCATTGGCGAAGGCGCGATTGACATTGAACTGGCCGATGGCAGCACGAAAACCATCGGCATCACGCGGCTGCATCTGGAACAGGATGCTGGCAAATCCCAGCACGACCAGCACCCGACAAAATCCTTCATTGACCTGAACCGTTCCGGTGTCGCTTTGATGGAAATTGTCTCGGAGCCGGATATGCGGAGCCCCGAGGAAGCTGGCGCTTACCTGACGAAGCTCCGTCAGATCATGCGCTATTTGGGCACCTGCGATGGCAATATGGATGAAGGCTCGCTGCGCGCCGATGTGAATGTTTCCGTCCGCAAGGCGGGTGAGGGTTTCCGCACGCGCTGCGAAGTTAAGAATGTGAATTCCATCCGCTTTGTCATGCAGGCAGTGGAGGCCGAAGCGCGCCGGCAGGTTGAGGTGTGGGAATCAGGCGGCACGGTGGATCAGGAAACGCGGCTTTTCGATACAAGCCGCGGCATTACGCGTTCCATGCGGTCCAAGGAAGATGCGCATGATTATCGCTATTTCCCGGACCCTGACCTGCCGCCTTTGGTGATTGATGCGCCCTTCGTGGAAAGCCTGAAGGCCGCTTTGCCGGAACTGCCGGATCAGCGCCGCGCACGCTATGTGCGCGATTACGGCATCACGCCCTATGACGCGCATGTGCTGACGCTGGAACGCGAAACCGCGGCCTATTTTGAGGCTGTCGCCAAAGGCCGGGATGCGAAGCAGGCAGCGAATTGGGTGATGGGCGATCTTTTCGCCGCCATCAACCGCACCAAAACCTCCATCGCCGAACCGCCGGTGAGTGCGGCTGATCTTGGCGCGCTGCTGGATCTGATGGCCGATGGTACGCTTTCCGGCAAACTCGCCAAGGAAGTGTTCGAAGCCATGGTGGAAACCGGCCGCGCGCCGGGCGACATTGTGGAAGAACGCGGCCTGAAGCAGGTGACGGATACCGGCGCGATTGAAGCTGTGATTGACCAGGTGCTGGCCGCCAATGCCGATAAGGTCGCTGAATATCGCTCCGGCAAGGACAAGCTATTCGGCTTCTTTGTCGGCCAGACCATGAAAGCCATGCAGGGCAAGGGCAATCCTGCGCTGGTCAATGATGTGTTGAAGAAGAAGCTATCCTGAATGCCCCCCGCGCGGGAATAGAACCTGTTCGATGCGCGATGGCGCATCCGACAGGTTCTAACAACATATTTTGAGCGCATTTTCCGAGTCGCCAAGCGATACCGCTTGGCTTGAAAATGCTTAGCCCCCCCGCGCGGCGCTGCGCAATTCCTCAGCGAAATCAGCGCGTTTTTGATGGATAGAGGCAATCACGCGCCCCATCGGCACGCCAAGCGATACAAGTGCTGCTTCCGAAAGCTGCAGGCTCGCTTCAATCGTCTCCGGCACCGTCTCGCTCACGCCCTGCGCATAAAGGTGGCGCGCATGCGCAGCATCCCGCGCACGGGAAATGATCGGCAAATCCGGCCGCTCTGCGCGAATGGCGCTGACAATCTGATCTATCTGCGGCGCAAGATTGATGGTGATGATGACGCTTTGCGCCGAAGCTAGGCCACAGGCCTGCAAAAAGGCCGGGCGCGCAGCATCGCCGAAGAACACTTCCTCTCCCGCCCGGCGCGCGCGGGCCACGGTTGCGGGGTCATTATCCACCGCGATCTGCCGCAAGCCATGCTGGCGGAGCAGCGCGGCCACGGTTTTGCCGACACGGCCATAGCCGATGATGATGGCATGGCCCTGCTGCGCGCCCGGCAGGGCTTCCAGTTCCGGGTCCTTGGGGCGGGCTTCTTCCAGCAATGGCGCCACGCGCCGCGCCAGCGCCGAAAGCAAGGGCAGCATCGCCATGGTCAGGCTGATCGCGGCCAGGATGAAGCCAGCAAGGCCTGGTTCAATCAGCGCCAAGCCGGTCGCGAGCCCAATACCGACAAAGGCGAATTCGCCCCCAGGCCCAAGCAGCAGCGCGGCTTCCAAAGCCGCCGCCCGCGTCAGCGCGAAATACCGCGCCAGCCCAAAAACAATGCCGGCCTTCAGCAGCATCAACCCGAAGGCCAGGCCCAGCAGCAGCGCCGGTTCCTTCGCCACTTCGCGGAAATCAATGCTCATGCCCACGCTGAAGAAGAAAATGCCCAGCAGCAGGCCCTTGAAGGGCTCGATCGTCGCCTGCACGGCGCGGCGATATTCAGTCTCGGCCAGCAAAAGCCCGGCGACAAAGGCGCCAATCGCCATGGAAAGCCCGGCCTTGGCGGCCATGATGCCGGTCGCGACAATCACGAACAGCACGGCGGCGATGAAAAGTTCCTCGGAGCGCTGCCCACCCACCAGGCGGAATAGCGGGCGCAGCACCACGCGCCCGAGCAGCACAATCACCGCCAGCACCAACAAGGCCTGCCCCAAGGCTAGGGCGATGCTGAGCAATACGGAACCGCCGCCCTTGGCGCCGAGGATACCGATAAAAAGCAAGATCGGCACCACCGCCACATCCTGCGCGAGCAGCACGGAAAAACTGGCGCGGCCACCGCTGGTGAGCAGCCTTTCCTGCTGCGCGAGCAATTCCAGCACGATGGCGGTGGAAGAAAGCGCCAGGCACGCAGCCAGCACCGCCGCAATGCCGGGGCTGAAGCCAAACGCCAGCGCAATCAGGCTGAGCGCCACAAAACTGAGCGCCATTTGCAGCCCGCCCAGCCCCAGCACCAGCCGGCGCATCGCCTTCAGGCGTTCAAAGGAAAGCTCAAGCCCAATCAGGAACAGCAGAAAGACCACGCCAAGCTCGGCAATCGCGGTCACACTTTTCGCGTCTATCACCGTGAACCAATAAAGCAGCGGGTATTCATTGATGAAGGACCCAAGCGCGAGCGGCCCCAGCACTGCCCCTGCCCCAAGATAGCCAAGCACCGGGCTGACACCGATGCGGCGCAACAGGGGCACGATCACGCCCGCCGTGCCGAGCACGACCAGCGCATCGCTATAGGCCTGGAAGTTGATTCCCTCAGCCACCCCGAAACCTTCCCAACTGTGCAGTCTTCATATGGGGCCGCGATGGTGATTTTGCGGCAGCGTCAGGCCTTTAATGCGGCAGAATAGCGCGCGGGATCAAAGCCGATGATCAGTTTATCGCCAAGTGTCAGCACCGGGCGCTTGATCATGCTGGGTTGCGCCAGCATCAGCGCCACCGCGCGGGCCTCATCCAACCCTTGCTTCTGATCTTCGGGCAATTTGCGGAAGGTAGTGCCGGCGCGGTTCAGCAAAGCCTCCCACCCCGCCTGACGCACCCAGGCTTGCAGCTTGGCAGGCGCGATGCCGGCGGTCTTGTAGTCATGGAAGTCATGGGCAATGCCCGCCGCTTCCAGCCAGGCGCGCGCCTTTTTCATGGTGTCGCAATTCTTGATGCCATGGATGGTGATGGTCATGTCGCCTGTCCCTTGCCCGATCGCCCCGCGATACCAGCCTTGCGCGCTGCGGCCAATCGCGCCAGCCTCGGCCCCATTCCACAGGAGCCTCCGCATGAGCAGCACCAGCGATTACACGCCCCCCAAGGTCTGGACCTGGAACAAGGCCAATGGCGGGCGCTTTGCCAATATCAACCGCCCCATCGCCGGCCCGACGCATGACAAGGAACTGCCGGTGGGCCGCCACCCCATGCAGCTTTATTCCTTGGGCACCCCCAATGGCCAGAAGGTGACGATCCTGCTGGAGGAGCTTTTGGCGCTTGGCCACAAGGGCGCGGAATATGACGCCTGGTTGATCCGCATTGGCGAAGGCCAGCAATTCGGCAGCGGCTTTGTGGAGGTAAATCCCAATTCGAAAATCCCCGCCCTTCTGGATCGCAGCGGCCCGAAACCCATCCGGGTTTTCGAAAGCGGTGCGATTCTGGTGCACCTCGCAGAGAAATTTGGTGCCTTCCTGCCCAAGGACCCGGCCTTGCGTGCCGAATGCCTTTCCTGGCTATTCTGGCAAATGGGCAGCGCGCCTTACCTCGGCGGCGGCTTTGGGCATTTCTACGCCTATGCGCCGGTGAAGATTGAATACGCGATTGACCGCTTCGCCATGGAAACCAAGCGGCAATTGGATGTGCTGGATCGGCGCTTGGCGGAAAGCCCCTATCTGGGTGGGGATGATTACACCATTGCCGATATCGCCGTTTGGCCCTGGTATGGCGGGCTGGTGCGCGGATACCTCTATGGCGCGGCAGAATTCCTGAGCGTGCATGAATACAAGAATGTGCAGCGCTGGGCGGAAGCCATCTTTGCTCGCCCCGCGGTCAAGCGCGGGCGCATGGTCAACCGCGTAACCGGCGACCCATCCGAACAATTGCGTGAACGCCATGACGCGAGCGATTTCGCGACAAAAACCCAGGACAAGATCGCACCCGGTGGTGCGGCCTGATCAGGCTTCAACTCACATCACTCACAAAGAGGAAACACCATGCCACTCGCTCCTAACTTTGCGCGCCGCCGGTTGGAAAAGGGCGAACTCGCCCTTGGCTTTGGCGTGCATCATTTGCGCACGCCCGCTGTTGGCATGATTGCCGCGGCA